>JBCCZI010000090.1:0-18220 GCA_039187815.1 Pseudomonadota bacterium | reverse complement strand
GGTTCTCGAAAGACCATGCTCTTTCAGTACGTCATCAATCCGACTGCCGCCGCGTCCCGTGATGCTCAGCAGAGCGTGAGGTGTGGCAGCATAGCGTTCAAGGCTCATGCCGCAATCGAGCAAGGGGTGCCCCTTGCGAACGAGGCAAATCTGGCGATCCTGGAACAACGCCTGGCTTGCTACGTTTTCCAGCACCGGGCCGTCCTCCACCACGCCGAACCCCAACGAGATCGTCCCCTCGCACATCTGCGCAATGCCGCTCGCCGAGAGGTTCTCCATCTCGATCCGAACCCCGGGCGCAAGGGTAAAGACCTTGGTCAAGACCGGCGGCATGATCAGTTGCGCTAGGTAGTCTGGAGCGATCAGGCGGAACCGGTCCTGCGCGATCGACGGATCGAACACCACCGGTTTGAAGACCAGGGACGCCCGGGTCAGCGCATCGCGCACCGGCTCGCGGAGAGCCTCTCCGCGGGGGGTTAAGGTCATCCCTCGACCGGACCGAACCAGCAGCGGATCCTTGATTGCATGCTGAAGCCGATTGAGCGCCCGGCTCATGGCGGGTTGGGAGAGGTTCACCCGGTTGGCGGCCTTGCTCACGCTCTCGGTGTCCAACAAGGCATCCAGCGCCTTAAGGAGATTGAGGTTGATGCGGTATATATGCTCTTGATGCATGAAAATGATATAAATCATGCATTATAGATATCCAACAGGCTCTCTTAGGTTGGTCCCAACGCACCCCCCCAACCCACGGAGACAATCATGTTCGTTATCTCAGGTGCCACGGGAAACACCGGTTCCGTCGTCGCTCAAACACTCATCGACCAAGGGCAGCCGGTCCGCGTCATCGTGCGCTCAGAGGAAAAGGGCACGCCCTGGAAAGCCAAGGGGGCGGAGGTCGCCGTCGCCGGGATCATGGACACGGAGGCGATGATCAAGGCGCTCGAAGGCGCCACGGGAGCTTACTTCATGCTGCCGCCCGATCTCGCCAACGAGGACTTTCTTGGCGACAGTCTGAAGCGCGCAGAGGCGATCGTGAAGGCGGCGGCGGCAGCACGCCTGCCGCATGCCGTCATCCTGTCGTCAGTCGGCGCGCAGCATGGCGAGCGCGTCGGCCCGATCTCGACCATCGCCCACTTGGAGGAGTTGTTTGTTGCAGCCAAGATCCCGCTCAGCGCGGTGCGCCCGGCATACTTCCTGGAGAACATCCGCGATGTCATGCCAGCCGTTCTGCAGGATGGCATCTATCCGAGCATGATCCTGCCGCTCGACCTCAAGATCGACATGGTTGCAACACGGGACATTGGGCTGACGGTCGCGGACGCCCTGCTCGACCCTCCGACAGTTGCGCATCGCGTGATCGAACTGAAGGGTGCGCAGCAGTACTCTGCCGAGGACATCGCTGCCGAATTGTCCAGTTCGCTGGGGCGCCACATCACGCCAGTCCCAGTCCCTCAGGAGGCCTGGATCGAGGTTTTGAAGGACAGCGGCCTGTCCCAGCAATCCGCCGAGACCATGGCGGAAATGCACGAGAACATAAACAACGGCCGCATCACCTTCCAGGATCCCGAGGCAAGGAGGGCCAGCGCCACCTTGGCGGATTTCGTTGCGGAGATGGTGGCGTAGCGGTCTCGTGAGGCACGACTCTGTTCATCTTTTGAGCCGAGCCGCGCCAACTCAAGCGTCTCGAACTCAGATAACGGCGAAACTAAGCGTTGGCGTCCCCATACCGGCGCCAACCTTCGGACGGCAACGGCTCACTCCTGCCGTTCGCAGGCAGCCCAGATGCTGCAACTGCGCTCCCAACATCGGACGTCCGCGGCGCGTGAGAAATTATCGGGCTGATCAACTCACACTGTGCGGAAACAGCTGCTATTCATCCCGACCATCAGAAACGGCGGAAATTCTCCCGAAGCGTTCGCCGGTCACTGGGTTTGGAACTCATGAGGGTTGGCCTCCTGGCTCACAAGGTCGCATGTCGGTCGAACCGAGGCCCGCAACGAAATGATCAAAGACATGAACCATCCGGTGCGGGCCTTTGAGGCATTCTGACGAGACTGTCGATCAGATCTCGTCGATGGCCTCAAGGGACTCGGGTAGGATCTGGCCGCCGTCCACGACGATCTGCTGGCCCGTGATGTAGCCCGCCTCGTCGGTGGCGAAGAACAGCGCCGCATTGCCGATATCCGCCACATCGCCGAGGCGTTTGAGCGGGATCGAGGCGGCCATGGTCTTGAGGTAATCCTCGCCCAGATCCTGCAGCCCTTCGGTGAAGATGTTGCCGGGCATCACCGCGTTGATCGTGGTGTTGTAGCGCGCAAGCTCCATCGCCGCGGTCTTGAGAAAGCCGAGCTGGCCGGATTTTGAGGCGCCGTAATGCGACCAGCCCGGGAAGCCCGTGACCGGTCCGGTGATCGAGGAGGTCAGGATCACCCGGCCCTTGCCCTTCTTCTCGAACTCGGGGATCGCGGCCTTCACCCCGAGGAAGGAGGATTTGAGGTTGGTGCGCATGACCTCGTCCCACTCGGCGGGGTCCATCTCGATCATCTTGGTCTGCGGAAAGGCGCCGGCATTGGCGCAGAGGATGTCGAGCCCGCCATGCGCCGCGGCCGCCGCTGCCACCATCGCCTGCATATCCGCCCAGTCGCCCACATCTCCCAGCGTGTAGGCGGCTGTGTGGCCGGCCGCGGTTAGGTCTTCGACCGTCGCCTTTGCGGCCGCCTCGCCCCGCGCTGCGATCATCACCTTAGCGCCCGCTTTGGCGAAGACCTGCGCGATGCCTTTGCCGATGCCCTTCGAGCCGCCGGTGACCAGCACGCTCTTGCCGGTGATCGAGGTGAACATGACCGTCTCCCTTCCTTGGTTCGTCTTTGTCATTCTGCCGGCGCCGGAGCGGGGGCTCCGCCTGGCCGGGGTGTCGTGGCGGTCGTCCGCGCGCGGCGCAGCCGTCCAATGAGCCATGGGATCGCAAGGCCAACCGCCAGCAGCGTAAACGACGCTGCGACCGAGAGCATCCCGACCGTGGGCACGAGCGGCGAGTAGCCCGACACCATCTTGGCGTAGAGCCATTCGGGCAGGGTCGAGTCCGCGCCTGTGGTGAACAGCGACAGCGGGAAGTTCCCCCAGCTCAGCAGAAACGCGAAGAGGCCTGCCGAGATCACCCCGGGCATCAGCAGCGGGATCGTGACCTCGCGCATAACCTGCCAGGTCGAGCACCCCATATCGCGCGCCGCTTCTTCCAGCGCGGGATCGAAGCTGTAGGCGCGGATGGCGATGATCAGCGTGGCGATGGGCGCGATCCAGACGAGATGGGCGATGACCGCCGTGTGCCAGGACGGGATCACGCCGATGGCGTTGAACCACATCAGGAGCGCGAGGCCGAGGACCGTCTGCGGGAAGAAAATCGGGAGCAGGATGACCTTTTGGAAGGTCTTGCGATACCGCCAGGAATAGCGGGCGAAGGCGAGGGCACCGAAGAACCCCACCACCATCGACACCACCGTCACGATCCCGGCGATCTTGAGCGAGGTGACCAGCAGATCCGCGACCGTGGGGCTCGTCACCGCATCCTCGTACCAGCCGGTGGCATAGCGCCGGATCGGGAAGGTCAGATAGCGGGCCTTCGACACGCTGGCGAACCCGACCGAGACCAGCGGCAGGTAGAGAAACAGGATCGCCGCGACCCCATAGGCGTAGAGCAGAAGCCGCGTGATCCGGTGCGGGGCCATCAGCGCCCCCGGCCCATCACGCGGTCGAGATCCACACTGCTGACACCGAGGATCGCGAGCGTCCCGATGATGAAGATCAGGATCATCGAGAGCGCCGAGCCGAGCGGCCAGTTCTGGCCATAGGTGAAGGCGGTCTCCACATCGTCGCCGATCACGATCACCGCCTGGCCGCCGAGCAGCTTGCTCTCGGCAATCGCACCGGCCGACAGCACGAAGCACAGCAGACCGCCGACCACGATGCCGGGGGCGGCGAGCGGCAGCTCGATCTCGCGCAGCACCTGCCAGCGGGTGGCGCCCAGATCAGCGGCGGCCTGGCGCGCATCGTCCGGCACCATGGCGATGCCTTGCGCGAGCGGGAACAGCATGAACGGGAAATAGACATAAACCAGCCCGAAGACGATCACCGGCACATTGTAGAGCAGCCCGTCGAAGCCCTCGCCGGTCCAGTGGCGCACATGGCCCTCGATCAGCCCGCCCTTCATCAGCGTCAGCACCCAGCCGAAGAGGCGGATGTTCTCGGAGACGAAGAGCGTCATCACCACCGCAATGGTGATGACAAGCGTGAAGCGCTTGAAGACCTTGGCCATGCCATAGGCGAGCGGCCAGCACAGCACGAAGAGGATCGCGGTGGCCGCGAAGGCCATGCCGAGGGACCAGGCGAGCGATTTCCAGTAGCCCTGCCGGAAGAACTCGGCATAGGCCGAGAAGTCCGGCATATGGCCGAGGTCGAACACCTTCTGCGGCATGATCGAGAAAGCGGCGACGACCAATAGCGGCGCGAGGAAGCTGAGCGCCAGCAGCACTCCGATGGGCAGCGCGGTCAAAAGCCCCAGCCGGCGGTCCGCGCGCTCCATCTCAGCGGTCCTCGATCAGGTGGCAGCGGTCGAGATCCCAGCCGAGGCGCACCGCACCGCCCAGCCTGGCATCGATCCGGTCCTCGCGCAGCATCTCTGCGGTCATGCGCGTGCCGTCGTCGAGGTCGATCTCGTACTGGTGGCGCGAGCCGAGGGCGTATTCCGCATGGAGCCGGCCGTCGACCGTCGCCTCTGCCGCCTCGCCCTCGCCGAGGAATCGCAGCGTCTCGGGTCGCACCACCATGGTGCCGCCATGCCCGTTCGTCAGCCCGAGCCGCGCGCCCGCATCCGGCACCAGCCGCACACCGCCCGCCGACAGCCCGCCTGGGCCGGGCGTCACCTCGATCAAGTTCACCTCGCCCATGAACTCCGCCACAAAGCGGCTCTTGGGGCGGGCATAGATCTCGTCCGGTGTCGCGATCTGCTCGAAGCGACCAGCACGCATGATGGCGATGCGGTCGGACATCACCATCGCCTCCTCCAGGCTGTGGGTGATGTAGATGAAGGTCTTGCCCGTGCGTTCGTGCAGGTCTTTCAGCTCCTTCTCCAGCGTCTTGCGCAACCGGTAGTCGAGCGCCGACAGCGGCTCGTCGAAGAACAGGATCTCCGGATCAAAGGCGAGCGCACGGGCCAGCGCCACCCGCTGCCGCTCGCCGCCCGAGCACTCCTGGATCCGCTTGGCGTAATAGTCGGAGGGCAGGCGCAACAGCTCCAGCAGCTCCATCGCACGCGCCCGGCGCGCCGCTGCGTCAACGCCCCGGATCTTGAGTGGAAACTCGATGTTTTGCCCGACGGAGCGATGCGGAAAGAGCGCGAGAGACTGAAACACCATGCAGGTCGGCCGCTTGTTGGCGGGCACCTGATCGACCCGTTTCTCGCGCAGCCAGATCGTGCCGTCGCTCGGCTCGTCCATGCCAACGAGCAGGCGGATCAGCGTGGTCTTACCGCTGCCGGAGGGGCCCACAATGGTCAGAAACTCGCCCTCTGGCACCGTCAAATCGATGCCTTGGAGCGCCGTGAAATCACCGAAGCGCTTCTCAAGGCCCGCGATGCGCAGTATCGGCAGACTGGTCATGCGGCCCTCTTAGCAGGAGAGAGCGGGACGCACCGGACTGCCCGTCGGCAGGCCGGCACAGCGCTCGCCGTCAGCCGCGCTTGGCGGCGTTGTAGATCTTGGAGAGCGCGTCGTAGGACGCGACCACCTCGTACTCGACCGAGCGGGCCATCTCGTCCTCAAGGCTGTCCCACTGGATCGCGTCAAGCTCGTCGTTGTCCCAGAGCGCGAAGACCGCCGGGTCGCCCATCTGACAGACCGGGTTGTATGTGCCTTCCGCAAAGCCCACGGCCTTGGAGATCTCGCCGCCCTGGATGAACTCCAAGAAATCCTCCCCGAGGCTTGAGGGGTCGGGGTTGTTCACAATCGAGGTCAACTCGATCCAGACGATGCCGCCCTTGCCGCCGATGGGGCCGGACTTCGGAGTGATCCCGCGGATGTTGGTCAGACCATCCAGGCGCGCGGGCGAAGCGGTGTAGGTGCCACCGGTGAAATACGCGTCGATCTCGCCATTGATCAGCGCGGTGTTCATTGCAACGAGATCGTCGGTCAAAAGCTTGGCGCCGCCGAAGATCGCCTCGGCCGTCGCGCGGAAGGTCTCAAGCCCGTCGCCCTCGATCGGCTCGAACGGGTTCTGATCGCCCGTCAGGCACATGTGCATGACGTTCCAGTTGTCATAAGTCAGTACGCCGTAGCGGTCCGCCATCGCGGGATCGAGGAACAGCTTCCAGCCTTGATCCTCGGCCATCTCGCGGCTGATCTTGTCGGTGTTCACCACAAAGCTGAAGGGGCCGTAGCGCTGCGGCATGCCTATCAGCTCGCCATCTCCGGCGAATGCCAGCGGATAGGGCGGGTTGTTGAAGCCGTCCGCGTATTTCTCGAAGAACGGCATGAACCGCTCCTTCGACACCGGCTTGATCAGGCCTTCGGGATAGAGCTGCGCCCGCGCCCAAGGCTGATTCACGTTGATCAGGTCCCAGACGTTGACCTCGCCCGCGCGGAGCTTGTTGATCATGTCGGGGTCCGAGGTGCCGCTCTCGGCGCGGACGGTCGCGTCCGGGTGCATCGCGCGGAACGGGCTCAGCACGTCGTCGGTGTTGTAGCCCTCCCAGCAGAGGATGTTCAGCCGGTCGGCGCGTGCCGCGAGGGCGCGCCAAGCGGGGGAGAGGGCGGCGAGGCCGGCGCTCGCCCCGATCGCGCGGTTGAAGGATCGACGGGTCAGGGTCATTGCGGGGTGCACTCCTCTGTCGCTCTGGGCCGGCATTTCGATCCGTCCGGTGGACGCCTGCCTGCGGCTCTCTGTGATACCTCGCAATGCTGCGCCGCGGCATCCCACAGACGCAAGCAAAAAATGTTGTGAGGCGCAGATATTCTGCGTAACTTGCCGCAAAACTGGCGGGGATCCGATGGCAGGGCTCTACGACGACGCTTTTATCGAGACGCTCCGGCGCGGGGCGGCGAGCCTGGTCGGCACCTGGGGGCTGTCGCGGGAGACCGAGGTCCGCTTGCTAACCGTCTCCGAGAACGCCACCTTCCGCGCCGACGATCCGTCGCGGCCCGCCCCCGTCGTTCTGCGCGTCCACCGTCCCGGCTATCACACGCGGACGGAGATCAGTTCCGAGCTCGCCTGGATCGAAGCTTTGCGGGCGGACCAGATCGTCGACATCCCCGAGCCGCTGTTGATCCCCCAAGGTGGCCACATCACAGGCTTCGCCGCGGGCGACGAAAACCGCGATGTTGTGGCCTTCGCGTTCATGCGCGGCGAGGAGCCCTCGGCCGACGCCGATCTGGTCCCGGGCTTTCGCAAGCTCGGGGCGATCAGCGCGCGGCTGCATGGTCACGCGCGCCGCTGGGTCCGCCCCGCCGGGTTCGTCCGCAAGACCTGGGACTTCGACACCACCGTCGGGCCCACCCCGCATTGGGGCGATTGGCGTGCCGGGATCGGCCTCACCGCGGATGGCCAAGCGATCCTCGAGCGCACCTGCCACGAGCTGAAGCGCCGGCTCGACGCCTACGGCCAGGCGCCCGAACGGTTCGGCCTGATCCACGCGGATCTGCGCCTCGCCAACCTGCTGATCGACGAGACCGGCCATATCGGTGTGATCGATTTCGACGACTGCGGGTTCGGCTGGTTCATGTACGACTTCGCCGCCGCCGTCAGCTTCTACGAGCACGAGCCCTTCATCCCCGATGTCCAAGCCGCGTGGCTGGAGGGCTATCGCGAAGTGGCCCCGCTGCCCGCCGAGGACGCGGCGATGCTCGGCACCTTCGTGATGCTGCGCCGGTTGCTGCTGACCGCGTGGCTCGCCAGCCATGCCGAGACACCGACGGCGCAGGAACTCGGCAACGGCTACACCGACGGGACCGTGGCGATCGCGGAACGCTTCCTCGCCGGCGAGATGCAGGCCGCCGAGTGATGCCGCCCAAAACGCGCCAGATCCTCGACATGAACGCCTTCGACGCGGCGGCCGACGGCACGCCGCCCGACGCCCTGCTGGCGCGCCGGATGTCGAATTTCGGCGCCTCGTCCGTGCTGTTCTACAGCCGGCCGATCGAGATGGTGCGCGCCCGCGGCTGCTGGATGGAGGCCGCCGACGGCACGCACTATCTCGACTTCTACAACAACGTCCCTTCGATCGGGCATGGCCATCCCCGCGTGGTCGAGGCGATTTGCGACCAGGTCCGCGCGCTCAACATCAACAGCCGGTATCTGCACCGCACCACCGAGACCTATCTCGAGCGGCTGAAGGCGACCCTGCCGGACGGGGACTGGAACATCGCGCTGGGGTGCACCGGCAGCGAGGCGAACGACCTCGCCCTGCGGGCCGCGATGCGCTGGACCGGCGGCACCGGGTTCGTGGTGACGGAGACCGCCTATCACGGCAACACCGCGGCGGTGATCGAGGTCTCGCCCGCCTCGCTCAAGCGGGGCAAGCCGCCGTCCCATGTGCGCACGGTGCCGGCGCCGAGCAGCATGGCCTATGGCGGCGACATCGGTGCGGGCTTCGCCGCCGCCGTCAAGCGCGGCATCACCACGCTGAAGCGCCGCGGCCATGCTCTTGCGGGGCTGATCGTCGACAGCATCTTCTCCTCGGACGGGGTCTACCCTGATCCGCCGGGCTTTCTGGTCGAGGCCGTGCGCGTCGCGCGGGAGGCCGGTGGGTTGCTGATCGCCGACGAGGTTCAGCCGGGCTTTGGCCGCACGGGCCGGATGTGGGGGTTTGAGCGGCACGGCCTGCACCCCGACATCGTCACCATGGGCAAACCCATGGGCAACGGCTATCCGATGTCCGGCATGGCCACGCGCCCCGAGATCCTCGCCCGGTTCTGCCAGGATGTCGGTTATTTCAACACCTTCGGCGGCACGCCCGTCGCGTCCGCGGCGGGTCTCGCGGTGCTCGACGTCCTCGAGACCGACCGGCTGATCGAGAACGCCGAGACCACCGGGCGCTATCTGCGCGACCGGCTCCAGGCGCTGGCCGGTATCGAGCCAAGCATCGGCGCCGTGCGCGGTGCCGGCCTCTTCCTCGGCATCGATCTCGTGTCCGGTGAGGACGGCGCACCGGATCCGGCCGCCGCCAAGGCGCTGATCAACGGGTTGCGCGACCGCCGGGTCCTGATCGGTGCCGCCGGGCGGTTCGGCCACACGCTGAAGGTGCGCCCACCCCTCTGCCTCACAGCGGCTGAGGCGGACTTCTTCGTCAATGCGATGGCCGATGCGCTGGGCCACAGCACCGCCGCGACACCCGCGGTCGCGCAAACCTGCAACCTCGGCTAAGGAGTCAGCATGGCCACCTCCGCCGCCGTGATGGCCGTCGCCAAGCGCCCGCCGGGGCTCCGGTCGGTCACCAGCATCTCGACCGCCTCCCACCCGGCCCAGGCCGACGGGAAGGACAGGTCAAATTTCGATGCATCCGCAACGACCATGCCGCGAGCCGAACGGCGCAACATCGCGGCATAGACCGTGCCTGCGTCCAGCAGCGCATCCGAGGGGCCCTGCTCGCTGAGCCCGCTCGCGCCGAGGATCGCCCAATCCGCCCGTAGCCCTTCGAGGAAGTGCAGCGTCTCCGCACCGTGCATCGCGCCCTCGCCCGCGTGATAGCGTCCCGGCGTCATGATCACCTCGATCGTGGGGTTGAGCGACAGGACGGTCGCGACGCCGAATGAGTGGGTGATGACCGTCAGGCCCTGCATCTCCACCGCGATACGCCGCGCGACATGCACCGTGGTGGCGCCCGAGCCCATCATGACGAAGCGGGCGCCTTTCAGCTCCGGGCACGCGGTTCGCGCGATCGCCTCGCGCTCGGGCACGAGCAAGCCGTGGCGCTCACCGACCGCAGGCTCGGTCGCCAGACGCCGCACCGCCCCGCCATAGGTGCGATCGATCAGCCCCTCATGCGTCAGCTCGTCCAGGTCGCGCCGGATCGTCTCGGCCGAGACATGGAGCCGTTCGGCCAGTTCGGTGACGCGCAGCGACGGGCGGAGCTCCAGCTCGCGCAGGATCTTCTGTTGGCGCGCCTCTTTGTTGCGGGACATCGCCCCCCCCCTTTGCGCTCACCGGCGCCCGACCCTCTCTGCCTTTGCCGCCGCGATTGGACGGAACGCCGACGTCCTTGTCCAGGGGCGATGCCACGTTTCATACTCGCACGAAACGCAGTGAGAGGGGGCCGCCCGATGACTTGGAAGACCGCGCACCGATCCTTCTACTACGAAGGCGCCGACGACCCCGAGGACATCATGCTCGACCCCGCCACGACCGCCGTGCTCGTGATCGACATCCAGAACACCCATCTCGAGGACAAGGACACGCCGGAGGAGACCGCACGTTGGCAGCCTTTCTACGAGCGTATGCGGTCCGTCGTGATCCCGAACACCGCGCGGCTGGTCGAAGATGCGCGCGGGCGCGGGGTCGAGGTGATCTTCGCGCGGATTGCCTGCCAGAAGACCGATGGGCGTGACCGGTCGCTCAGCCAGAAGAAGCCCGGCTTCAACTATCTGTTGCTGCCGAAGGACCGCGAGGACAGCTTTGTCGTCCCGGAGCTCACACCGCGGAACTACGAGATCACGGTGCTGAAGACCACGGACTCGGCGTTGACCGGGACCAACCTGCGCCTCACGCTCCGGAACATGGGGATCCAGACTGTGATCTGCGCCGGCATCTTCACCGATCAGTGCGTCTCGTCAACGGTCCGGAGCCTCGCCGACGAAAGCTTTGACGTGCTGGTGCTCGACGACTGCTGTGCCGCTGCGACCGACGCACTGCACCGCCACGAGCTCGCGGTGATCAATATGATCTACTGCCACGTCGTGAGCCTGGACGAGGCCCTAGGCTTTTACGTCTGAGAGCTGCGACCATTCGACTGGAAGGGCTGCACAAGAGGGTAGGATGAGCTCCATCGGTATCCTTCGAGTTGACCATAAGAAACGAGCGCTCGGGGCTTGGAGCCGCCATGCGCCACTGCAGCGACACCTCTCGCATGCCATCCGGAATGACCAACGTTGCCGGCCCAAAACGGACCTTGACCACTCCATCCGGTTCTGCACCGCAGCTTGCCAGAAACGGACATCCATGAGTGGCAGCTAACCAGTGTTCTTCCTTGGCAAAAACCTGCCATCCAAAGAGGTCCCGCCGGGTTCAGCCATCACGACCTCGTCCTCGGCCATCCATCCGTTGGAGATCAGGAACCTGTGGATCGTGTCGGGGGCCTCGGAATAGAGCACAAGCGCGAGGCTCTCTTCTGCGCGAGTGCAGGTGACATAGAGCAAGCGGCGGGTGCGCTCGATTGTCGTTTCCTCGCCCTGATCCGCCTTCTTTTGAGAGGCTGGGGACAACCGCTTCACGTCAAATAGCGTCTCGTAGGAAGCAAGGCCTTTGAAGCGTGTGTGGGCGTCATCGGCGATCACCATGACCCTTGGGAACTCGAGCCCCTTAACCCCCTGGTGAGTGCCGTAGGGGCTGCGGTCTTCGACATAGGCGAGGTAGCGCGCCACTTGGGAAAAGGGGGCCTCAAGCGCCTGCATCCAGGCTTCGGTGCTGGTTGTTACAGGGAGTGTTGTGGCCTCGGGCGTGGTCAAGTTCAGGCCGTCAAAGAAGGGATCGAGGTCGGCAAGGATGTTGACCATATCCTGGGGCAAGGGACTATCGTCAGGCAAACAGGGCCGAAGTTGATCCGGGATCGGGAACAATCGGTGCTCGGCCACGACCGCCAACACTTCGGCACATCTCGGATCCCGGTCGTCCTCAAAAAAGCATCATAAGCGCCGCGACGCCCGCACGCGCCGCGTCGAGGCCAGTGGCCTGGCCTCCGCGCCCCACTCGGATACCTCTCTTATCGACCAGCGGTGAGCCGTCGCGCAGAACCGCCATCGCGGCAAAGGCATCGCCGGCCCTTTGTGCCGTCACCAAGGCCAAGATCCGGTGGGTGAAAAGCCGCATCGCGGGCAAGGTGCCATCGCGAAACCCGTCCTTGAGCTTGTCGGGTTTGCTTAGGGGCTCAAACAGCTCACTGAAACCAAGACGCGCGGCGGCCATGTGACGCTCAATCGTGAGGGTCTTGATCGCATCCGCGTCCTGCCATGCGGGGTCTTCGGTGATACGGGCCATTTCCGCCCGGGTGGAGGCTTCAAAGGCCGCGCGATCCGTGCCCTCGTTTGGCGCAAGAAAGACGCGCACGGTGCCACCCGGTTTGTCTTCGCGCGCCCGCTGCTGGCGGCCCTCGTCGTCGCACCGGATCGCATTGGCCAGTACCACGATCCAGGCGCGGCTGCGGTGGTTCATCTGTTTGGCCGGTTGCGCGAAGTCCCCCACTCGCTGGTCGAGATCCCGCAACCCATCGGTGTAGATGCGCTGCATTGTGTCCCCGAACAACCCAAGGGCAATGCGCCCGCTATGACGCGCCTCGAAGCTCAAAAGCGCCTCCATCAAGGGTTTCGTGGTGTCCTGACTCTCGTCGATCAGGATGAACGGGTAGCGCGACAGGACGATTTTCTGGAATGTCTCGCTTTTGGTCAGGAAATGCGCAGCGAGCTCGATGACCTCGGCATGTTGCAGCGCGTCGCGGCCGAAATTGTCCCCCTCGGGAGCGTAAGTGAAGGCGCGGATCTCGGTCAGGCGATCTAGCCGCTTCGTCTTGGAGGCCATCTTTTGAGGCGTTTGGCATGGGCGTTGGTTCCCGCCCGGCCCTTCGCATGGGCCGACTGGATCTCGTGGATCTCCGTCTACAAGCGGCCTTCCAGCCAGCCCCGGATATCCGCCGTGCGCCCCTCAATGAGTGACCAGGCGAAGCGGTGGATGGTCTGTACCTGAAACACTGGATCGGCCTTGACGCGGCGCGTGATCTCATCTGCGGCGGCGTTGGTATAGGTGATCACGGCGATCTTGCGGCTGTGTTTGCGCAACGTCGTCAGTGTCGCTGTGTCCAAACCCTCCAGCGCGTCCTTGAGAGAGCGCGTCTTGCCCGACCCTGAGCCGGCGAACAGAAAGAAACTGCGCGGCGCGGTTAGGGACAGGCAGGCGCGGATGGCTGTGTCGGCACCGGCGTCGCGGGTGGCGTCGGTTACGTCCGTCATGGCGCGCCCTCCCCGTCCTTCAGCTGGCCTGTGAGCCAGGTCAAACCGTTGTCGATATAGCGCGGCGCGCGCAGCGATTTGATGTCCTCGATGTAAAGGAGGTCCAGCGCGAAGGCGGCTTTTTCTGGGTGTTTCGCCAACCTATCAAAGAGCGCCGTGGCGAGGTCCTCAGGCGTAGGCTCGGCGGAAATGGATTTGGCAAAGGCGCGGGTCATGCGGTAGGCCAGCTCCGCCTTTGCGGCGTTCTTCACGGCCTCCACGTTGGCCAGAGCAAGAGCATCCTCGAACGTGCTGGGCGTGATGGCCTGAGTCTGTGCGCCCTGCGTAACCTCTTGCAGGGTCTGAAAGGCGACGGCGATGGGGCGGGCGGCATCGGTGTGACAGAGCCTATTAGGCGGTGCGGCCAACAGCGCGTCGACCTCCACCATCGTGGGCAACCAAGTCTTTAGCACGTGGTTTGCGGTGCTCTGAGCGGCCCCTGCGCGCGGCCGGGTCGATTGCATGACAGTCTTTCCGTCTTTGTCGACCTTCGCCTCGGCATCGAGATCGGTGATGATCAGCGTCGGCACCTCAAGTGCCTCGATCAAGGAACGCATACGATGCGCGTGACGGCCTCCCAGCTCCAGAAAGGACAGATACGCCGCAGCCAGGTCAGGGTAGTGATGCTGGATCAGATGCGGCAGCAGGATCCACTCCGCGGTGCCCTCTATCACGATGATCGCGTCAGCAAAGAACAGATCAAAGTGTGTGGTCAGAAGATAACGCGTTACGAAGCGACGGGTTTGTGTGTCCTCGCCAAAGAGCCCCGTCATATTCGCCACACTGGCCGTGGGCACAACTCCGTGACTTGGCAGCTCGCGCTTGAAATAACGTAATTCTTCAAACGCAGCGGAGTGCGCGATATGACCCGAATGGGTACTCACGACCAGCTGCGTCGTAAAGGCCGAGTCCTTCTTCTCCAGATCCTTGTGGTTGCGCAGCACCTTGTGGGCCCTGGCCATAAAGACCTGTTGCACCTGAACATGCAGATGCGCCTCCGACTCCTCGATCAGCACAAGTTGCAGGGGTTCGATGCCCCTGTCGTCCGGGTTCACCACCTTTGACTTGAACTTGCCTACCTGCATCCAGTCATCTCGGAAACGCATGAGCTGAAACACCATGGAGATCAGGTTCTGGAAGCCCAAGCCGTTGTAGCCTTCAGGCAGTTTCACTCCGGATTTGTCCCCAGAGACATCGTATTGCACGGCCGCCGGGTGATCGAGCCCGTCAACGGGTTTGATCTGCGTCGCAATGGAGAGTTTCGGATTGTTGAGTCCGCCGGGGTAGCCGAGGTTTTCCAGTTCCTTAATGGCATCGGCGAAGCCATCCTTGAGACGCGAGTTAAAGGTGGTTTCGGCATCATGGATCGCCTTGAGCGCTTTGATGTCGTTCTCCGTCGGATCCGTTTCGGGGTCGATATGTTTGCGGAAATAGGGCTGTATCTGGCTGGCGATCTTGCGACTGGCTCCGTTCATCGCCTCATCGTCGTCGCCCTTACTGTCCCCCGCATCTGCGAAACCGCGTTGCGCGTTGATCTCACGAATGTGGATGAGGCCAGCAAAGGGGTTCGCGCCGATCCCCTCCGACAAAGGCGGCAGGGGATGCGGCTCCACCGGCCCTGTCGTGGTGAAGCTCGCGGGATCCAAAAGATGGGCGTTGAGCGCGAACAGGTCCTTAAGGCGTTTGTCCAGAAACTCCCGAAAATCACGTGGCCAAAGCGCGAACCCGTTGGCCGTTGCACCGCCAGGCTGCAGCGTCTGCGCGGCTTCTCGCGCGGCTAGGTACTGCGCCCTGATGTCAGCCCCCTTCTTTGGCTCCATGCGCAGGCGCACGCCCAGCAGACAGCCAGTCCAAGTAAGTGTTGGAATTAGATGCGCGACATGGTGCAACTCTGACGTTTCAGCATGGAGCCAGACGTCGAGGAACGGAAGCTGAGCCAGGAGCGGGCTGAGATCCGCCTCAGCCTCCTGTGTCCAGACGCCCGCGGTCTGTTCGATCGCGCCCCAGTTGGAGGCTGTAACATCGCGCGTGTCGATGGCACCGCGATCCTTGAGGAACTTGCGCAGCGCCTTCATGGCCGATGTCTTGCCGCTGTTGTTGGCCCCAACGAGCAGCGTCTGCTTGTCCGACAGGTCCAGACGGGCGCGTCGCAACTTTCGGAAATTGAATACTTCAATGCGTGCAAATTTTATAATGCCAGCCTCTCCCGTGCAGGAATTTCTACACCGGTGTCAATATATATACTTGTCCTGCGGGTGTATAGGCGTGCACGAACGCTGGAAGCCCTGCCAGTCTTCACATGTCTGGCTGTTCGCTTTTCGGGCCCGCAGGGGGCGGCGGAAATCGCGTAGAGGGCCGTGGGCCACTAACCGGCACTGAGGCGCAGCGCCGGAAGCCTCGGCGCCTAGCTTTTGGGCGCAGCCCATCTTCTAGAGTGCCGCGCCCTCGAGTAACCAAGACGCCGCGAAGTCTATGATCGTCTCACTATCCGCGCCGGGCAAGGCAATCGCGTCGTTCCCTCTAAGTCAGATCAAGGAGAGCGTCGGCATCTTCTCGCGTATACTCGTGCGGGGGGAAACGGGCAGCAGCATCCTGGCTTGTGACCGACCCACGCTTTTCATATCGAGATCTCTCCGCTGCGATAGGCGGCTCATAAGCCCTTGCATGTCAGGAGCACCATGTCTCCAAAATCCGCTCCCACGATACCCAAAGGCTAGAGTGGAATTGCAGCGAACTTCCGCTCTCCGCCACCCATAAGCCAGGGATGGTGCAACTTCGAGCATCCATCCGTTTGACTAGGTGGAGAAGACGGGATTGGCGCGCAGGACACTCGGAGATGTCCCAATTGCGGTTAACTCGTGTGCGACGCTCCTGAGCGTGCCTGGTGTAGCGGGCGCGCCGGCTGCGAGACGCGCGCAGAGGGCATCGATCACCCCCTCATCAGCGATCAGAAAGACGTACGCATGGCGACCGTCATCGTCGGCCTCGTGCAGCGCGATGGGTCGGTCAGTATCGGGATCACGCGGCACGATCTGCGTTCCTTCCAAGCACTCCGTCGACAACGAGACGCCATCGGAATGGAGCGAGAACGGGTACCACAGCTTCCGACATCCCTGGAGGGCGATGATCGAGCCGGCGCGCGGGCTGTCGATCTCGAACCAGAACGGGGTACCGAGCGGGATCGGATCGGTTGCGACCGGCGCGTCGGCAGCACGCTGGATCAGCCCGCGATCGCGCCGTTCTACGATCACGCGGATTCGCCCGTACTGTCCGTGCTCATCGAGGAACTCTGCCCAGTTCGCCTTGGCAGCCGGGTCGAAGTGCGATGGAGCTTTGCCGACGGCAACATCGAGGTGATGGGTGATGATCCACTCCTCAATGTCGGCGGCATCCTTTCGGGAGATCCGGCCATTTCGGAACGTGGCCAATGCGCTGTCCGCGGTATCGCGTTCGGCATCGAGCGCCTCGCGGAAGAGCGTCGTCCAGGTTGTCCTGGTGCGATCAACGATCGCTCGGCAGACACGGAAGAGCTGCTTGCGATCTTCATGAGATGCGGTGAGCCAGTCGATCCCCCTGCCCTCCCTGATCGGCCGTTCGCCAAGAGTCACCGGTAAAATCACCGCGCTTTACATGAGGCCGATTGTTAGTCGTACCGCAAGACGACGAACATTTCTTCTTGCGTTGATAGGACTTCTGTCCTATGATGTTCATGTTATGTTCTTTTTTTGGGGCAATGCTCCAGACAAGAGCCATCACGTCATCCACAACCAGACGCAAAGGAGAGCGCGGCCTCGGGGCGACCGGAGGCAAAGGAAAGGAAGAAGAGCTTGTCCGACCGGGGCGGCAGACAGGAGACTCGATCCAAGGGCAGAGGAAGCGCGCCGAGTCCTTCACGCATACCGGCCACCGATCTGCGCCTTCGAGAGTTCGTGCGAATCATGGGGCGCAAGGCCGCCGAAGTGGATTTCGATCTGGACGGGCGCGAGGCTTCCGACCTGCCTGCAACCGAGACCAAGAAAGACCGCCCAAGACCACTGTTGCCATCTACGCCCGATACTCCTCCGACCTGCAGCGCGAAGCCTCTATTGAGGATCAAGTCCGCATTTGCCGCGCGCTGGCGGAGAAGGAAGGCTGGACGGTGGCGCAGGTCTATTCGGATGCGTCGATCTCGGCCGCATCCACCCTCCTCCACCCTGGATTGCAGGCGCTGATGCAGGATGCCTCCTTCGGCAAGTTCGATCTGGTTGTCGCGGAAGCGCTCGACCGGATCTCCCGGAGCCAGGCGGACATCGCGCAGATCTTCGAGCGGTTTCAGTTTGGGGGGATTGGGCTGCAGACGCTATCCGAAGGTCGAATCAGCGAGCTGCATATCGGGCTCAAGGGCACGATGAACGCCCTCTTCCTGAAGGATCTTGCTGACAAGACGCGGCGCGGCCTGCGCGGCCGGGTGGAACAAGGCAAGTCCGGGGGCGGCATCGTCTATGGCTATGATGTGGTCACTAGCATCGGCGCCCGCGGAGAAGTCGAGCGCGGAGAGCGGAGCATCAACGAGGACCAGGCCACCGTGGTGCGTCGGATCTTTACCGACTATGCGAACGGCATTTCGCCCGCGGCGATCGCGAAGGCCCTCAACAAGGAAGGCACCTCGGCGCCCAATGGCGGCAGCTGGGGACCGAGCACGCTCTACGGCAATCGGGAGCGTGGCACCGGCATTCTGAACAACGAACTCTATATCGGCCGGCTCGTCTGGAACCGGCTGCGCTACGCAAAAGACCCGGCGACGGGCAAGCGCGTCTCACGGCTCAATCCTGAAAGCGAATTGCTGATCCGTGAAGTGCCGCAGCTGAGGGCCTCTAGAAACCTCGCCACCCGAGTGATTTGCTGATTCAATTGCGGTGCTGGAGCAGCGCGGGAGATTGGCATGGCGAAGCAGCCGGGGTTCTTTGACTTCGACGACCGGATGCGGCGGCTGAGCGATC
>JBCCZI010000089.1:0-18508 GCA_039187815.1 Pseudomonadota bacterium | reverse complement strand
GGCGCCCCTCTGCGGCGGAGTGACTCGGGGCCTGCTTTGGGTCGCGCCAAGCCGCTGATCACACGGTAAAATCTGGCATGGATCTCGATCTTAACCAGCTGCCACCCGCCTATCGGGCCGCCTTCGAGGCGCAACAGGCCCAGATCGCGGCACTGACCGAGGCGAACGCCCGGCTCGAGTATCTGGTCGCGGAGTTCCGCCAGGCCATTTAAGGGAAGAAGTCCGAGAAGCTGAGCCCTGATGAGCGCCAGCTCGCCTTTGAGGACCTGGAGGCGGCCGTTGCGGAGGTCGAGGCAGCCAAGGCCGACGCGACGCCTGCAGCGTCGCGCCCGCGCAGGGGGGCAAGCGCAATCTCGGGCGGTTGCCCGTCGAGCTTCCCGGGATCGAGCGTGTGATCGAGCCAGAGAGCATCGCCTGTCCTTGCGGTGGCGACATGGTCCGCATCGGTGAAGCTCGCAGCGAGCGGCTCGACATTGTGCCGGCGCAGTTCCGGGTGATCGTGACGATCCGGCCGAAGTACGCCTGCCGCCGCAGCCAAGAGGGTGTGACCCAGGCGCCGGCGGCTCCGCATCTGATCGAGGGCGCGCTGCCGACCGAGGGGCTGATCGCGCACGTGCTGGTCTCCAAATACGCCGATCACCTGCCTTTGTATCGCCAGGCGCAGATCTTTGCTCGCTCCGGCCTCGCCCTCGACCGCTCCACGCTCGCCGGTTGGGTGGGCAAGGCCGCGTTCCACCTCGCCCCTGTGGTCGACCGGCTCGCCGAGCATTTAAAGCGATCCACCAAGCTCTTCATGGATGAGACCACAGCACCGATCCTTGACCCCGGGAGGGGCCGAACGAAGACCGGCTATCTCTGGGCCCTGGCCCGTGACGACCGGGGATGGGGCGGCAGCGACCCGCCGGGCGTCGTCTACCTCTACGCCCCTGGCCGCGGCGGTGAACACGCTGAGCGCTTCCTCGAAGGCTTCTCGGGCACGCTGCAGGTCGATGCCTATGCCGGCTACAATCGGCTGACGCGCGAGGCCCGTGCAGGCGGTCCGCTCGTCCTCGCCAACTGCTGGGCGCATGCGCGTCGCAAACTGCGCGAGATCTACGACCGCGACAGCTCGCCGATCGCCGCCGAGGGGCTCGAGCGCATCCGCAAGTTCTACGAGATCGAGCGTGAGGTCCGCGGCCGGTCGGCCGAAGAGCGGCTCGTCGTGCGCCAGGCGCGCACCGCCCCTCTTGTCGCCGCGTTCGGGGTCTGGCTGGCGGACGTTCGGTCCCGGATCTCGGCCAAGTCGCGCCTGGGCGAGAAGCTCGGCTACCTCGCGCGCAACTGGGGTGGCCTGCAGGTCTTCCTCGCCGACGGCCGCGTCGAGATCGACTCCAATCCCGTCGAGAACACCATCCGCCCCCTCGCTCTCGGCCGGAAAAACGCGCTCTTCGCAGGCCATGATGAGGGCGGCCGCGCCTGGGGGCGCATCGCCTCGCTCATCGAGACCGCGAAATTGAACGGCGTAGAGCCCTTCGCCTATCTCAAAGCAACGCTCGAGGCGCTCGCCAACGGCCACCCAGCTTCCGACATCGACGATCTCCTGCCATGGGCCCCCAATCCAACGCCAAGCTGAAGCCGACACGACCTCTACGCACCGCTTACGGATGTGCGGAAGGCAAACAAGGTTGATCTGCACCAGGAAATGCACCGGTATGTCGAGCGCGATGCCCAATTCCTCGATGCACTACTCGTAGATCGGCTTCGGCACCTCGGCCGGCAGCGTGGGCTTTCCACCGAACCATCAGCCAGAGGTACCCGGGTCCGTCGCCTTCGGGGTCCCCGGCACCGCGATGGCTGGCACCCGGGCGCGGAACAGGGCGGCGTCGATTTCGTCCGGGGTCTTGGGGCCATCAGAGGATCCCGGGCAGCCGTAGTTGGTGCGCGCGGGCGCAGGCCAGCGCCTCCTCATAGCCGGCATCTGCGTGGCGCATCACGCCCGTGGCTGGGTCGTTCCATAGGACGCGGGCGAGGCGGCGGTCGGCAGCTTCGCTCCCGTCGCAGCAGATCACCATGCCCGAGTGCTGGCTGAACCCCATGCCGACCCCGCCGCCGTGATGCAGGCTGACCCATGTTGCCCCGCTCGCACAGTTCAGCAGTGCGTTCAGCAGCGGCCAGTCCGAGACGGCGTCCGAGCCGTCGCGCATGGCCTCAGTCTCGCGGTTTGGCGAGGCGACCGATCCGCTGTCCAGATGATCGCGCCCGATCACGATGGGGGCCGATAGCTCGCCCGTCCGGACCATTTCGTTGAAGGCGAGGCCGAGGCGATGGCGCTGCCCCAAACCCACCCAACAGATGCGCGCGGGCAAGCCCTGGAAGGCGATCCGCTCGGCCGCCATGTCGAGCCAGGTATGCAGGTGTGGGTCGTCGATCAGCTCTTTGACCTTGGCATCCGTGCGGCGGATGTCCTCTGGATCGCCCGAGAGCGCGCACCAGCGGAACGGCCCGACCCCGCGGCAGAACAGCGGCCGGATATAGGCTGGCACGAAGCCAGGAAAAGCGAACGCCGTCTCCAGGCCCTCTTCCTTGGCGACCTGGCGGATGTTGTTGCCATAGTCGAGCGTCGGCACGCCCGCGTTCCAGAAGTCGACCATAGCGGCCACATGGGCGCGCATCGAGGCGCGGGCAGCGGTCTCGACGCCCTTTGGATCGCTTTCCTGGCGGGCGCGCCATTCGGCCACGGACCAACCGATCGGCAGATAGCCGTGAACCGGATCATGGGCTGAGGTCTGGTCAGTGACCATGTCCGGCCGCACACCACCGGCATGCATGCGGGCCACCAGGGCCGGGAAGATCTCGGCGGCATTGCCGATCAGCCCGACCGATTTCGCCTCACCCGCCGCGGTCCAGCGGGCGATCATGGCTAGCGCCTCATCGAGCTCATGGGTCTTCTCGTCGAGATAGCGGGTGCGAAGGCGGAAATCGGCCCGGGTCTCGTCGCACTCGACGGCCAGGCAACAGGCGCCAGCCATCACGGCGGCCAAAGGCTGCGCTCCGCCCATGCCGCCGAGACCGGCCGTCAGGATCCATCTGCCTGAGAGATTGCCAGTATAGTGCTGGCGCCCGGCCTCGACAAAGGTCTCGTAGGTTCCCTGCACGATCCCTTGCGTGCCGATATAGATCCACGAACCCGCGGTCATCTGGCCGTACATGGCGAGACCTTTGCGATCGAGCTCCGAAAAGTGCTCCCAGGTCGCCCAATGCGGCACGAGGTTGGAATTGGCGATCAGCACCCGCGGAGCATCGGCATGGGTTTCAAAGATCCCCACGGGTTTGCCGGACTGGACCAACAGCGTCTCGTTGCTCTCGAGCGCGCGCAGGCTCGCGGCGATCTGGTCAAAATCGTCCCAGGTCCGAGCCGCCCGCCCGATGCCGCCATAGACCACCAGCTCATGCGGGTTCTCGGCGACATCCGGGTGGAGATTGTTCATCAGCATGCGCAGCGGGGCCTCGGTCTGCCAGCTGCGAGCCGAAATCTCAGAGCCCGTGGGCGGAAACACGTCGCGAAGATTGTGGCGAGGATCGCTCATGGCAGGGTCCGATCAGTGAGGAGCGCGGCGACGCATCAGCCTAGCCTGCCTATGCCGGGGGGCAAGCGGCTTTGGCTCACCGAGTGCCCTGGCAGCCCATGCGACCTTTCCGCATTCTGCGGCTAGGGCTTTGCCAAACCCTCCGCGCGGGCCGTAGACTGGCACCCAATGGCTGCCTGCGGGAGCAAGAGACGGTTATGGGCGATCTTGAGACATCATCGGCTCACTTCCGAGACTGCGGGGATTGCCCGATCCGTCAGCGCGCCGTGTGCAGCTATTCCAGCCCTCGAGAGCTGACGCTCCTGGACGCGGCGAAATCCTATCGTACCTACGCGACCGGCGAGGAGATCGTCGCCGAGGGCATGCCGGCCAGCTTGGTCGGCTCAGTGGTGACCGGGGCCGTGGCGCTGCACGAATCTTTAGCCGATGGGCGGCGCCAGATGGTGGGCCTGTTGTTGCCCTCCGACTTCGTTGGCCGTCCTTTGCGCCCTATCGCGCAGTACGCGGCGACGGCCGCCAGCGACGTCAAGCTGTGCCTGTTCGAGCGGGGCAAGTTCGAGCGCTTGCTGCAAGAGAACCGCTCGCTCGAGCGGCGCTTGCTCGAGATGACGCTCGATGAACTCGACGCCGCGCGACACTGGCATATGGTCCTGGGGCGCAAGACGGCGCGGGAGAAGATCGCAAGCTTCCTCGTCTTGCTTGCCGTACGGATGGCGCCCGAGGCGATGACGCGCTGGCCGAACCGCGTGGCGCTCGAGATCCCGCTGTCGCGCGAAGCGATCGGCGATTTCCTCGGCCTGACCATCGAGACCGTCAGCCGCAATTTCACCGGGCTGCGGAAATCCGGCGTCATCACCATGACCGGCGCGCGCAATGGCGAGGTCCTGGACATGGGCCGATTGCGCGAGGAAGCGGGCGATGATGGCTCGGACGACGGTCTTGACGGAATCCTGCGCGCCTGAGCCCCCGGTTGATCCAGATCAAGATGCGCTCTCTCGATCCATGAGATGACCTCCGCCAGAGGCGGCACCACGCCGTTGCGCGTGCGGAGGGCATCATGGACACAGCGATCAAACTCTCGGTGCTCGGCATCATTGCCGTCTTTGCGGCGATGGGGGCGAACTGGGCGCATGACTTGGCCTATCAGGTCAATGCGTTGATCGTGCTCGGAGTGTCGGCGGGGCTGTTTCTCTACATTCTCCGCAGCGCGCCGATCGAGGCAGGCGAGGCGCCGGTCCCCTCCGCCCCGACTGGCTACATGGACGATGTGGTCCGGGCGGGCGTGATCGCGACCGCACTCTGGGGGATCGTCGGGTTCCTGGCGGGCACCTACATCGCCTTTCAGCTGGCCTTCCCGGCGCTGAACTTCGATCTGCCCTACACCTCGTTCGGACGGCTGCGCCCGCTGCACACCAGCGCGGTGATCTTTGCCTTTGGCGGCAACGCACTGATCGCGACCTCATTCTACATCGTTCAGCGGACTTGCGCCGCACGGCTCTGGGGTGGCGATCTCGCGTGGTTCGTCTTCTGGGGGTATCAGCTGGTGATCGTGCTGGCGGCGACGGCTTACGTCTTTGGCGGCTCCGAGGGCAAGGAGTACGCCGAGCTTCCCTGGCATGTGGATCTGCTGCTGACGGTTGTCTGGGTCGCCTATCTTGCAGTCTTTCTCGGCACGCTGATCCGCCGGCGCGAGCCGCATATCTATGTGGCCAACTGGTTCTTCCTGGCCTTCATCGTGACGGTCGCCATGCTGCACGTGGTGCGCAATCTCTCGATGCCCGTCAGCATCTGGGGTTCGGCGAGCTATTCAGCCTTTGCCGGCGTACAGGACGCACTGACCCAATGGTGGTACGGGCACAATGCGGTGGGCTTTTTCCTGACCGCCGGCTTCCTGGGCATGATGTACTACTTCATCCCAAAACAGGCAGAGCGCCCGGTCTACAGCTACAAGCTCTCGATCATTCATTTTTGGGCGCTGATATTCCTCTATATTTGGGCGGGTCCGCACCATCTACACTATACCGCGCTGCCGGATTGGGCGCAGACGCTGGGCATGGTGTTCTCGGTGATGCTGTGGATGCCCTCCTGGGGCGGCATGATCAACGGGCTGATGACGCTGCAGGGCGCCTGGGACAAGCTGCGCACGGACCCGGTGCTGCGGATGCTGGTGGTCTCGGTTGGCTTCTATGGCATGGCGACCTTCGAGGGCCCCATGATGTCGATCAAGGCGGTGAACTCGCTCAGCCACTACACCGACTGGACCATCGGGCACGTGCACTCCGGCGCGCTTGGCTGGAACGGCATGATCACCTTCGGGGCGCTCTACTTCCTGGTGCCGCGGCTCTGGAACGCCCCGCGGCTCTACAGCCTGGCGCTGGTGTCCTGGCACTTTTGGCTCGCGACCCTCGGGATCGTGCTCTACGCGGCCGCGATGTGGGTGACCGGGATCATGGAGGGCCTGATGTGGCGCGAGGTCGACGCCAACGGCTTCCTGGTCAACAGCTTCGCCGACACTGTGGCGGCCAAGATGCCGATGTACATCGTGCGCGCGCTCGGCGGTGTGCTCTACGTCGCCGGCGCCGTCCTGATGTGCTGGAACCTGTGGCAGACCGCGCGCGGCCGCGTGCGGACCGCCGAACCCATCGCCGTGCCCGCCGAGTGAGGAGGCCGAGATGACCGATACCCCAACCCCCGCGCCGTCCAACGAGCCCTGGTGGTCCCGCCACCACAAGCCGATCGAGCGGAATGCGACGCTTCTGTTGATCCTCTCGCTGATCGTCGTGGCGATCGGCGGGCTGGTCGAGATCGCGCCGCTCTTCTACCTGCAGAACACGATCGAGAAGGTCTCGGGCGTGCGGCCCTATTCGCCGCTCGAGCTGCTCGGCCGGCAGATCTACATCCGCGAGGGCTGCTACACCTGCCACTCCCAAATGATCCGGCCCATGCGCGACGAGGTCGAGCGCTATGGCCACTACAGCCTCGCCGCCGAGAGCATGTATGACCACCCCTTCCAATGGGGCTCAAAGCGGACTGGACCGGATCTCGCGCGCGTTGGTGGGCGCTATTCCGACGATTGGCATGTCCAGCATATGGAGGCGCCGCGAGCTCTGGTGCCCGAGAGCATAATGCCCGGCTATCCCTGGCTGATCGACACGGTGCTTGATTTCGAGCATGTGGCCGATCACCTCCGCGCCAACCGCGCCGTCGGGGTGCCCTACACGGATGAGATGATCGCGGCTGCCCTGCGGGATGTTCACGTCCAGGTGAACCCCGACCATGACGGCGTTGACGATCTGCTGGCCCGCTATCCCAAGGCGCAGGTGCGCAATTTCGACGGGTTGCGGGACATCACCGAGCTCGATGCGCTGATCGCCTACATGCAGATGCTCGGCACCCTGGTCGACTTCTCCACCTTCGAACCCGACCCCAACCGCTGAGGAGACGGATATGGACACCTACACACTGCTCCGCAGCTTTGCCGACAGCTGGTGGCTCCTCGGCATGGTCGGCTTCTTCATCGGCGTCTCGGCCTATGCGCTGCGCCCCGGGAGCCGCGACATTCATGCAGCGATCGCACGGATCCCGCTCGGCGACGATGCCGAGCCCGCCCCGCCCCCCCGGCCGATGCCTGTGCTGCAGGCCGAGGAGCCGTCCCTCCCGATCGGCTGCCGGGCCTGTCCCCGCCGCCTCGCCGGAAAGTGCACCCATGAGCGCTGAGCCCACCCGCCCGGCCGATCCAGAAACGGGCACCGTGACGACGGGGCACGACTGGGACGGCATCACCGAACTCGACACGCCCCTGCCGCGATGGTGGCTGTGGACCTTCTATGCGACCGTGGTCTGGGGACTTGGCTATACCATCGCCTATCCCGCCTGGCCGATGCTGACGGAGGCGACCGGCGGCGTGCTCGGCTACTCCTCGCGCGCCGAGGTGCAGACCCAAATCGCGCGCCAGGCCGAGGCCAATGCCGACATCGCCGCCCGTCTGGCCGCCGCGAGCTTTGAGGAGATCGCGGCCGACCCGGCCCTGTACACCTTTGCCGAGGCCGGCGGCGCGGCTGTTTTCCGCGCCCAATGCTCGCAGTGCCACGGGGCAGGGGCCGCCGGTTCGCCCGGCTATCCGAACCTGTTGGACGACGACTGGTTGTGGGGCGGCACGGCCGAGAAGATCTATGCCACGATCAATCACGGCATCCGCTGGGAAGCCGATCCGGACACCCGCTATTCGGAAATGCCGGCCTTCGGCGATGAGGGCTTGCTGAGCGATGCCGAGATTGAGGCGGTGGCGGACCATGTGCTCGCACTCTCCGGGCAGGCCGATGCGCCAGAGGGAGGGGCCGATCTCTTCGCTGACAATTGCGCTGCCTGCCACGGCGATGCGGGCGAGGGCCTGCCCGAGATGGGCGCGCCGCGCCTCTCCGATGCCATCTGGCTCTATGGCGGCGACCGTGTGGCGGTCATAGCGACGATCGCTCGTTCACGCCACGGCGTCATGCCGGCCTGGGGTGCGCGCCTGTCCGAAGCGGAGCTGCGCCAGGTGACGCACTATGTCCACAGCCTCGGCGGCGGCCAGCGCGCAAGCGGCGATTGATCCCGATCAAGGCGATCGGCTCCAAAGCCTGCCAGGAAAGCGGCAGGCAAGCCCAGCGGAGCACTGCATGTCCATGACCACCGAAGCCCCAGGAGCCCTCTATGCCGCCCGCGAGCCGGTCTTTCCAAAGGCCGTCTCGGGACCGTTTCGCCGGCTCAAATGGGCGATAATGGTCATGACGCTGGCGATTTACTATGTCACCCCCTGGATCCGTTGGGACCGCGGTCCGCACCTCCCCGATCAAGCGGTGCTGGTCGATCTGGCCGGGCGGCGCTTTTTCTTCTTTTGGATCGAGATCTGGCCGCAGGAGTTCTACTATGTGGCCGGCATGCTGATCATGGCGGGGGTTGGGCTGTTCTTGTTCACCTCGGTGCTGGGGCGGGTCTGGTGCGGCTATGCCTGTCCGCAGACCGTATGGGTCGATCTCTACCAGCATGTCGAGCGCTGGATCGACGGTGATCGCAATGCCCAGTTCCGGCTGCTCAAGCGGCGTTGGGACGGCGATAAGATGCGGCGCCGCGCCGCGAAATGGGCCATCTGGCTGCTGATTGCCCTGGCGACCGGGGGCGCCTGGATCTTCTACTTCGCCGATGCGCCGACCCTGGCCTATCGCTTTGCCGCGGGCGCGGCGCCGATCGTGGCCTATGCCACGGTTGCCCTGCTGACCGCCACGACTTTCGTGCTCGGCGGGTTCATGCGCGAACAGGTCTGTCTCTACATGTGCCCCTGGCCGCGCATCCAAGCGGCAATGCTGGACGAGACCTCGCTGACCGTCACCTACAAAGACTGGCGGGGTGAGCCGCGCGGCAAGCACCGCAAAGCCGAGGGCGCCGAGCAGCTCGGCGACTGCGTCGACTGTAATGCCTGCGTCGCGGTCTGCCCCACCGGCGTGGATATCCGTCAGGGCCAACAGCTCGGCTGCATCACCTGCGCGCTTTGCATCGATGCCTGCGATGACATCATGGCCAAGGTCGGCAAGCCGCGCGGGCTGATCGACTATTTCTCGTTGGCCGACGAGCGGCTAGCGCGTGCGGGCAAGCCCTCCTTGCCCGCCTGGCGCCGCGTGCTGCGTCCGCGGGTCTTCGTCTACACCGCGCTTTGGGCCGGAATCGGCTTGGCGATGCTGACCGCGCTCTTCTTGCGCGACACAATCGACCTCACCGTTCGCCACGACCGCAACCCGGTCTATGTGACGTTGTCTGATGGTTCCATACGCAACGGTTACGAAGTCCGCCTCCTCAACCGCAATCCCGAGCCCAACATCTTCCGGCTGTCGGTGGATGCGGATGGGCGGTATCTGCGGTTGACCGTGGCCGGAGCCGATGCCTCGGCCCTCCCGGTCGCCGCGGACGAGACGCGAAAACTGCGGGTGTTTCTCACCGCGCCCGCTGGCACCCCGTTGCCCGGTCGCACCGAGGTGGTGCTGTGGGTTGAAAACCTGCACACTCGCGAACGCGCAGCCTATACCACCCATTTCTCGGCCCCGAGCCAAGGAGACCGCCCATGACGACCAAACCCCAGCGAGAGTTGCGTGGTTGGCATGTTCTGATGATTGCGCTGCTGGCTTTTGGCACGATCATCGGTGTGAACATGACCATGCTCGCCGCGGCCACGGGCAGCTTCCCGGGACTGGTGGTCGAGAGCGCTTATCGCGAAGGCCGCGGTTGGAACGCCCGCGAAACCGCGCAGGCCGAGCTCGGATGGCGGATCGCGCCCCAGTATCGCGATGGCGAGATCGCGCTGACGATAGAGGCGCCGGACGGACCGGTTCAGGCGGCCGATCTGGTGCTGACCATCGGCCGCCCGGCCACGGATCGCGTGGACCGCCGCTTGATCCCGGTCTATGCGGTCGGTGCCTATCGGAGCGCCGTCGATCTGGCGCCGGGGCGATGGCGGCTCGAGATCGAGACCCGCGATGGCCCTGCGTATCGCGCGCGGGTCGGCCTGACCGTGCCGGAACCTGCGCGGACGGCCAGACAGGGAGAGACCGGCTGATGGCGCTTGATGCCGCCGCCACCGAGACGATCGAGCTGCTGGTGCCTGGCCTGCACTGTGCAGGCTGCATGCGCCGGGTCGAGGAGGCCCTTGCGGCGGTGCCTGGCGTCGTCGCTGCCCATGCCAACCTGACCGAGCGGCGTGCAAGGATCATCCAGACCGCAGGCATTGGCGCCGATCCCCTGATCGAGGCGCTTTTGGCGGAGGGCTTCGAGGCACGTCGCCCCGACACGGTCGGGCGCGAGGCCGAAGCCGCCCGTGCCGAGGCCCGCGATCTGCTGCTGCGCATTGGCGTCGCCGGGTTCGCCACGATGAACGTCATGCTGCTCTCGGTCTCGGTTTGGTCGGGAGCGGATGGCACGACCCGAGACCTGCTGCATTGGATTTCGGCGCTGATCGCTTTGCCCGCGATCGGCTATGCCGGTCGGCCGTTCTACCAATCCGCGGCCGCGGCGCTCGCGGGCGGGCGGCTGAACATGGATGTGCCGATCTCGCTCGCCATCCTGCTCTCGGCGGTGGGCTCGGTGATCGAGACCGCGCGCTCCGGTGAGCATGCCTATTTTGATGCAGGCATCATGCTGCTGTTCTTTCTGCTGATCGGCCGATGGCTCGAGCAGCGCAGCCGGTCCGGCGCCCGGTCAGCCGCCGCCGAGCTTGCGACCCTGCTCCCGCGCGAGACGACCGTGATCGAGGCGGGCGATCGCCACCGCCGTCCCGTCGAGGTGCTGCAATCGGGCATGGAGATTGAGCTTGCGCCCGGAGAGCGCATCCCCGCCGACGGCAGCGTTCTGGTCGGCGAGAGCACCATCGACCGCGCGCTGCTGACGGGAGAGAGCCGGCCCGAGCCGGTCTCGCCAGGGGCGGCGCTGCACGCCGGCATGCTCAACCTCACGGGTGTTCTGCGGATGCGCGTGTGCGGCACCGGCGAGGCCACGGTGCTGGCCGATATCGCGCGCATGGTCGACGCGGCGCAGACCGGCCGTGGGCGCTGGGATGGCTGGGCCGACCGGGCAGCGCGGGTCTATGCGCCCGGCGTGCATCTTGCGGCCCTGGCGGCGTTTGTCGGTTGGTCGATGGTCGGCGAGGCCTGGGCGGTCTCGCTCCAGATCGCCTGTGCGGTGTTGATCATCACCTGTCCCTGTGCACTCGCCTTGGCGGTGCCAACAGTCCACACGGTGGCCACGGGTCGGCTGCTGCGCTCGGGGATCTTCCTGAAAGACGGCTCGGAGCTCGAGCGCATGGCCGAGGTGGATCTCATCGCCTTTGACAAAACCGGAACGCTCACCCACGGCACGCCGCGGCTGGCCAGCGATCTGCCGGCGAGCGATCCCGCTTGGGGCGTCGCGCGGGCCTTGGCCGAGGCCTCTCGCCACCCGGCCGCCATGGCTGTGGCGGAGGCCGCGCGCCATGCTGAACCTGCGCCAGTCGAGGCGATCTCCGAGGTCCCCGGATGCGGGGTCGAGGGATCCATGGACGGGGCGCGTGTGCGTCTCGGCCGATCGGGTTGGGCGGGGCAGGGCGAGGGCACGATGCTGAGCCTGCCGGGCGGGAGACCCCTCAGCTTTCACATGGAGGAGCAGCTCCGGCCGGATGCGGTCGAGACCTGTGCCGCCCTGCGCGCCAAAGGCTATCGTCTCGCCCTTCTGTCGGGTGACCGAGCCGAGGCGGTCACCGAGATCGCCCGACGCTGCGGTATCGAGGAAACCCATGCCGCGCTATTGCCAGGCGACAAGCGCGATCTTCTAGAGAAGTGGTGCAGTGAGGGTCTTCGCGTATTGATGGTCGGCGATGGGTTGAATGACGGCCCGGCGCTCGCCGCGGCGCATGCCTCCATGTCCCCCGCCGAGGCTGCGGATGTCAGCCGTGTCGCCGCGGGCTTGGTCTGGTCTGGACCAGGACTGCGGGCGGTGCCATTGGCGCTCGGTGCGGCTCTAGAGGCGCGGCGGCGGGCGATCGAGAGCTTTGCCATGGCCGCCGTCTACAACCTGGTGGCAATACCCATGGCAGTGATGGGGTTCGTGACGCCATTGGTGGCGGCCTTGGCCATGTCCGGTTCTTCGATCGTCGTCGTGTTGAACGCGCTGCGCCTGAGGGTGGATCGGTGACCGTTCTCGGCGCGCTCATCCCAATCTCGCTCGGGCTCGGAGGCTTGGGCCTCGCTGCGTTTCTCTGGTCCTTGCGATCGGGCCAGTACCGCGATCTTGAGGGCGACCAGCACCGCACGCTCTTCGGCGATCAGGATGACGCGCCTCCGTCGTAGAGCCAGACGAAGCCCCGCGCTCGCTCTTGACGCCTGCTCCGCGATGAGGAGGCTGTCAGGCATCGCGAATGCAGGGGCGGACATGCACAGTCTGGTCGAAATCGTGCATCCGGCCGATGTGCTGTTCTTCCTGCGCCCGATCCGGATGATGGAGGAGCGGGGGCACCGTGTCACGGTCGTCTCGCGGGAAAAGGACGTGGCAGGCGCGCTGCTCGACCGCTTTGGCATCGCGCATACCCCAATCAGCCGCCAGGGGCGTGGGTTGGCCGGGCTTGGCATAGAACTGGTTCGCCGCGATTTCGCCCTCTACCGGCATGTCAGGCGGGACCGGCCCGATGTGATGCTGGGGTTTGGTGGGGTTGCCATCTCGCATGTGGGCTGGGCCACCGGCATCCCGAGCCTCGTCATCTATGACACGGACAAGGCCGGGCTCCAGATCCGCATCGCCTGGCCGTTTCTCAGCGCCTTGATCGTGCCCGAGGACTGGCAGGGGGCCGTCGCCCGCGGCCGGACCGAGCGCTTGGCGGGCACCAAGGATCTCAGCTACTTCCACCCAAGCGCCTTTCGACCGGATCCCGACCGGGCGCGCGCCCAAGGTCTGGCCCCGGACCGCCCCAACGTCTTTGTTCGAATGGTGCGATGGAGCGCGAACCACGACATCGGAAAGCGAGGCTGGAGCGAGGAGGAGGCGTCGGCCCTGGTGGCGGCCCTTGGCGAGGCAAAGCTGCATGTCAGCGCCGAGGCCGAACCTCCCTCGCCCCTGCACCCGCATTTGTGGCGCGGAGATCCTACAGCGGTCCATCATCTTCTTGGCTGTTGCGATGCCTATGTTGGCGAGAGCGCCACCATGGCTTGCGAGGCGGCGACCATGGGCGTGCCAGCGCTCTATGCCGGCGAGGATCTGTGGGGCTATGTCGCCGGGCTCGGCCGGCGCGGCTTGGTGGAGTGGTGCCCGCCGGCGGCGCGGGCCGAGCTTGGCCCAAGGGCCGCCGCTCTGCTGGCCGATCGCTCTGACTTTGACGCCGCACACCAATGCTGGCTGGCAAAGGCTCCAGATTGGTCAGAGGTCGTCGTCCAGAGAGCCGAGCGTTTGGCCGCGCGGTCGAGGCGAGCCTAGGCCCGAGCAACTGGCGCAGCCAACAGGTAATGTCAATCCTCCCATGTCAGCGGAACCCAGCCCACTCGGCGGTCTCAGTTAACCCCAAAGAAAGAGCGCCAGACCTATCCCGATATGGAACGCTGGGAATGGGGGTCCCGATGCACGGCTTGGTCACTCATGGAACTCAGTGCTCCGTCATTGACGTCGAACTCCGTCGCCAGCGGCATTTTGGTTCGCACCACTGTTCCGAGCGGCAGGGGCTCTCTCGAATGGTTGTTAGGGTTCCGCGCGGGTTTGCCAAGGATCTCGGCGAGATGATCATAGCCTCGGACGAGGTCAAACGGGGAGCCTTGGCGGCGTACGATCCACTAGAGATTGACGCGCTGTCGTTGTCCCAGGAGACCAAGGCGGCCTGAGCCAGAAATGTCCGATGACCCATCGCAGGTTTGCGCCGCCCTCCCCACGGCACTTCTGAACACTCACGCACTTGATGCGTTGATGCCACTGCATCTCTGGATCGCCTCGGATGGAGCGGCCCTTGGCGCCGGTCGCACCCTGAGAAAGCTGTTGCGGACCGAAGACCTGACAGGACGCGACATCTTCGACCTCTTCGAGGTGCTGAAGCCTCGCGGGGTCTACAGCATCCAAGAGCTTGCACGCAGCTCAGGCCGGCGCCTTCGACTGCGCGCTCGGACCGCGGACCGGATCGAGTTTCGCGCCTTGGCGGTTGAACTCGAAGGCGACGGCTTTCTTCTGAACCTCTCGATGGGGACGAAGATGGCGGAGTTGGTGACTGAGTTCTCTTTGAAGGACAGGGATTTCTCGCCCGCCGACGGATCGATTGAACTGCTCTTTCTCCTAGAGACGCAGCACGCGCTCTTACATGATCAAAGGGCCCTAGCCGAGCGGCTCCGATGCGCAAAGGAGCAGGCGGAGGCCCTCGCCTTGACCGACATGCTGACCGGTGTGCCAAACCGGCGCGCCTTCTCCATGGCGCTCGACCGCTGCCTAGGGTCCATGCCGATGAGCAAGGAGGCCATCGCGCTCCTCCATCTTGACCTCGACAACTTCAAGCAGATCAACGACCGCCTCGGCCATGCCGCCGGCGATCGTGTCCTGCGCCAAGCGGCGGAGATCTTCAGTTCCGAGATCAAATCCAGCGACACCCTTGGGCGCGTGGGCGGCGACGAGTTTATGCTTCTGCTAACCGGAGACCCGGATGCTGCCTCTGTCGAGGCGACGGCCACGCGCATCATATCCCGGGTTTCGACAGAAATTTTGGAGGGCCGGCCCGCTTGCCGCATCGGCCTGAGTATCGGTGCAGTGCGTCATCAGTGGGAGTATGGGGTTGGCGCGACAGCCGATGCTGACCGCCTGATACGAGAGGCGGACATCGCTCTCTATGCTGCAAAGCGGGGCGGACGTGGCCGGCTTGAGCTCTTCAGCCCATCACTGAGATCGCAGATTGATCGCGAACGCCGCCTTGCCGAAGAACTCGCACAAGGGGTCGAAGAGCGTGCCTTTGAGCCGTTCTTCCAACCCCAGATCGATGTTGAGACATCCGAGATCCACGGCTTCGAAGCCCTGCTCCGGTGGCGCCATCCCGAGTTCGGTTTGCTCTCACCACCGCATTTCTTGTCCATCGCTGAGGGGTCAGGTCTGCTTGCCGACATCGAAGACTTGCTGTTGTCCAAGGTGATCGATGCGTTGACGGCTTGGCGAAGAGCTGGCCTGGCCGTGCCAGCCGTCTCGGTCAACATGACCGCGTCGCGGTTGCTGCTCTCCGGGTTCGTAGACCGTCTGAGCTGGCTCTGCGATGCGGCCGATCTGGACGCGAGCGCGATCACGATCGAGGTGCTGGAATCCGTGTTGCTCGAGGGGGAGACCGATGGCCTGGTCGCAAAGATCAACCGCCTGGCCGAGCAAGGGCACAGGATTGATCTGGACGACTTTGGGACGGGTCATGCTGCCATCTCCAACTTGCGTCGCTTCCCTGTCGACACTGTCAAGATCGATCGCTCCTTTATCGTGGGGATTGATCGGTCGACCGAGTTGCAGAAAATGACCCAGGCAATGATCACGTTGATCCGCAGCCTCGACATCACGGCCCTCGCCGAAGGGGTCGAAACAGCCGAAGAAATCCAGACACTTCAGAGGCTCGGTTGCACGCTTATGCAGGGCTTTGCCATCGGCAGACCTATGGTTGTCCAAGACGTTCCCGCCTGGATAGCCTCGCACATTGCGTCTCGGAGCGACATGAACAAAGCTGCCGCGTCCTAGCGTCGTCCATGGCGAGCGGCAGCTTCGAGCAAGGGAATGCTCAGTCGATGCTGAGGGCGAGAGTTCCTGCACCGCCTCGACCAATGCGTTCTGCTCAGCTCTAAACCGGCGGATCATCGCCATGCCGGCTCGCGTGCCCTCGTCAGTTGTCCTGAAGAGGCCAACGGTGGTCTGGTTTTGATGGTTCGCTCCCGCTAACGGTGGAGTGCGCATGATAAGATGTGGAGGCGATGGCCGGAATCGAACCGCCGTACACGGATTTGCAATCCGACGTAGCGCTCTGAGTTTCAAAGGCTTTCCAGACAACAAATATGATCGAATTCCTCAGAAACCATTGGGGTTTTCAAGTTTCAGACACCCCAGTTTTCTCTGATGGATCGCGGCGCGACCTTCAACTCCACCCGCATCCATCGTCAGAAGCTCTGGCGGATCGGGGATCGTGAGAAGCCGCTGCTGATCTGCATCGGTACAAACCCGTCGCAGGCCGATGAGACCGACAACGATCCCACGGTTGAGCGGACAGAGCAGCGCGCGAATGCGCGGCTATGGCGGGTTTATCATGCTGAACGTGCAGGACGTGATCGAGACCGACAGCCGTAAGCTCCTTCAAATGCTCGCATTAGAGCGCTGCGCGAGAGCCAGCGTCCACCACCTGATTGAAGCCTTTGACATGGCTCAGTGGGGCGAGTTGGACATCCGCTTCGACAATGGCCCGAAACTCGCTGCTGCTGCGGTGAAGGAGTGGCTGGGCAACCTTAGCGTGAACACCGGCTTCATCGAACCGGGGAGCCCTTGGGAGAACGGTTGTGACGAGAGTTTCAACTCGAAGCTACGAGACGAGTTGCTCGACGGGGAGGTCTTCTACTCGCTGAAGGAGGCACAGATCCTGATCGCGGCTTGGCAGCGCCACCACAACACCGACCACTAATGTTCAACCTGGATCCGTGATCGGGGGCTGGTCAGGTAGACACGGTCGACCAGTTTACCATCAAGCCGCCGGCCAGGAGCAGAGAACATCTTCTACGAAAGGGGCTCGCAGGGTTTCGTTTTGCGGCAGGAGTTTGGATCGCCCTTGCGCTGCATCAGCACATGGCCCAGTATGCAATGGGATGTGGGTGTTTGGGTGTCGAGGAGTATTTTTTGATGCAGCGGTATCGGTTGAAGACCAGCCCAGTGCTGGCAGCCATCTGTTTTGCACTGAGCACTGGTGCGGCAGGTGCGGTCACCCTCAATCTTGACACTGAAGATCCGCCTGAGGGTCAGGCGGACTTCCAGGATCCGCGGCCGCCCTTCCCGCCCGATATTGGCTTTGTTGAGAACGGTGACCGGGCCGTGGCAGGCCCCTTCGGCATAACCTTCCAGAATGTTGTGACACCGCGCTACCCTGACGAGCCTTTCCCCCCGGTTCCCCCGGAGTTTTCACCGCCCGGGGGCGGCGTTGACGAGGATGGCATTTTTTTTGGTCGCACCGGCGATCTTGAGATCGTTTCGGTGAACCTGATCTTCGACATTCCGACGCTTATCCTTGAGTACGACATTGATTTCGTGGGCGATGCGGTGGCGTTTGACGCGGAGGTCTTGGGTATTCGCTCCTGGTTTGAGCTGTCCGGGCCAAACGGAACTTCGGGCCAGAACTTTTTTGACGAGGAGGGACGGTTCCCGTTCGATATGGGCTCGATTGAGCGGTTTCTACCGGGCGAAGTCTACACACTGACGCACAACATTGTGGATTATGCGTTTGTCGACGATGATCCCTTCCTGGCCGGGTTCGACTTTATCTCACAGATCGATGAGTTCGAGCTGGCAGCCGTACCGCTGCCACTGCCAGCAGGGCTCTTGCTGACTGGTGTCTTGGGGCTGTTTGTTCTGCGCCGCAAAGCCAAACCGGACCACAAACCCGTCAACTGATTGCTTGGGTTTGCACTGCGCTTCTTCAATCTTGCGCCAACTTGGCATCCGATGGCCCGGACAGAGAGAGCTCGGAACGTCGAGAGCCGACCTGATTGTGTTCAGCCCCCAATGGTTGGGCCCCGTCGTTGTGCTCTCTCTGATTTACCTCCGGGATGGGTGCGGGCTTGCCGAGGGCCTTGTGCGGGCGAATTTGGGTGTCCAGACGGAGCCAGATATCGATCAGGGCCCGCATTAGGCGGGGTGATGAGGTAGCATCCAGGGTCTTTCACACGTTGCTCCTGCGACGGTGGCTCCGGATTCGGCCTTTGCGGTGGTCAACGGGTCCAAGTTGATGTAGCGGGTATCGACCATTGCGTTCCTGCGATCCTGTGCAGCCGAGCGGCGGCGAGATTCAGCAGGACTGTCCGTCTGGAAAGGCCACCACCACGCGGATGCGCCGTCGGATCTCGCGCATGATCCACTCCAGCGGGTTGTTGGTGAGTAACTTGATCAAATGGCTGTCCGGGACGGCATGGTAGGTGAGGGTCTCATGGACGTTGGCAGGCGTGCCGGCGCGTTGCATCCCTTGCGAGGCTGGGCATGTGAGTGAAGGCGTTGCTCCTTCGGGCCCTGGCTGTCCTCGAGCTCGACGGTTCTGGTCACAGCCCCGCCTTCCGCCCACGCGGCTGAGGACGTCTATCAACTCGATTTGAGGTGGGGCTTAGGGCGTCGGACGCTCGCGATCCCAGGAGCAAGTCGGTTCAGCGCCGGCGCCGTGCCGTTCTCTGGACCCTTTCTCTGCGTCAGGCGATCTCGGCCCTTCTGAT
>JBCCZI010000088.1:0-18844 GCA_039187815.1 Pseudomonadota bacterium | reverse complement strand
GCCGGAGGCTTGGCTGTCCCGGGTTTCTGTCTCATTTCCATTCCTTGGCGGGTACGATGAGCCAAAACCGAAGGACGCGCCCAGCAACGAAACCCTGCGTTCCAAAATCACATCAGATGACCCATGCCCGATGACTCAGGATAGCCGGCATTCGCGCTGGTGCAGCACCGATCCGAAGGTATCTGGTTGAGCGTTGTGCATCGGTCTCGCTGAATGCGCCGGAACCGCTTGAGCTGATACTTCGAGGCCGCGGTGGCCTTGTCGAAGCTGCCGAATTCCGCAATGACCCACATAGCGAGCGGCGTCGAGAAGTCCGAGATGCTTCGCTCCCTTCAGGACACGCGCGGCAGGAGCTCGAGCAGAGCGCGCTTTGTGCCCATTGTGCCGCCTCCCTGATCCGGGCACTCTTCCGGTATGGCGCCCGTCCGGATCTCCCAGTCTCCCAAAGATCCCGGTTTTGTTCAGGATCCCTATTCGGTCTATCGCGCGTTTCGCCAACACTCGGTATTGTGGTGGGAAGACTATGGTATGTGGGTGTTTCCGCGCTTTAAGGATGTCTCGGGGCTGTTTCGCGATCGCCGGTTTGGCCGCGAAATCCTGCACCTTACCACCCGCGAGGAGCTTGGCTGGGCGCCGATCCCAGAGCACCTAGCCCCCTTCTACGCCTTTGAAGCGCACTCACTGCTCGAGAAGGAGCCACCGGCACACACACGCCTTCGCGCCCTAATCAACCGGGCCTTCGTCTCGCGCCAGATCGAGAGCTTGCGCCCTCGGGTTCATGCGCTCGCCGGATCGCTGGCGGCGTCCTTGCGGGAAGGGGACGATCTGATCCACGCCTATTGCACGCCGATCCCGGTGACCGTGATTGCCGAACTGCTTGGCGTGCCGGTCGAGATGGCGCCGACGCTGCTCAATTGGTCTCACCGCATGGTCGCCATGTATCAAGCCGCGCGAGACCGTCAGATCGAGGACGATGCCGTCGCCGCGACCATCGCCTTCACCGAGTACATGCAGCGTTGGATCGCCGAGCGGCGGCGGAGCCCAGGGGAGGATCTGCTCAGCCGTCTCATCCGGGCCGAGGAGGCCGGCGACCGCCTTTCGACCGATGAGCTGGTGGCCACGTCGATCCTTCTCCTGAATGCCGGGCACGAAGCGACGGTGCATGCGCTTGGCAATGCGATCCGCACGCTCACTTTGAGTGGATGGCCGCGCGATCCCGCCGCCGTCTCGCCCATGGTCGAGGAGTTACTGCGCATCGACCCGCCCTTGCACCTTTTCACCCGCTACGTGCTCGAGGATTTGGAGTGGAGGAGGTTGGCGCTGAAGAAGGGCGAGCAGATCGGGCTGTTGATCGGATCGGCCAATCACGATGAGCGCGTGAGCCCAGAGCCCGACCGCTTTGATCCGACACGCCCGCGACCGCAGCATGTGTCGCTGGGAGGCGGGTTGCATTTCTGCGTCGGGGCGCCGCTTGCGCGCTTGGAGATGGAGATCGGGCTGTCCAGCTTGCTCCAGGCGCTCGGCCCCACGCCCGATCTGGCGTTCGGCCCCTATGCAGACACCTATCACTTTCACGGCCTGACGGAGATCCGGCTACAGTCCCGCGTCCGGAGCCCAGCATGACAGCGCCACAGGGCCAAGGGCCATTCCTCTGCGTCGGGGCGGCGCTCTGGGACGTGATCGCCCGGGCCGGTCACGCCGTCGGCCGCGGTGACGATCTGCCCGGGACGATCTCACGGCGTCCGGGTGGCGTGGCTCTCAATGTCGCCGTCGGGCTAGTGAGCAGCGGCTGCGACGCGCAGCTCTGCTCCGTGATCGGTGCAGACCCCGAGGGGGACACCTTGCTCGAGCACCTACGGGCGCTCGGGGTCGACTGTTCGCCGATGGTCCGGACCGACGACACCGAGACGGACCGCTATGTCGCCATCGAAGACGCCACCGGCGACTTGGTCGCCGCTGTGGCCAGCGTGCAGGCCTTGGAGGCTCGGATGGCCGATGTTGTGACGGCGGCGATGTCCCTTTTGCCCGACGCGCGGAGCCTCTTTCTGGACGCCAATCTGCAGGCCGGTGCGCTCGAACAGATCGCAGACCGTGCGCATGCGCTCGGGGTCGAGGTGATCGCCAATCCGGTGAGCCCAACGAGAGCGGGTGCGCTGCGCGGGCTTCTGACGCTCAAGCCAACCCTCATCACCAATCTGGCTGAGGCCAATGCGATCAGCGGCGGGACCGCTCATGATGCGCTGAGCGCGGCCCGCGCGCTTGTCGAGCTCGGGGCTGGGAGCGCGTTGGTCACGCATGGCGGCGAGCCAAGCGCGCTTGCAACGCCGGAGGCATGGCACACAGCCGCGCCGAGCGCAGTGCTGGCCGGCGTCTCGGTCACCGGAGCGGGGGACGCGTTCATCGCTGAATTCCTGGCCTCCGCGAGCCGCTACTCTAACCCGCAAGCAGCCCTAGAACAGGCCATGGAGGCCGCCATGCGAGCCATGCAATCGGGGATAGGCGCATGAGCCTTCCCATGCACATCGCCGACCCCGTCGCCGACGCAGTGGCGGCCAAGGTGCCCGTGGTCGCCCTCGAATCGACAATCATCACGCACGGCTTGCCGGCGCCGCGCAATCTGGAGACTGCCCTGGCCGTCGAAGCGACCGTGCGCGAACGTGGCGCCGTGCCTGCCACGATCGCTGTGCTGGATGGGGTATTGCACATTGGCCTGGACGGGCGGGCTCTGACCACGCTCTCACGAGCCAAGGATGTGCTGAAGCTCTCCCGAGCCGATCTTGCGACCGCGCTGGTCCAAAGAGCGACGGGGTCCACGACGGTGGCGGCCACAATGATCGCCGCCCATTTGGCCGGGATCGAGGTCTTTGCCACCGGCGGCATCGGCGGTGTGCATCAGGGTGCCGAGACCAGCTTTGACATCTCGGCCGATCTGCAGGAGCTTTCCCTTACCGCGGTCACGGTTGTGGCGGCCGGCGCCAAGGCGATCCTCGATGTGCCAAAGACCCTTGAGCATCTCGAGACCCTCGGCGTGCCTGTCATCGGCTACGGGACGGATATCTTCCCGGCCTTCTGGTCGCGCGACAGCGGTCTGCCCTGCCCAATCCGCCTCGACGAACCTGCCGCCATCGCCGCCAGCCACCGGATGCGGGGGGCGCTCGGTTTGGCTGGCGGCCAGCTGGTTGCCAATCCGATCCCACTTGCGGCAGAGATCCCGGCCGAAACCATGCGCCCGCTGATCGCCGAGGCCCAGGCGCACGCCGATGCTACCGGGGTGGCGGGCAAGACGCTGACGCCGTTCCTTTTGGCTCAGATCCTGGAGCTGAGCGCGGGCCGATCGCTGGAGGCAAACATCGCCCTTGTGCTCAACAATGCCGCCTTAGCGGCCGACATCGCAGTCTGTCTCAGCCACACGTACCCGGAGCCGCCGATCAGCTGAGAAACGCCCAATCGCCGGCGCCGACCTCGCTGAGGGTTTCGACCTCGGGCGAGCCCTCGACATTTTCGATGCTGGCCGAGAAGGCCAACAGCAGATCCTGGCGATCGAAATCCGGGCGATCGAGCACCGAGCGCCAAAAGTCGAGCCCGCCCTGATCCGCCTCGCGGTCGAGAACGTTCTCGTACAGCACCCGCACAAAGGCCTCGTCCTCAAGATAGCGCGGGTCTTCGGTGTCGAAGGGCTCACCAAAGCTCTCGTTGAACTCATCGCTCAGCAGGAAGGCATCGGCCAGCTGGCGCATGGAGAAGCCACCCTCCCGCGCATCGATCCAAAAATTGAGGCCGGGCAGGTCGATGTCCCCTTCCCGATCGAGGCCGGCCTCGTACAACAAGGCGATCTCTTGAACCTCTTCCTCGGATAGCCCGAGCCCGATGCCATCACCCGTGTCCGCGAACACATCGATCATGCGATCGGGATCCGTGACCTCGCCATTACCACCTGTGCCAAGCTTGATCTGCTCGACAAACTCCTGACCCGACTGGACCTCTCCCACCACGGTGAAATCGCCGTCCAGCCCCGGAGAGTTACCGAGCATGATGAAGAACTGACTGTTGGCGCTGTCGGGATCGGTCGACCGGGCCATGCCGACGATCCCCGTCTCGAACGAGGTATCGGAGAACTCGGCCGGCAGGTCCGGCAGATCCGATCCGCCAAAGCCGACCAAGCCAGGATCATAGCCATCGTCGAGGTCACCAAACTGCACATCGCCGGTCTGGGCGACAAAATCATCGATCACCCGGTGGAAGGCCACATTGTCATAGGCCCCCTCGCGGGCCAGGGTCACGATCCGTTCCACATGCAGCGGTGCAAGGTCAGGAAAAAGCTCGATGACGACCGTGCCCGTAGCCAGCTGAATGTTGAGCGTCGGATTGTCGTCCTCGTTCTCCATGGCCTTGCTCTCCTCGTCTGATGTTGCAGTGCTCTGGCCTGTCTACGGAGGTTTTGCCTGCGCGTGCAACACCCAATGGCGTGGGATCACGTGCTCGCGCACCAGCTCTGGACGAACTCGGTGAACAGGCGGACTTTGGCGGACAAATGGCGGGACGGCGGATAGATCACCTGCAGCATGCGGGGCGGGAAATGGTGGTCGGGCAGGATCTGAACCAATCGACCGGCCACAAGCTCGGAGCGGACAGCGTATTCCGGCAAGACGGCGATGCCGAGCCCCGCGCGGGCGGCCACCAGCAGCACATCGAGACTGTTGGCTGCCAGCACCGGATGCACGCGCACCGAAACCGGACCGTCCGGCCCCTCGAGCGTCCATTTCTCGACCGTCTGATCCCCCCGCTGCAGCAGAACCGCGTGGGTCTGCAGGTCGCCGACCGAGCGGGGCGCCCCTCGTGCCGCGAGATAGGCCGGGGCCGCACAGACGAGGTAGTCTAACCGCAGGATCCGGTGATCGACCAACATTGTCGCCTCATCCGGCTCACCCACCCGGATGACGATGTCGACGCCCTCGGCCACCGGATCGACAAAGCGGCTCTCGAAGCTGATATCGATCGCGACCATTGGATGGCGCAACAAGAAGGCGGTAACGAGCTCGGCGAAATCCAGATCCCCAAAGGAGGGCGGCGCCGAGATCCGGAGCTTGCCGATCGGATCCGTGCGGGCAGAGCTCACCGAGCGCTCGATCTCATCCAAATCGTCGAGCACCTGGCGCGCCCGCTCGAACAAGGCGCGGCCCGTGCTGTTGGGCGCTACCGAGCGCGTCGTTCGGTGCAACAGCTGAACGCCAAGCCGCTCCTCAAGCGCCATCACGAGGCGATTGACCGACGAGCGTGAGAGTTTCAGCTCCCGCCCTGCGGCCGAAAACCCTCCGGCTTCGATCACGGTCCGGAAGGCGCGCAATTCCTGAAACTTGTCCATCGCTCATCTGTCCGATTTTCGGGACAGTCTGTCAGATTATCTATTCATTGTCGTCATTAATGAACATCCCACTTTCTGCCGGGCCAGAGGAACCCGGAAGCGGAGGATGCAAAGATGGCGATCAGACGTTCCGCTATGCGAGGCCGGAGTCAATTGGACGGGGCGGAGACTTGGTACAGCTTTTCGTTTGGCCGGTATCTCGATCCCGAGCATATGGGCTTTGGTCCCTTGCGCGCGATCAATGAGACCCAACTCGCTCCCGGCAAGACCTTTGGCGACCATGGCCAGGCGAACATGGAGATCCTGACGCTGGTTCTAGAAGGTCAGCTAGAGCACAGGGATGCTGCAGGCATTTCCTCGATCCTAGAGCCGGGCGATGTGCACCATCTGAGCGCGGGCCTTGGCACCCGGTGTGCTCTGCGGAACCCTTCCGATCACCAGCCGACCCGGTTTCTGGAGCTCTGGGTAGTACCAGAGACGGACGGCCTGCCACCCGCGCAGCAGATCGCAAGGCGCCCCGCCGACGAGCCCGCTAGCCATCAGCGCCTTTTGGGATCGCGAAACGGGCGCGACCGGTCGGTTGCAATACGCCGGGACGTCGAAGTCTGCAGCATTGGCCTCGCTCCGGCCGAGCATGGGTCGCGGCCCATCGCAGAGGGACGCGCCCTCTGGGTCCAGGTGCTCCGCGGACCGGTCACGATCAACGGCCACGCTCTGAGCTCAGGCGACGGTTTCTCTGTGCGGCGGTGTCCGATGCTTGAGATGACGGCCGGCAGTCACCAGCGGGCCACATGTCTCGTCTGCGATCTTGAGGAAGCGCTTCTCGGCTAAGCGATGCTCACCTCGGCCGTCACGGCATCAGCCATCGCCGCGGTCTCCTCGCGCATCCAGTTGATGAAGGCCGCGATCTCGGGCCGGCTCTCATCACCCTTCGGACACACGACAAAATAGCTCACCGGCAGCTCCAGCACGGGTCCGCAGGGCGAGACCAGCCGGCCATCGAGCATGTCTTGACGTGCGAGAAACCGGCGGCCGAGAACCACCCCTGCCCCATTGACCGCCGCATCGATCGCATGATCGCCAGCGTGGCGGTCGAACCGCATGCCGCGGCGTGCGCCCGCCGGATCGAGACCGGCCGCCGCGAACCATGTCGCCCAATCCGGCGCCTCGCCGAAAACCTCATTACTGGTGTCGTGCAAAAGCGGCGCGCGCACCATGTCCGAGGGATCGCGAAGACCGAGCCGCCCAATCAAATCGGGACTGGCGAGGGGCAGCAGATACTCCGCGCACAGCTTTTGGGCAAAAAGCCCCGACGACGGTTTTCGCGTGTAGCGGATGCTCACATCGGGACCGTCATCACCAAAAGGGATGATCGGGTTCACCGACTGGATGCTGACACCGAGCTCCGGATAGCGCTCGGCAAACCGATGAAGCCGCGGCAGCAGCCACTTGCCGATGATCGGACCGCTCGATTGCACGCGAAGCGGGCTTTGGCTCTGGGGGCGCACATCGTCGACCGCCTCGCGGATCATCATAAAGGCCGAGGTCAAGGCCGGCTGCAACCGCTGGCCCGATTCGGTCAGTGAGACAGACCGCACGGCGCGGGCAAAGAGCTTGACGTCCAGGTCTTCTTCGAGACCGCGGATCTGTTGGCTGACGGCACCGGGTGTGACCGCCAACTCGGTAGCCGCCGCTTTGAACGAGCCATGGCGCGCCGCCGCCTCGAAGGCACGAAGCGATCCAAGCGCTGGGAGACGGCGGAACGGCATAGCTATAGAATAGCCAACCTGACTCATGGGAGCAAGGCAACCGGGGCAGGCCACAAGCGGAGGCGCCGCCCGCCAAGTCAGGCTGGCCGACGCCGATGAGGAGGCAGGCCTTGTTGGCCCGCCAAGCGCGCTCAGTTTTCTTGGGGATCGATCGGACCGCCACGGAACAACCGGCGCATGGCCCGTCGGTCCTGGTTGTCGATGGTGCCATCTTCATTCACATCGATCCGGCGAAATGCCCGCTCAACAGGCTCGATCATCTCGGCCCGGGTGACCACCCCATCGCCGTTCTCATCCATGTCCTGGAACCGGTCCACCATACGCGGGCGTGTGAAATTGAGCCACAGCCCCTGGAACTCATCGAGCGTGAGCTGCTGGTCCTGGTTGACGTCAAACTGCTGCAGCTTTTGGGTCAACGTGCCCTCGGCCTCGGCCCGCTCGAGCGCACCGTCGCCGTTTGCATCCAAATAGCGCAAGGCCGCGCGCGGACCGCCGTCGCCGCGGTGATGCCCCCCTGGCCCAAACGAGGCGTGATGCCCGGCATGCCAACCATGCTTGCCGCCGCCGCCATGTGCTGTCGAGACCGCAGCGGCGCCGAGGGCGACTGCCGTCACACCGCCCAAAGCCAATACGGAGAAGACTGTCTTACGTTTCATCTCGGATATCCCTTTCAAGGTTGCTGGGTTTCTCCGAGTTAGGCTGTGCATGTCGCAAAAGTTCGCCGGCTCGCCTGCCTTTTCGTCGCAAACCATCGCAAGGCATACGCTTGCGACAGATGGTTACACTTTTCCCGCCCGACACCCCGGAGAGCAGGCTAGGTAGGGAGAGTGACCGACGCGACGCCGCATATTCTGGTGGTGGACGACCACCGCGACATCCGAGAGCCGCTCGGCCGCTATCTCGAGAGGAGCGGTTTTCGCACCAGCTTGGCCGATGGGGGCGCCAGCATGCGGCGCATCCTGAAAGCTGCGGCCATCGATCTGATCGTGCTCGACATCATGATGCCTGGGGAGGACGGCTTGGCGCTCTGCCGGGATCTCCGCGCCAAGGGCTCCGAGTTTGGCCGCAACGGCGCGATCCCGGTGATCCTGTTGACCGCACGCGATGATGAGATGGACCGGATCGTAGGTCTGGAGATCGGCGCAGACGACTACGTCACCAAACCGTTCTCGCCGCGCGAGCTGCTGGCCCGGATCAAGGCGGTCCTTCGCCGGTCGGGCGAAGCGCTGGACACCCGGAACGCCCCGGCGAGCGGTCATCTGCGCTTTGACCGCTGGAGGTTCGATCTCGCCCGGCGTGAATTGCTCGACGAGACCGATGTGGCCATCCCGCTGAGTGCGACCGATTTTCGACTGCTGAAGACCTTTGTCGAGCGACCGGGCATGGTGCTCAGCCGAGCGCGACTGCTGGATCTGACCAGCGGCCGGGCTGCACAAGCCTTCGACCGCAGCATCGACAACCAGGTCAGCCGCCTGCGCCGCAAGATCGAGCGCAACCCCAAGGAGCCAACGCTGATCAAGACCGTCTGGGCCGATGGCTATGTGTTCGCCGGCAAGGTCAGCCAAGGCCCGGACGGGAATGAGGACACTTGATCATGCGCCGGCTGCTCGCCTGGATCGGGAGGCGTCGCCCCTGGCCGGCCACTCTGGTCGGACAGCTCATTTGTCTGACACTGCTCGCCCTCATCGTCTCGCAGATCGTCGCGGCCCTGTTCTTCTTTGGCGAACGTCGGCGCGCTGTCGAGGCGGCCTTTGCCGCCGAAGCGCTGGCGCGGGCGGCCAGCGTCGCCCTGTTGCTCGAGCGCACACCCGAAACCGAGCATCGTCGCATCCTGGCCGCAAGCTCAACACCTCTTGCGCGGTTGTCGCTCGCCCGGCGCAGTGCGATCGCACAGAATGGTCGCGATCGGAGGTCGCTGTTCTTGCGTCGCGAGTTTCTGGTGCGGCTCCGAGAGCACTCGGATCGGGATTGGCGCAACCGCGTGCGCGTCGCCGTGTTGCCGCTGCGCCGGGAGGCTGGACAACTCGATGACAGACGGGGGAGGCCAAGGACGATCGGCCCGCAACAATTGCTGGCCAGTCTGCGCATCGGCGACAGGCGCTGGCTCACGCTAAGGGCTCGGTTTCCCCGGCCTCCGCTGCAATGGGCCTGGCCGATCGCCGCACAGCTCGGGCTGAGCGCGCTCGCCATCGTGTCGGTGCTGGCGTTGACCATTGGGCGCACCACAGGCTCGCTCCGCCGCCTGGCCAAGGCCGCCGAACGGTTCGGACGCGGCGCCCAGAGCGAGCCTGTGCCGCCCAGTGGACCGATCGAGGCCAAGAACCTGATCGCCTCCTTCAATGCTATGCAAGAGCGGTTAAGCCGCTTTATCTCGGACCGCACGCGGCTCTTGGCGGCGATCAGCCATGATCTGAGGACGCCGATCACCACGATGCGTCTGCGCTCAGAACTCCTGGAGGATGGGGAGACCAAGACCAAGCTCCTCGAAGGCCTTGAAGAGATGCAGCGCACCGTCGAGGCCACACTTGCCTTTGCCAAGGAGGAGGCGACGCAAGAGCCCATGCGGACGATCGACCTCTCGGCCCTGGTCGAAAGCGTGGTGGAGGACGCGCAAGAGTTGGGCCTGCCTGTCGAGCTCGGGCTGCTCACATCGGCGGTCGTCGAGGGACGCACCGTTGCGCTGAAGCGGGCGCTCCGAAACCTCGTTGAGAACGCGGTGCGCTATGGTGGCGCGGCGCGCATCGGCTTGCACGTGCGCTCCAGCATGGCGGAGATCACCATTGAGGATGACGGTCCCGGTCTCCCGGCCGACAGTTTGGAGGCGATGTTCGAGCCCTTCGTGCGTCTCGAGGCATCGCGCAACCGCGAGACCGGGGGGGTCGGCCTGGGGCTTCCGATCGCCCGCTCGGTGCTGCGCGCGCATGGCGGCGATGTGCAGCTCGCGAAGCGCGAAACGGGGGGCCTCAGCGCGATGATGAGCCTGCCCTTGCGCCTGCGCGGAAAGGGCTGAGCCGCCTCAGTCCTCGGGGAGCACGCCGCCTGCCCCGCGTGCGCGAGACGCATCCGTTGCCGGGGCATAGGTTCTGCTCGCCCATTGATCGAGAGCGGTCCAAACCTCTTCCCGCATAACGGCGCGCTGGGTCTGTCGACGGAGCGCCCCAGGTTGCCCACCGAGCGCGATTTGCAGGTGTCCGCTCGGCAAGCGATCCTCTGCAAACGAGACCGCGTCGCCGTCGAGAACCGCAGCGACACGATCCCACGTGACCGTGACGGGCGACTGGCGTCTCTGGGAGACCGCGGCGGCAAAGGGCAAGATCAGCAACGGCTCAACCAACGGACCAAAGCGCATGGGGTCGGCCGCTAAGGCGGTGGCGCGGTCCGAAACGAAAGCGCCCGAGATCAACGGACAGAGACACCCGCCCTCTGCTTCGTATCGACCAGCGGCCAGGCGCGGTGCCCAGGCGCGGACCGCCCCGCCATCGAACCGAGCAAGCAAGGCGGCAAGACCGGCGCAACCATCGAAGCCGTGAAGACATAGCCAACGGGTGGCCCGCCCGGCCTCATCTGCCAAGCCCCAGGGATAGCCGGCGCCGCGCGCGGCCTTCTTGGCCATGGCCTCGACCTCGTTCAGAGACCGGCTCACCCGCTGACCGCAGGATAAACCCATCGATCTGCGGTCTCGGCTGAGAGCGCTTGAGGGTACGGCGCCCCCGCATACATGCAAATCCTGACCCAACGGTCCGAGCGCGGATCGAACTTGGTGGCCCCAAAGAAGGAGAGCTTGGCCCGCAGCATATCAATCGGCATCAGCTCCGCGCCGATGGTGTTGTCTCGGATCTCGCCATAGGGCGCGATCTCGGCCATCTGAGCCCGGCGAACCGTGTGGCGGTGCTCAGGGTGGGCGAGCAGAAACTCCGCGACCGGGTCGCTGTCCGCCCAGTCCTGCATCGCCGCATGGACTTTGGCAGCATCGCGGGCAGGCGCTAGTGGCTGCTCATAGGCCGAAATCGGCTCTTCAAAGCGCTCGCCCAAACGGGGTTCGAGCTTCTCCTCTGACACGTACCAAGCCCTGGCGCTGTGCGCCCGATCGGACCAATCCAGGTCGAGCGCCCAGCCGAATGTGGTCTTGAGGCGGTGGCGGAGCGCACCGAGCGGCATCGCCCCGTCGATTTGGAAGCCGGTCGAACAGCTGTCTGCCATGGTCTCGGCCAACCCGTCGACCAGATCGGCATGGGGCTCGAGGATCAGAGATACCAGGAACTCCTGGCCCTCTTCCGACAGCGTCTCTTCCGCCCAGCACCAAAGGCGATCCCACGGGTAAGGCGGATCGAGCGTCAGGGGATGGGAGGCCAGGCGCTCGAGATCCCGGTGCAAAATGGCGAGCTTTTCTGATTGTACCGGGTGGTCGGATGGCGAGGTCTGCAACGCCTGTCGGCTGCGCGCCAGAAGATCCTTCAGCATCGAGAGATCATTGGGATCCGCCGAAGGCAGGGACCGGACGCGGGCCAGCGCCTCTTCGCGGGCTGCAATCCAGTTGCTGAGAAGCACCGGATGGTTGATGAGGAACGGCGCCATCCCGAGGCCGGTGGAGTTGCCGATGCCGAGGCGCTCTGCGAGCCGCGGGTCGAGCGTCACAGCCCGCGCGCCGCCTTCTTCCCGAGCAAGGTGCTCGACCATATCGCGGGCAAAGGCCCGGATCAGGTAGACTGTCAGCATCTCCGCCTGAAAGGGCGCGGCCATCTCTGCACGATTAGCAATCGTGTCGCGATCCGCCGCCCCGAACTTGCCAGAGCCGTAGACCGCCGTCGTGCGCATGAGATAGCCGACCCGGTCAATCTCGGCCTCGGCTGGCTGCTGCCCGGCCGCGAGGGCTTGCACCACATGCCGCCACAGACGAACCGAGCGATTGGCGCGGGACAAGGTGAGTTCCTTCGGGCCGACGCGCCCGGCCTCCTGCAAAGGAACGGCCCCGGCCAGCCGCTGGATGTCTGTGCGATCCGGCACGCCATCGAAGAGGGCAAAGGTCGCATCCCAGGCTGTCGCAATCACACGGTCGGACCGGTCCTGATCCGGCAGATCATGGCCAAAGGCGACTAGGGAGTATCGTCGCTGGGGCCCTATGGCGGTATAGACCGCATGGCCAACGCCCCGGGCATCAACGTCGAAGATAGGGCGGGAGAAACGCCACCCCTCGCGCCCCATACGGCGGGTGAGGATCCGCATGAAGCTCAACCGGCATTGGTGGAATGAGCCCAAACGGCGAAGGCGCATCACCTGCTCGGGTGGCCGTCGTGCGATCACTGCTACGTCAGACGTCATGCCGGCCTCGGCCCAAAGCTGTTGGCGAAGAAGCGGTACCAGTTCTTGCCCATTATGCCGCGGATCTCGGACTCGTCCATCCCGACGCTCCGCAGGCCCGCCTCTATGGCGCCGAAGTCCCGGTTGTCCTGAAACCAGTCGGGCATCGGCGGGAAACCGGGATTGCTTGCCGAGCCCTCGCCATAGTCGATCTCCCTCGACCAACGGCCGACGCGCATCCATTCGACAACGCTGTCCGGCTGACCCTGGCAGAGATCCGACCCGATCCCCAGATGCTCGGCACCAAAGGTGTCCGCGGTGCGTGCGATCATCTCGCAAAAGCTCTGGCAGGTGCAGGCGGATTTGCCCTGCAGGTGGTGGGGATAGAGCGAGAAGCCCAGCATCCCGCCATTCTGGGTCACGGCTCGGATCACATCCTCGCGCTTGTTGCGCAGCGCCGGTGTCCAGTTGTGCGGGTTCGCATGTGTAATCGCGATCGGACGCTCGGAGAGATCGGCCGCCTCGATGGTCGAGCGATCGGCGGAATGGCTCATATCGATCACCAGACCCACCCGGTTCATTTCGCGCACGACCTGGCGCCCCATGCGGGTGAGCCCGCTGTCCTCGGCCTCATAACAACCGGTGGCCAGTAGGGACTGGTTGTTGTAGCTGAGCTGCATAAAGCGCGCGCCAAGGCTGTGGACGATCTCGACCAGGCCGATATCGTCCTCAATGGGGCTGGGGTTCTGAAAACCGAAAAATATCGCCGTGCGGCCCGAGGCCTGCGCCCGGTCGATATCGCTGGCCCAGAGGCCCTTGAGGATCAGATCGCTGTGCTGCTCGAACCAGCGGTTCCAGGTCTCGAGGTTCTGGACAGTCTCACGGAACGTCTCGTGATAGGCGATGGTGACGTGGACGGCATCGACACCGCCCTCGCGCATCTGCCGAAAGATCGTCTCGGACCAGTTGGCGTATTGCAGGCCGTCGATCCGCATCGTGCCTCCCTGGCCCCTGTCATGATCTTCGCGATCATGACACAGTAAGCCTTGGGGTGGCACAAGCCCCTATGATGGCGCGGCTCACCGCTCCGAAAAGGCCTTCGACAGGGGATGCAGGATCGGATCGAGGAAATAGCTCAGCAGCGATTTGGCGCCTGTCGAGATGCGCGCCTGCACGGTCATGCCCGGCCGGAGCTGCTGGGCGAAATCGCCCCCCTCGATCGCAAGGCGCAAGCGGTAATAGGGTTCGCCCTCATCCTCGTTGAAGGTTGTCGCCGAGATGGTCTCGACCCGGGCATCCAGGGTGCCAAAGCGCTTCTCATGAAACGTGTCCACGGTAAGCGTGGCGCGATCGCCCTCGCGCACATGGCCGATATCGCGAGGCGTAAGCCGAACTTCGGCCAGCGCCACCGCGCCAAGCGGCACAATGGTCAGGAGCTGGTCCCCAGGTCGAAGGATGGCGCCGCGCCCGCTCGGCACGATGTTCTGAATGATCCCACGGATCGGCGCGACGACGTTTACACGGTTCAACTGCTCACGGCTGAGGACGATCTTCTGCTCGAGCGAGGCCAGCTCTTGGGAAACCTCGGTCCGCCGGGCGATCCAGCCGCGCATGGCCTCGGCATACTCCCGGTCGAGATCCGAGAGCGCCGAGGCGCGGCGATGGCGGGCAAGCGCCACCTCGCGTTCCGCCTCGGTCATCTCGGTCCGCGCGATCTCGAGCAAAGCCCGCGCTTCCAGCACCTGATCTTCGGAGTTGTGGCCCCGTTCGAACACGTTTTGACGCATATCCGCCCGCCGGCCGGCGATGTCGACACGGGCCCCGGCCGCACCGACCTGCCGCTCGGCGGCGGTGATCTGGGCGTCAAGCTCTTCGATCTCGGTCTCGACCGCCGCCTTCATCGAAGTGATGGCGCTGCGCTCGGCATCGAGCAAGGCCTGCTGCTCCGCCAAAGCATCCGGGTTTGTCGAATAGCGCGCGAAACTCGGATCGGTCTGGGTGATCAGGGCGCGAAGCCGCTCCCGCTCCAGCGCCATCGAGCTGTACTGCGTCTCGAGCACCCCGAGATTGGTTGCCGCATCCAAAGCATCGAGCCGGGCCAGGACCGTGCCCGGCATGACCTCGTCGCCTGCCTCAACGAACAAGCCCGAGATGCGCCCGCCCTCCAGATGCTCGACCGACATGGCGTTCCTTGGGGGCACCATATGCCCATCGGCGAACGCAATCTCGCGGATGTCAAAGGTGCCGGCAATGGCAATCAGGGTGGCGAAGGCCACACAGGCCACCGCGATGGTCCGGCGGGCGCGGACGGTTTGCTCGATCTCGGGCGAGGTCTCTTCGGGCCTCGCCTTCTTGCGGCGTTTCGCTGCGATCATCTTTGCACTCCTGCCATGGCTTAGACGACCAGCACCTTGTCCGCGAGCGCCCGCAGGCGCTCATCGCGGCTGGCAATCACGATCGTCGCCTCGTGCTTGAGGCGCTCGAGCTTGTCCGCGAGCGCCTTCATCCCGGCATAGTCCAGGCCTGCTGTCGGATCGTCGAGCAGCACCAGGCTCGACCGGCGCAGCCAAGCCCGCGCCAGACACAAACGCCGGCCGATCGCAAGCGGGAGAGCGGCGACATCCTCGGCGGCGATCGGGTCGACCAGATGGCGGACCAGCCAAGGCGCATCGAGCGCAAGGCCGGCCTCGTCCAAGGCTATGCCGACCTCCTCCAGCGAAGCCTCCGGCTTTGCCAACCGCAGGTTCTCGGCGATCGATGCGGGGAAGAGGTGGATCTCGCGCGGCGCATAGGCGATGCCGGTGCGCAAAGCGCGCTGCCCAAATTGGCGGATGTTGAACTCGTTGATCAGGATGCGTCCCGAAAGCGGCGCATGGATGCCCAGAAGGGCCTCGAGAGCGCGGCTCGCGGCCGTCGTGCCGCCGCCATCGAGCAGGACCAAAGACTGCGGAGCGATTTCGGCCGCGACTTGTCGGGCGATCGGTGTGCCGTGGCGGTCTGCGCGCAGCACCGCCTGGTCGAAGCGGAGGCTGGGCGCGCGCCGGCCCAGCGCTTGGCGGCCGGGCCAAGCATCCGCCTCTTCCTTGAGAGCGAGAAAGCGATCCATTTGCTGCCCGAGATCGAAACAGCCAGCGATCTTGTCGATGCCGCCGGCAAAGGACTGAACCGGGGACAGGATCTTCCAGATCAGCATCAGGCAGGCGATCAGTCCGCCCTGTGAGAGGGTGTCATCGATCACCGCATGGGCCCCAATCCAGAGCGTCAGCAGCCCCGCCAGAAGGGTCACGAAGGTGGCCAGGTTGGCCCGTTTGGCCGCGCGACCTTGCGACTCCGCCTGCAACTCGGACAGGGTGCGCCAGCGCCCGACCATCTGCTCGGTCCAGATACGCTCGGCCTGCTCGGCGCGCAGCAGCTCGGCTTTGCTGATGGTCTCGGCAATGCCCTCGACCCAACGGCTCTGCGCTTGGCGGCGCGCGGCGCTGAAGCGGCTCTCGGCAGCGCGGTTGAGCACCATGAGCGAGGTCAGCACCACCAAGGCCATGGCCGGACCGATGGCAAGCATGGGTGCCAGCGCCAAAAGCCCGAGGCACAGCAGCACGGAGAAGGCGAGATCGATCACGAGGCCGATCGTCGACGACAATGCCGAGGACAGCTGGACCGCCAGGTCCCGCATCTTCTGAACCTGTTGCACCACGGGCGCCGCTCGGATCGCATCGACCGGCAGCATCAGCAGCTTTTCCTCGACCCATTGCTGGCATTCGCCCTGCACGCGCTCTCGCAACCGCCCTGCCGCCTGGGCGCGGGACAATCGCAAACGCCCTTCGAGGACCATCAGCGTGCCAGCAATCAGGAATACAGGGATCACCGTTTCGGTGGCCCCGCCCATGATCGCATTGTTGAACAACAGCATCACCAAGAGGGGGTATCCGAGCGCGACCAACCCGGCCAACCAGCCATAGGCGGTGATCTCGCGCAGGATCGGCGCGTGCAGTCCAACGAGCCGGGTCAGGCTCTTGCCGCTCTGCCCTCGGACCGGATCGTTCCGGATGATCCGGCAGATGCGCAATCGGCCCTCTGGATAGGAGCGTTCCTTGCCGAGCGGGCTGATCGGCTCGGCCATCTGGAGACGGCCATCCAAAGCGCGCTCGAGCATGACCACGGGGCGTTCGGACCCGATCTCGACGACGCACGGAAGATCGAGGCTGGTCAGCGAGTTGGCGGAGCGGGTCTCGAGCCGCACGGTCAGACCGAGATTTCGCAATGCCTCGGCCAAGGCATCCATCGTTGTGAGGCGACGCCAGCCCGGACGGGCCTCGACCAAGTCCCGCTCCTGCAAAGGCATGGCCAGCGCTTCGAACAGTAGCGGGATCACCGCCATGTAGGGGTTGGGGGGAGTGCCCCCCCCCCGCCGCGAGATCGGGGCGGCACCTATGGGCTCCGGAGCAGCGAGGCGCGACTCCCGTCCGCCGCTGTCAGGCGCAGTCTTGAGCTGGTCAGCGCGACGCATCGGTCTCGGTTCCAAGATAAACCTCTGCATCCGCCTCAAGACCGGGCGGAAGATCGGGGCCGACGAAGACCAGGGTCGAGCGCCCTCGCAGAGTCTGCAGCTCGGCGATCAGCGCGACATAGATCATGGGATCCAGAGCATCGATCGGATCATCGAGGACGAGCAAGGCCGGCTCCGATCCGAGAATGCGGGCCAAGGCGATCCCCTGGACCAGTTGGGGCGGGAGATCGTTGGCGGTCTCGAGCCGCGTCTCGAGCCCGTGCGGGGTGGAGTTGAGCTCTTCGCTGATGTGCAGCCTGTCGATGATGGCCAAGGCCGCATCGAGCCGCGTGCGCCGACCGAACCCGGTGAGGTTGTCGCGGACCGTCCCTGAATAGGGAACGATCTCCCGGCCGATGACCGAAACGGCATCTGCGTATGTCCACCGATAGTGGCGCGGGGTCATGGCGTCGATCACCATGCCCGGGTCCTTGACGGGCCGGCGACCGATGAGCACGTCGATGAAGGCGCGGCGGCGGGCCAAGTCTCCGCCGGACACATGCAGCACGCCTCCTGGGGACACCCCGATGCACTCGGTCTCACCGTCGATGGTCAGGGCGATATCGGGCGGCACCTCGGGGGTCGCGCGCTGATCCGGCGCCTCCGGGAGCGTGAACAGACCCGCGACGCTTCCGAGCGTGACGCGGAACAGCTGATGCTCGCCCCAGGACGAGGCCAGCCGGATGATCGGCTGTACGGCGCGCCCCGATAACAAGCTGCAGGCGGCGACTTGGCCAACGCTCAGGCCCTGGTCTGCGGCCAGAATTGCGCCGGCGCTGACGACGGTCAATGTGATCGAGCTGCCGAGAGAGCCGGCCGTTGCGCGCGTCCGCTCCCCAAGCTCAGTGATGAGCTGCTCGAGACGCTGGGATGCCGAACGCAGTGGCTCGCTCCGCCGCAACATCAGCCGCTCCATGCCCAAAGCCTTGATGCTGGCAACAGCGCGGAAGATCGCTTGCCAATGGCCGGTCCAGGCAATGCCGGATTGGCGCCGTTGGTCCAAGGCATGGCGGAGCCGCCTCCCCCGGATCATCGTGATTGATCCAAAGATTAAGACCATCGCGATGGGAACAAGCACGACAATCCCGCCAATGATGCCAACCGCCGCCAGATAGAGCAGCGCAAAGGGGATCTCGACCGCGGTCTGGCGCGCAGACGAGGCGAAGTGGCTCGCAAGGCGGCCGATGCCCAGCAAGCGCTCCTCGGTCTGGGACTGAGGCTCGGCGAGTTCACCGGACGGCGCGTGCAGCAAGCGGGCCAGCGCCTCCCGTGTCAAATCCGTCGCGAACCGCGTCGAGGCCGCCCCGCGCAAATCCGTCACCGCATTGCGCACCATGTAGTCGAGCACGAAGAGCGAGACCAGGATCAGAGCAAGCGCATCCAAGGTGGCCGTCGCATCCGTCTTGGTGATCCGATCATAGACTTGCAGGATCGAGAGCGGCAGGGCGAGCCCGATCAGACCCGAGATAAGCGCACCCACCAAGATCAGTGTCTGCGGCCCAACTGTGGAGGTCATCGGAACGCCTGCACGTGCGGCAATCAATTGCGGCGCGAAGAGCGACGCCATGGCGCTCCATCCAACGGGTCCCGCCGCCTGCGCGCCAGGCTTGCGCGCAGCCTGCCTGGTCGACCCTAGAGGCGATGGCGTCGGCGTTCTCGGCATCCACTCTGCCCATGGCTCTGCATGCTTCCAAGTCTCACGGAGATACCCCGCAGCGCTTACCACCGGGTGAACGGCGTTGTGTGTTTGCGGTGGGCGCTCTGTGGTGGCGAACGAGGTTCATTGTGCTGGCCTCGGAAACCGCACGTCTTTGAGGAGGGCGACGATGTCCCAGTATGTTGGTCTCGATGTGTCCGTGAAATCCGTGT
>JBCCZI010000087.1:0-19967 GCA_039187815.1 Pseudomonadota bacterium | reverse complement strand
CTCGGTCGCTGTCCGGCGCGGGACGGGCACGGGCGCGACCTGCGGCGCGATGGTGCGCGCCCGCAGCACAGGACCAGCCGGTAAGGTGCGATCAACGATGTCGATGGCGAGCCGGCTCTCCCCGTCCCCGGCCAGCGCGAGGCTGCAATCGCATCCCAGCTGAAACTCGATCGCAGTCGACTGAGCTGATGCAATGGTCCGCACATCCAAGAGACGGTCATCGAAGGCGGGGCGGGAAATGCCCGAGAGATCGATGTCGAGCTCGGCGCCCTGGAAGCGCACGCGCGCGATCCCTTCTCCCTTCTCGACCAGCCAGCCGCCCTCGGGCCAATAGGCGAGCACGAGGCGCGCAGGTCCCGACGCATCGGGCAGCAGGGCCGTCTCGACCGGTTCGGCGGCGGCCAAACCGGCGCCAAACGCGCCCATCGCCGCCAGGGCCAATGCAGGGCGCATCAGGCGGCCTCCTGCACCGACTTCAGGGCCTGCTCCAGCTCATCGAAGCTCGGCCGAAGCTCTTTCGGCAGGTTCTGGCGGGCCACCTCGACGCAGATCTGCGGGCTGTGGCGGTGCAGGTTGGCGACCAGAGTGTCACGGATCAGCTCATAGAATTTGTGATCGGCCTCGGCGAGGTTCTTCACCTTGTTGGCGAAGGGACCGACAAAGCCATAGGCCAGGAACACGCCCAGAAAGGTTCCGACCAGCGCGCCGCCGATCATCTTGCCGAGCACCTCAGGTGGCTGATCGATAGAGGCCATGGTCTTGATGACGCCGAGCACCGCCGCGACGATCCCAAGTGCCGGCAAACCGTCGGCCATGGTCTGGAGCGCATGGGCCGAGTGGAGGTTGTGGTGCAGCTTGCCCTCGAGCTGCTTCTCCATCAGATCCTCGAGCTGATGCGGGTCGTCATAGTTCATCATGCTCATGCGGATCGTGTCGCAGATCAGATCGGTCGCGCCTTTGTCAGCCAAGATTTTCGGGTAGGCCTGGAAGATCGGGCTGTCGGTCGGTGCTTCGATATGCGCCTCGATGGCGACAGGGTCACGCCGCGCCGTCTTTATCAGGGTGAAGAGGAGGCACAGCAGGTCCTGATAGTCGCCGCGCTTCCAGGTGGCGCCTTTGAAGACTCGGCCCAGATCCTTGAGGGTGTGTTTGACGGTGCCCCCGTCATTGGCGATCACGAAGGCGCCGACGGCTGCGCCGCCGATCATCATCATCTCGAAGGGCAGTGCCTTCATGATGATGCCCATCTTGCCGCCAGCCAGGAGATACCCGCCGAACACCATGGCGATGATGACGACGATGCCGATTATGCTGCCCATGACGCCGGTGTCCTGCTCTAGCGGATTTCTTCAGCGCCCAATCGATAAAGCCTTGGCAGCTAAGGAAGCGTGAAAGCTCAGTTCGCTTCCGGCGCGCGGCCGACATTGCGCCCGGCCAGCAGGATGCTGACGGCATAGGCGCGGTCGGCTTCCATGTTCGCCAGGATCAGCGCAGCCGATTCGGAAACCATCTCGCTGAGGAACCCCGCGGCAAACGAGGGCGGCATCTTGTTGAAGATCTCGGCCGCCTGCTTGGGCTTCATCTGCTGGTACATCTCGGCCAGGTGGCGCACATCGCGCCCCGCGGCGTCGTCGACCAGCACAGCGGTTTCTTCGAGTTGGCGCTGAGCCTCTTCCAGTTGGCGCAGGCGATCTTCGAGACGCTGCTCGAGCGCCTCGATCATCTGCGAGCGTTCGCTCAATCGGGTCTCGCGGGCGTCGAGCTGTTGCTGCCGGCTGCGCAGATCAGCCACCAGAGTCATCACATCCATGTCATCTTGGGCTGCGCCGACCTTGGCATCGGGCATCTCGGCAACCGCAGCGGGCAAGGGATTGCCATAGCCGTCACCGGATTGCTGGGGCAAGGCTGCAACGACATCGCCGGCCCGCAGCGCAGCCGAGGCGACAAAGCCGATGGCCAGTGTCGCCAAAGCTCCGGCCGGTCGAAGGGACGCGGCCTTCACAAGGCCAGTCTTTCGATCCGGAGCGGCTCCGATGCGTCCCCAGCTGCGGCTGTCGCAGCCGGTGCCGAGAACGCCGCGGGCTCAGGCTCGGCGGCCCGTGGCGGTTCAGCGCCACCAACTGGCGCATCGACCTCGGGCATGGCCGCGGAACCTTCCTCGGCCTCGGCGGCAGCAAACTCGGCATCGGCGTCGTCTTCATCGAAGGGATCGATGACGCCGTCCGGCCAATCCGGGATGTCTTCGCCGTCGTCCTCTGGCACCTCGGCACTGGCTGCGGCCTTTGCGGCCGGCGGTGCCGGTGTAGGTGCCAGCTCGCGGGCGGGCGCCGGTGCAGGGGCAGATGTCGGTGCCGGGCGCGCTTTCGCCTGGTCCACCATGGCGAGCGCATCGAGCGCGGCGGTGCGGGCCGCGGTCAGCATCTGCGTCTCCCGGCGTGCGGCCTCGACCTCGACGCCCAGCGCTTCGCTGGCATTGCGCACCGACGCCCGGGCCTCGGCCACGCCCCGCCGCGTCTCGGCCAAGCCGGCGCGGGTCTCCTCCAACGCCTTGTTCAGCGCGTGGATTTGGACGCCGATGCCCGTCTCCGCATCGCTGAGGCGCCGCAGCCGCCGGCTCAGCACGAAACAATAGAGCGCCGCGGTGAGCGCGGTCGCGATGAACAGTCCATCAGCGATCAGATCCATAGCGACCTCCTCAGTTGAGCACGAATTCCTGGATCAGCAGGTCGTAGACCGCACCGGGTCCGACGACGAGCTGAACCCGGCGCAGCATTTGGGCCCGCAGGCGGAGCATCGAGCGCGGACGCTCGAGATCTCCAACCTCCACGGCTCGCAAGAATGTGTTGAGCACATCGGCGACCCGGGGAAGACGCGCGGTCACATCGGCGCTCTTCTCGGGGTCGACCTCAAGCTGCAGGGAGAGTTTCAGGTGGGCCGCCGGGCCACCCGGCGCCAGCGAAACAAGAATGGGCTCGACCGCGACGAAGGCCATCTCCTTCTCGGGTTCGCCCTCGGCCTCCAGGGGCTCGGCCATCTTATGGTCGGCCATGCCCTTGCCCTCCGCCATCTCCTCTTTGTTGCCAAAGGGGAGCGGGATCAGGCCGGAATAGACACCATAGAAGGAGCCGCCCCCAAGCAGGAGCGCCGCCACAAGGGCGATCAAGAGAACCTTGGACCCCTTCTTCTTGGGTTGTTCCGGAGCCACTTCTTCGGTCTCCGCCGCGTCGCTCATGTCCTGCCTCCAGCGCCGTAGCGCATCTCTTTCCGAAGACTGGCCTAGCGCGATTCCACTAAACCGATTCTTAAATCCCTGGGCCGCATGGTCCGCTCAACACGCAAGAATGCATGGCCGGCGCTCGCTGCCGGGGGTGACAGAGTCTCGAATGGAACAATTGTTGCGGACATGGCGCGCGCTCGACCTGCGTCGTCGCGCCTTCCTCATCGGAGCCGGTGTGCTCAGCCTGGTCGCGGTGCTGTCGCTCGCGCAATTGGCGACACGGCCGGCTATGGCCCTTCTCTACTCCGGGCTTGATCCCGCCACGGCCGGTGAGGTCGTGGGCCGGCTTGAGCAACTGGGCGTCCCCTCAGAGGTGCGCGGCGACGCGATCTTTGTCGTCGAGGGCGAGCGGGACCGGGTGCGTCTGTCGCTCGCCCGTGAGGGACTGCCGCGCCAGGGCCAGGCGGGCTATGAGCTGCTCGATGGCATGTCCGGCTTCTCGGCCACCTCCGATATGTTCAACGCCGCCTTCTGGCGGGCCAAGGAGGGGGAGCTTGCCCGGACGATTCTCGCCGCTCCGGGCGTGCGCGCGGCGCGGGTGCACATCGCCGTGCCGAGCCGGCGTCCCTTTGCGCGGGAGAGCGCACCGCCCACCGCTTCGGTAACGGTCTCCATGGCCGGTGGCGCCCTGACCCAAAGCCAGGCGCGGGCCTTTCGCTATCTGGTCGCGCTCTCGGTGCCCAATCTCAACCCCGAACAGGTGGCCGTCATAGACAGCCGGACCGGCATCGTGCTGGCGCCCGGCGAAGAGGGGGGCGGGCGCGATAGCGACACTGCCGCCGCCGAGCGTGAGACCCGCCTCAAGGCCGAGATCGAGCAGCTGATCGCCGCCCGCGTCGGCCGCGACCGGGCTCGGGTCAGTGTGACCGTCGAGACCGATCGGGAGGCCGAGACCGTGGTTGAGACGGTCATCGACCCCGACAGCCGGGTCACGATCAGCCTCGACAACGAAGAGATCACCGATTCGAGCTCTGGCTCGGCCGGGAACGTGACTGTGGCCAGCAACCTGCCCGCCGGGGATGCAGAGAACAACCCCAGCCGCCAGAGCGCGCGCTCCGAGACCCGCGAGAGAGCCAACTACGACTATTCCGAACTCCGCCGCGAGCGGGTTCGCCAGGCCGGAGCCATTCGGCGAATCAGCGTCGCCGTGCTGGTCGACGGTCTCGTCGAAGACGGGGCCGATGGCACGCCGGTTTGGCAGCCACGGCCGGAGGCCGAGCTTGCCGCACTCTCCGAGTTGGTCAAGGCCGCCATCGGCTTTGATGCCGAGCGCGGTGATATCGTGACAGTCGAGAGCATGGCCTTCCAGCCAGACGCGACCCCCGGCGAATTGGCCGAGGCAAGTCCAATCTTGCGCTTTGTCGAACGCAACGCCCTCACCCTGATCCAGATCGCCGTCCTGGCCATCGTGTCGGTCGTCCTAGCGCTGACCGTTGTGCGCCCGCTGCTGATGCGGCGTGAGGAGCCGGAGGGCCCATTCCTCACTATCGACGAGCAGGGCAATCCGATCGCGATCGGTGGACCCAATGCCACACCTGGCGAGGCTAATGGCGAGAGCGAGGGCGCCGATGGCGAAGCACCCGAGCTGTCCGAGGCGGAGAACCTACGCCTGGTGGTCAGCGAGAACCAAGAGCAGACCGTCGCGATGCTCAAAGATTGGCTCGCGCCGACGGATGAGGAGGCCGCTTGATGTCCGGACGTCCGCTTCTCTTACAAGCCTTTGATCACTCGGAGGGGCCCGAGGCCGTGGATCCGGCCTTGGACGCCGCACAGCCGCCTACGCACCGTGACGAGACCGAGGCCGCGCCCGAGCAAACCCAAGATCTGCCTTCGCCGGTCGACGCTGCTGCATTGGCCGACCATCGCGCCACCGACAGGATCGACCGCCTGCTCAACAGGCTGGACGAACTCGCTCTGGCAGGCCCCGCAGCCCTCGAGACCGAGCACCGCCGCCATGCAGAGGCCTTTGCCAGGGCAGCGGCCAGCGCGCTCCCCAGCCTGATCGAGACCGGTTTTGCCGCCGAGGTGGCCGCCGCTAGCCTCGAGATCGCCCGCGCCAGCCGTCCTCGGGACATCGCACTCCATTTGGCACCCGAAGACCTCGAAGCCGTGCAGCTTGTGCTGGATCGCCAAAGCGAGGACCGCGGCGACATCGATCTGCCGCTCCGCCTGGTCAGCGACCCGCGCGTTGCCCCGGGCGAGGCCGCGCTTCGCTGGACCGGCGGTGGCGCCGAGATCGACGCCAACACCCTGGCGGCCAAGGCCCTAGCCTGCCTCGACCGTGCGCTGATGCCCGCCACCGCCGGGGTCGGCACGGCCCACGAAACCGCCTGAGAGGAGCCGCAATGAGCGACAGCGACACGACCGATCTCGAGCAGACCGAAGCCGACGGCGAACCGCCGGTCCTCGAGAACCGCGACACCAGCGCCGAGGGAAAGTACCGCCGTGCAATCTTCTCGGTACCGGTCGACGTGGTCGTCTGCGTGGGCACGGCGCGCCCGGTCATCAGCGAACTCCTGGCGATGCGGCGCGACATGGTGCTACCTCTCTCGAGCCGCGTGGACGACCCGGTCGAGATCATGATCGGCGACCGCGTCATCGCCCGCGGCGAGCTCGAGGAACTGGGCGAAGATGGCGGCCGCCTTGGCGTGCGTCTAACCGAGATCGTGGACGTGACGGATCTGTTCTGAGAGCGGCATGCAAAGCCCTGCGCGCACCCTGGCCCTGACCGCCCTGTTGCTATGCCTACCGTCGATTGCGGCAGCACAGGGGCTGTCGATCGATCTCGGCGATGGCGAGAGCCTGTCCGGGCGGGTGGTGCAGCTCTTCCTAATCATCACGCTGCTCAGCCTCGCGCCAGGCATTGCGATCATGATCACCTGCTTTCCATTTATGGTGACCGTCTTTGCCATCCTGCGCCAGGGGATCGGGCTGCAACAGGCACCGCCCAATATGCTGATCATCAGCCTCGCGCTGTTCATGACCTATTTCGTGATGGAGCCGGTCTTTGCCGAGGCCTGGGCCCGTGGGCTCTCGCCGCTTTTGGACGGGGACATCACCTTTCAGCAGGCCTGGGAGCGCGGTATGGCCCCGTTCCGTCTGTTCATGGAGAGCCGGGTGCGCCCCGAGGCCGTGAGCGAACTGGCCGCCGCCGCACCCGGACGCGAGGTTGTGCTACTGCCCGGCGAGCGGGCACCGCTCGACATCCTGGTGCCGGCCTTCATGCTGACCGAGCTTGAGCGCGGCTTCGAGATCGGCTTTTTGATCTTCCTGCCATTCCTGATCATCGATCTGGTGGTGGCCTCGGTGCTGATGTCCATGGGCATGATGATGGTGCCGCCAGTGGTCGTCTCGCTGCCACTGAAACTGGCCTTCTTCGTCGTGGCAGACGGATGGAGCCTGCTGGCAGGCGCGCTGATCACGGGGTATGCGACATGAGCGAGGTTCGCGACACCGGTTCGACCGAGCTTGCGCCCGCCGCAGCGACGCCGCTTGCCCCGGCCGATCCGGGCTCACCGACGCTTGAGGAGCTGACCCGCCAGCAAAAGGCGGCAATTGTGATCGGGGTTTTGGGACCTGAGGCCGCAGGTCCGCTGCTGGAACGTCTGGACGAAAACAGCCTGCGCGGGTTCGCCGCCGGCATGGCTCGGCTGAAGCGAATCGAGCCCGAGGTGGTCAATTCCGTGATCCGGGAGTTCCTGCACGAGCTTGATCGCGCTGACAGCACCATCCGTGGCGGCCTCAAGCTCGCCCGCGGGCTGCTCGAGCGGCATTTGGACGAATCGACCCTCACCCGCATCCTCGACGGCGTCGATGCCCCGTCGGTCCATAATGTTTGGCGCAAGCTCGCCAAGGTGAGCGAGGATGCAATCGCCGAGTTCCTGAAGCGCGAGCATCCGCAAACCGCGGCGGTTGTGCTCTCCAAACTGTCCTCGGAGCAGGCGGCCGGAGTGCTCAGCCGGTTCCCGCCTGACCGAGCGCGTGATGTGGTGATGGGCATCACCAAGACCCAAAACCTCGATCCGCGGGTGATCGAGACCATCGGCGCCTCGGTCAGCCGCGACTTCCTAGCGGGCCAGAATGCGGACGGCCAACGCCGCGATCCGGCCGAGCAGGTGGGCGCAATCATGAACTTCACCGCGGCCGAGGTTCGGACCCACGTGCTCGACAGCATAGCCGAGGGCCAGCCCGACTTTGCCGAAGAGATCAAGCGCAAGATGTTCACCTTCGAGGACATCCCCAGCAGGGTCGAAACCCGCGATATCTCCGCGATCGTGCGCAATGCCGAGCCCGATGTGCTCCTCCGGGCCCTGGCAGGCTCCAAGGACAGCATGCCCGAAAGCGTCGATTTCATTCTCGGCAACATTTCCTCGCGCATGGCCGAGCAGCTGCGCGAAAACATGGGCGAGATCGGCAAGGTCCGCCGCAAGGAATGCGAGGCCGCCCAAAACGAAATCATCATGGTCATCCGCGGCATGGTCGACCGGGCCGAAATCAAGCTGGTCGTCGCCGACGAGGATGGCTGAGGCCTGATCACCATCCTTGCATCGGCCGGACCATGCGTGTACCGTTCGCGCCGCCGAGCAAAGGGAGAGGTTGATGTCGGACAGCGCCGCCGTGGCACCGAACGACCGACCGATTTTTTCGCGGATCCTCCTCAAGATATCGGGCGAAGCGCTGATGGGTCAGCAAGGGTTTGGGCTCGACCCGACCACCGTCTCACGCATCGCCAGCGAGATCCGCGACGCCCACGCTCATGGTATCGAGATTTGCCTGGTGATCGGCGGCGGCAACATCTTCCGCGGGCTCTCAGCCTCGGCCAAGGGGATGGAGCGCACCCAAGCTGATTACATGGGCATGCTGGCCACGGTGATGAATGCGCTCGGCATGCAATCTGCGCTCGAGAGCGTCGGCGTGCACACCCGGGTGCTCTCGGCGATCCCGATGGAGACGGTGTGCGAGCCCTATATCCGCCGCCGTGCGATCCGCCATCTCGAGAAGGGGCGCGTCGTGATCTTTGCCGCCGGCACGGGCAATCCCTATTTCACGACCGATACGGCTGCGACCTTGCGCGGGATCGAGATGAACTGCGACGCGATTCTCAAAGGCACGCAGGTCGACGGCGTCTATGACAGCGATCCGCAGACCAACTCCGCCGCCCGGCGGTTCTCGGACATCAGCTACCAAGAGGTCTTGACCCGCAACCTCAAGGTCATGGATGCCTCGGCGATTGCGCTTGCGCGTGACAACTCCCTTCCAATCGTGGTGTTCTCGCTGCATGAAAATGGCGGCTTGTCGGAGGTTTTGTTGGGCCGGGGGCGGTTTACCCGCGTCGGGCATTGAACGCTCTGGCCGCATGACCAAGCAGGATACCCCATGACGGATGACGACGAAGACATCGACCTAGATGATATCGAACGGCGGATGGAGGGCGCGCTCAGCTCGCTGCGGACCGAGTTCACGACGTTGCGCACAGGCCGGGCCTCGGCCTCCATGCTCGAGCCGGTGATGGTCGACGCCTATGGCGCCAACACGCCCATCAATCAAGTCGGCACGGTGAACGTGCCCGAACCGCGGATGATCACCATAGCGGTCTGGGACAAGTCCCTGGTCGGCAAGGTCGATAAGGCGATCCGGACCTCGGGCCTCGGGATCAACCCGGTGGTCGATGGCACGCTGCTGCGCCTGCCGATCCCCGAGCTCAACGAGGAACGCCGCCGCGAATTGACCAAAGTTGCTAGCCAGTATGCCGAGAATGCCAGGGTGGCAATTCGGAACGTGCGTCGCATTGGCATGGACCTGATCAAAAAGGCCAAGGCCGCCGGCATGGCGGAAGATGAACAGAAGATGTGGTCCGATGAGATCCAGGCGCTGACCGACGCATACGTTAAGAAAGTCGACAGCGCCGTCGAGGCAAAGCAGACCGAGATCATGCAAGTCTGACAGTCCGCGGACCGTGAGATCTTGAGGCTGCGCAGGCAAGGAATGGACATGGCGGAGCAGACCGAGCGCCCAATGCGCCAAGCACGGCACGTGGCGATCATTATGGACGGAAACGGCCGCTGGGCGGTGCGCCGCGGCTTCGCGCGGACGGCGGGCCATCATCGCGGCGTCGAGAGGGTGCGGGAAATCGTTAAGGCGGCCCCGGGTCTTGGGATCGAGGCGCTGACCCTCTATGCCTTCTCGACCGAAAACTGGCATCGTCCAGGCTATGAAGTGGCGGTGCTGATGGCGCTCTTCCGCCGCTACATCGTGCGCGAGGTCGACGAGCTGGACCGCCAATCGGTGCGGGTGCGCTTCATCGGCGACCGCAGCCGCCTGCCGCGGGATCTCCAGCGCCTGATGACCCAGACCGAGGAGCGCACGGCTGACAACACCGAACTCCTGGTTCAGGTGGCGATCTCCTATGGCGGCCGCGCCGAGTTGACCGAGGCCATGCGCCGGGTCGCGACGCAAGTGGTCGAGGGCCAGCTCAGCCCCGATGCCATCACCCAAGAGACGGTGGCGGGGGCGCTCGACACCGCGGGTGTTGCAGACCCGGATCTGGTCATCCGCACCTCGGGCGAGACGCGGATCTCGAACTTCCTGCTGTGGCAGGTAGCCTATGCCGAGTTTGCCTTTGTCGAGGAGTGCTGGCCCGATTTCACCGCTGCGCACCTGGCAGACACGCTCGCCGACTATGCGCAACGTGAACGCCGATACGGCAAGACCGCGGCACAGCTCTGAGATCCGGGGGCGGCGGCATCATGGACGCCCAGCCGCCTAAGTTTGCCGATCTTCGCGTTCGGCTTGTCTCGGCGATTGTCCTCGGCGGCGTGGCGCTGTTGATGATCTGGCTCGGCGGCGTGTGGGCAGCGGCCCTGATCGCGGCCATGGCGGCGGCGATGGCCTGGGAATGGCGGGCGATCACCCATTGCCGCGGCGCCCATCCTGGTGCAGGGGGCATCGCCGCCGCGGGCGCTTGCGGCACCGCGGTGCTGACGGCCGAAGTGCTCGGCCCCGTGCTTGCCCCCACCATGCTGGCCGCAGGGGTGGCCGGATTGGCCGCCGCTGACCTGATGCAAGGCCGGCGCACAAGCGCGGTTTGGACCATTGCTGGCCTGACGATCATCGGCGGGGCGGCCATCGCGCTGTTGGCCTTGCGAAACACCGAGCCGCACGGCTTCATCAGCGCGCTTTGGGTGGTGATTGTCGTGGCCGGCGCCGACACGGGCGGATACTTCGCGGGCCGGCTGATCGGAGGGCCGAAGCTATGGCCCTCGGTCAGCCCAAAGAAGACCTGGGCCGGCCTGTTCGGCGGCATCGCGCTGGCCGCTGCAGGCGGCGGATTGTTCAGCTGGGCGACCACCGGCACCTATTATTACGAGGTCTGCACCGTCTCGGCAGCGGCGGCGATCCTGGCCCAGGCCGGCGATTTGGCCGAGTCGGCAGTCAAGCGGCATTTCGGCGTGAAGGATGCGGGCAGCCTCTTTCCCGGCCATGGCGGCGCGCTCGACCGCTTCGACGGCCTGATGGCGGCCACCATCGTCGCAGCGGTGGTCACTTTCTGGCGCGGCAAGACGGTTTTCATCTGGTAGGGTGCCGCCAAATGGCAGGAGCGATGACGAAACGCATCAGCATTTTGGGGGTCACAGGCTCGATCGGCGCCAACACCGTGCGCGTGATCGAAGACTGGGGCGTCGACGAGTTCCACACGGTGGCTGTGACGGGCCACGGCAACATCGCGGGGCTGGCCGATGCCGCGCGCCGGCTGCGGGCCGAGATCGCAGTCACGGCGGATCCTGCTCGTCTCGGCGCTCTGCGCGCCGCCTTGGCCGGCAGCGGGATCGAGGCGGCCGCCGGGGAGACCGCGCTGATCGAGGCCGCCTCGCGCCCCGTCGACTGGTGCATGGCGGCCATCGTCGGCGCCGCCTGCCTTGCCCCCACCTTGGCCGCCGCACGCACAGGCGCCGTTATCGCCCAGGCCAACAAGGAGTGCCTGGTGGCAGCCGGCGGCATCTTCTTGGCCGAGATGGCGCGCTCCGGTGCCCGCCTGTTGCCCGTCGACAGCGAGCACAACGCGATCTTCCAAGTCACCGCGGCCGAGAGCGATTGCCCGATCGAGCGGCTGATCCTTACCGCTTCGGGCGGCCCGTTCCGCACCCGTTCGCGCGCCGAGATGGCGAGCGTCACCGCGGCAGAGGCCCGCGCCCATCCGCGCTGGACCATGGGGCAACGGATCTCGATCGACAGCGCCTCCATGTTCAACAAGGCCCTCGAGATGATCGAAGCCTGGCATCTCTTCGACGTCAGTCCCGACCAGATCGAAGTCGTCGTGCATCCCCAGTCGATGATCCACTCCATGGTCGGCTTCCGAGACGGCTCGATCCTGGCGCATCTGGGGCCGGCGGATATGCGGGTGGCCATTGCCTATGCGCTGGGCTTTCCCGAACGCCGCGCTGTGCCGGTCGAGCGGGTCGATTTCGCCGCCCTTGCCCGGCTGGATTTCGAAGCGCCGGACGAGGAGCGGTTCCCGGCGCTGCGCCTAGCTCGGCTGGCCATGGCGCAGGGCGGCGTCGCCGGATGCGTGATGAACGGCGCCCATGAGGTGGCGCTCGATGCCTTCATCGCGGGCAAGATCGGCTTCCTCGACATGGCCTCTCTGGTCGAATCGACCATGGAAAGGCTTGACGACCTGCCCGAGGCAACCGACCTCAGCCAGATCTTTGCCGCAGATGCCGAAGCGCGCCGGATCAGCCGGTCGCTGGTTCCCCGTTTCGCGGCCTGACGCACGAGACGCATAAAAGGACCCTCTTATGGAATTTCTCGACGCAATCCCCGTGATTGGCCCCGTGCTTGGCGTCGCCGTTCCCTTTCTGGTCGTGCTGGCCGTCGTGGTGTTCGTGCACGAATACGGCCACTACATCGTTGGTCGCTGGTGCGGCATCCAGGCCGAGGTGTTCTCGATCGGCTTCGGCAAGCGGCTCTATAGCTGGACCGACAAGCGCGGGACCCGTTGGCAGGTCGCCGCCCTGCCACTCGGCGGATACGTGAAGTTTGTCGGCGATATGGACCCCGCCAGCGCCAATCAGCTGAGCGATGACCAACTTTCCGAGGAGCAAAAGGCCGTCGCATTCCACAACGCGCCCCTGTTGGCGCGGACGGCGGCCGTGGCCGCAGGACCATTTGCCAATTTTTTACTCTCGATCCTGCTGTTTGCAGCGCTCTTCCTGGCCTCAGGGCAAAGCAGCGACGAGCCGGTGATCGCCGATCTGGGATCGGACGCGACCGCCGAGATCGGCTTTCAGGCCGGCGACCGGGTGCTGCGCATCGACGGCGTCGAGATCGAGAGCTTTGGCCAGATCGTCGCCATCCTCCACCGCAGCAATGGCCGCGAGATGATGGCCACCATCGAGCGGGTCGGCATCACCGAGGACGTCCCCGTGCGCTACAACGCGCCGCCCCGGATCGACAGCATCACGCCGGGTCAAGCGGCCTCGCGCGCGGGCATCACGCCGGGGGACCAGATCATCTCGATCGATGGCAAGCCGGTGACCTCGTTCTATGACATGCAGCTGCGCATGCTCGAGATCGAGCCCGACACGCCGGTGGCCTTCGAGGTACTGCGCAATGGCACGACCCGCACCCTCGACATCACGCCCGAGATGATCACGCGGGCCCATCCCGAGACGGGCGAGGAGATCCCGCAGCCCACGCTCGGCGTCCGGCTCGCCTCCCAGGGCGGGCTCGAGCCGCTGCGGGTCTCGGTGTCGCCCTGGCTTGCGCTCTATGGCGGCGTGCTCGAGACCTGGGCCATCATCACCGGAACGCTGGCTTACTTCGGCGACATGTTGTTCGCCGATGCCGACACCAGCCAGCTTGGCGGCCCACTGCGCATCGCGGAGATGTCGGGCGATACGGCGGCCCAGGGGATCAACGCCTTTCTACGGCTGATCGCCGTGCTCTCGACCTCGATTGGGCTGTTGAACCTGCTGCCGATCCCCGTGCTCGATGGCGGCCATCTGATGTTCTATGCGGTCGAGGCGGTGCGCGGCCGGCCGCTTGCCGGCTCCTGGATGCAGATCGGAGCGGTGATCGGCCTTTCGCTGGTCTTGTCCCTCATGGTATTCGCAACCTACAACGACATCTCCCGCTACTTCGCGGGGTGAGACCGGCTCGGCCCCGCCAGGGCGCGAGCACGGCGGGGCAGGAGGGTTCATGATGCGTCGACCGATTGCGCGCGGTCTGTGTGTGCTTTGGGCGGTGTTTGGGATGGGGCTCGCCGGCCTGGTTGTTGGCCCGATGCCGGGCTCTGAGGCCCAGGCCCAGTCGAGACAAACCTCGGGCATCGTCATTCGCGGCAATCGCCGCATCGAGCCTGGCACCATTGTGTCCTACATGGCCCTGCCCACGGATCGCAACATCAACGCTGCCGACCTGAACGCCGCGACACGCCGGCTGTTCGACACGGGCCTCTTCAGCGATGTGCAGATCACGCCGGGTGGTGGAGGCGTGATCGTCGACGTTGTCGAGAACCCCTCGATCAACGCCGTGGTCTTCGAGGGCAACGACGCGATCAAGGACGAGGATCTGGAGCGCATCGTCAGCGCGAGGCCGCGCTTTCCGTTCACCCCGGCGGCGGCCGAGGCAGATGCCCAGGCGATCATCGAGATTTACCGCCGCACTGGGCGCTATGGCGCGCAGGTGGTGCCCGTCACCATCGCGCGCCCCGAGAACCGCGTCGATCTGATCTTCGAGATCGAGGAGGGGGACCTCACCGGCATCAACTCGATCGATTTCACAGGCAACCGGGTGTTCTCGGACAGCCGCCTGCGCGACGAGATCGAAACCAGCGAGTCCGGTCTCCTCTCGGTCTTCTTCTCGACGGACGTGTTCGACCCGGACCGGATCGAGCTCGACAAATCGCTGCTGCGCCAGTTCTATCTCTCGCGCGGCTATGCGGATTTTACGCTGTTGTCGGCGACCACCGAGCTTGCACCTGATCGCTCGGGCTTCTTCATCACCTTTAATCTCGAAGAGGGCGAGCAGTACAGCTTTGGCGAGTTTGACGCGGTCGTCACAGCCGAGGGTCTCGACGCCGAGGAGTTCCTGGCCGCGGTGCCAGCTGAGGACCTAACCGGCGAGGTTTACAACGCCAGCGAGATTGAGGAGATCGCCAACGACCTTACCGATCTTGCCGGCGCCAAGGGCTTTGCCTTTGTCCAAGTGCGCCCGCGCGCCGACAAGGACACCGAAAACCGCGTGATCGACGTGACCTTCGAGCTGCAAGAAGGCAGCCGCGTCTATGTCGAGCGCATCGAGGTTGAAGGCAACACCCAGACGCTCGACCGTGTCATCCGGCGCGAGATCGAGCTGGTCGAGGGCGATGCGTTCGATGCGCGCAAGATTCGTCGCGCCCGCTCCCAGATCCGCGGTCTGAACTATTTCGAACGCGTCGAAGTCTTGGTCGAGGAGGGCAGCGCCGACGATCGCGCAGTGCTGAAGGTCCAGGTTCAAGAGAAATCCACCGGCTCGATCTCGTTCGGTGTGGGCTTCTCGTCGAGCTCGGGTCCTCTCGGAACCGTGACGGTGACCGAACGGAACTTTCTCGGCCGCGGGCAGATCGTGAACGCACAGGTGACGGCCGCCGGCGACACCCAGGTCTACGACTTCACCTTCACCGAGCCGCAGTTCCTGGACCGGGATCTGGCGGTGACCGGGCGCGCCTTTTTTATCCAGGACGACCGCGATGACGAGAGTTCGTTCGAGATCAACCGCTTTGGCATCGAACCCAGCGTCTCTTTCCCGCTCGGCGACCGCACGCGCCTGCGCCTGAATTACGATGTGGTGCGCGATGATATCTCGACGGCGCGCGACGCCTCGCCTGCGATCCAGGTGGACGAGGGCGAGCGGTTCAAATCCTCGGCCGGCTACCAGATCGTGCACGATCAGCGGAACGATTTCGTCGAGCCGAGTGCTGGCTACCTAGCAAGCTTCGAGCAGGAGTTCGCAGGGCTCGGCGGCGATGCCCAGTTCGTGAAGAGCAGCGGCTCGATCAAAGGCTGGCAGGGATTTTTCAACGACCAGGTCATTGCCAGCGCCGAGTTTGAGGGCGGGGCCTTGTTTTCCTTTGGCGATGACAGCCAGGTGAACGACCGCTTCTTCCTCGGCGGCGCCTCGCTCCGCGGCTTTGCTGATGAAGGCATTGGCCCGCGCGATGAGAACACCCGCGACTCGATCGGCGGCAACTATTTCGCGGCCCTGCGCTTCGAGGTCTCCTTCCCCATCGGCCTGCCCGAGGAGCTCGGGATCTTTGGCGGCGCCTTCGTGGATGCGGGCACTGTCTTTGGCCTCGACCGCACCTCGTTCCCGGCCGTTCGTGATGCCCCCGCCGTCACCATCGACGACAGTGCCGATATCCGAGTGGCCGCAGGTGGCCTGCTTTTTATCGACAGCCCGTTCGGTCCAATCGAGCTCAGCGTGGGCTTCCCGCTCATCGAGGAAGATCTGGATGATGACGAGCTGTTCCGGGTGTCGGTCGGCACGCGGTTCTGAGCGCGCCATGCACGGCGGCTCACGAGCGGCACTGTTGGTGGCGCTTTTGATGATCGGGGCCCCGGCGCCCGCGCAGGTGAGCACGGCGCCCGACTCCTCGATCATTGTGGTGTCGCGAGAGCGGATCTTGCGCGAAACCGAAGCCGGTCGGGCCTTGCGCGAGGCCGAGCGCACCCGGCGCAGCGAGTTCGAGGCCCGGGTCGATGCGGTCAAGCAGCTGCTCGAGGCTGAAGAGGCCGACCTGGCCCGCGAGCGCGCCGCGCTCTCGCGCACCGAGTTCGAGCGCCGCGCCAAGGATTTTGACCGGCGCGTGCGCAATGCGCGCCGGCTCAGCCAGCGCCAGGCGGCAGAGCTGCAGCGCGCCTTCCGCACGGCCCGCGAGGCGCTTGTGTCCGAACTCGCCCCCATCTTGATCGAAGTGCTCAAATCCGAGGGCGCCAGCCTCGTCCTCGACACCGAGCAGATCCTGATCGCGGCCCCAGCCATCGACATGACCGATGAAGTGATCGAGCTTTTCGATGAGCGCGTGCCCCTGCCAGCCCTGGCCTTGCCCGCGTTTGATCCGCTGCTGCCGGCCGATGGAACGGCTCCCGACGAGGACCCTACGGCACCCGATCCGGCTCCCTCGCCGCAATAGTGCAACGCAGCAGATTGAGGCTTGATTTCACCCGATCCAGATGGTTTCACCAAGTGGGTGTCTGAGGCGGAAGGGCGATATGGCGGACGGCGAGACCGGTGAAACCGGGGGGGTGGCTGACCTGGCGCGGATCAAACGCATGATCCCGCACCGCTTCCCCTTCCTACTGATTGACCGGGTGGATCGCATCTTCCCGCACAAAAGCGCCGTCGGCATCAAGAACGTCTCGGCCAATGAGCCGCATTTCCAGGGGCACTTCCCCCAAGAGCCCATCATGCCCGGCGTTTTGGTGGTCGAAGCCATGGCGCAAACGGCCGGCGTGCTGGTGGTCGACAGCCTCGCCAAGGAAGGCGAAAATCTGCTGGTTTATTTCATGACGCTCGACAAGACGCGCTTTCGCCGCAAGGTCGTGCCCGGCGATGTGCTGGAGCTGCACGTGAAGATCCTGCGCGGGCGCGGCAAGGTGTTCAAATTCTGGGGCGAGGGGCGCGTGGGCGCCGATATCGCTGCCGAGGCCGAGTTCTCGGCCATGATCATCGACGAGAACGATGCACGCCGGGGCGGCGCGTGAGCATTCACCCCACCGCGATCATCGAGGACGGCGCCCGCATTGGCGAGGACGTGACCATCGGCCCCTATTGCGCCGTCGGTGCCGACGTCTCGCTCGGCGAGGGCGTCGAGCTCATCTCCCATGTCGCCGTCGCCGGACGGACCGATATCGGCCCGCGCACGCGCATCTGGCCCTTTGCCTCGATCGGACATCAGCCCCAAGATCTGAAATATGCGGGCGAGGAGAGCCGGCTCGAGATCGGCGCCGATTGCATGATCCGCGAGCATGTCACGGCCAATCCCGGCACCAGCGGTGGCGGCATGGTCACGCGCGTCGGCAATGGCTGCCTGCTGATGGCCAGCGTCCATGTGGGCCATGACAGCCAGCTCGGTAATGGCATCATTATGGCCAACAACGCCACGCTGGCCGGACATGTCGAGGTGGGCGATTGCGCCTTTATCGGCGGACTGTCGGCGGTGCACCAATTTGTGCGGGTCGGCGAGCACGCAATGGTCGGCGGCATGTCGGGCGTCGAGAAGGACGTGATCCCTTTCGGCTCGGTCATCGGCAACCGGGCGGAGCTTGGCGGGCTCAACATCATCGGCCTGAAGCGCCGCGGGTTCGAGCGAGAGGACATCCACGCCCTGCGTGCTGCCTATCGCGAGATCTTCTTCGGCGAGGGCTCGCTCCACCAGCGCGCCGAGGCCTTTGCTGCGAACGACCCGACCTCCGCGCCCGTCCGCCGACTTCTCAGTTTCATCCTGGCCGACAGCAGCCGCAGTTTTTGCACGCCCCGGGCCGACTAGCGTGGCGCGTCCCCCGCTCGCCATCGTCTCCGGGCGCGGCAGTCTGCCCCGGATGATCGCCGAGCACTGTCACGAGACCGAACGCGCCTATCTGCTGATCCTGTTCGAGGCGGATCCCGGGGACTGGGTCACCTGCCACCCCCACCAGCGGCACCGCTTCGAGAAGGTGGGCGCGCTGTTCCGGGCGCTAGAGAGCTTCGGTGCCGCGGAGATCGTGTTTGCCGGCGCCATGGACCGGCCTCGGCTGAACCCGCTGGCTATGGACAAACGGGCCATGACGATCGCCGCGCGGGTCATGGCGATGCTGCGCCAAGGGGACGATGCCATGCTCCGCGGGCTGGGCTCGGTGTTTGAGGAGGCCGGCATCCGGGTCGTCGGCGCCGCCGACTGCCTGCCGCCGGACAAACTCGTCGCAAACCCGGGCGTGCTCGGCCAGCACCACCCCGATGCGCGGGCGCGGGCGGATGCCCGCCGGGCCGCCGCGATCCTGCGCGCTCTCGGTCCCGTCGATGTGGGCCAGGCAGCGGTCGTTGCCGGTGGCGTCTGCCTTGGTATCGAAGCGGTCGAGGGAACCGACGCGCTGCTCGACCGGGTCGCTGCTCTGCCCGAGAGCAAGCGCGACCACGCCCCCCCTCCGGCCGGCGTGCTGCTCAAGATGCCAAAGCCCGGGCAGGACACGCGGCTCGATCTGCCAACGATCGGTCCGGCAACCGCGCGCAATGCCGCGCGGGCCGGGTTGGCCGGGCTGGTGACCGAGGCCGCTGGCGTGCAGATCCTCGACCGTGATGCCCTGATCGGAACCGCTGACCGCGCCGGCCTGTTTTTGTGGTCCGCTGCGCGCGACGAGCTGGAGCCGTGAGCGGGCCCTTGCTCTATCTCGTGGCGGGAGAACCCTCGGGCGACCGGCTGGGCGGCGCCTTGATGACAGCGCTGACCGAGGCGTCGCCAGGCATCCGATTTGCCGGCGTCGGCGGCCAGGCGATGCGGGCCGCCGGGTTGACCTCGCTGTTCGACATGGCCGATCTGACGGTGATGGGGCTGACCGAGGTGCTGCCGCGCCTGCCGACCATCCTCTCGCGCCTCCACCAGACGACCACCGAGGTGATCGAGCGCCAGCCCGCCGCTCTTATCACCATCGACGCCCCCTCCTTCGGTCTGCGGGTCGCGGCGCGGGTTCGGGCAAAGGCGCCGCGGATCCGGACCATCCACTATGTGGCTCCGTCGGTCTGGGCTTGGCGCCCGGGCCGCGCCAGACACATGGCCCGCTTTGTCGACCATGTGCTGGCGCTCTTGCCCTTTGAGCCGCCGCATATGGAAGCGGCGGGAATGAGCTGTGATTTCGTCGGCCATCCGATCGCCGGGCAGCCGCAGATCTCGGACGACGCGGTCCGAGCCTGGCGCGCGGACGCGGGCCTTTCGCCAGAGGCGCGCCTGCTGCTGGTCGCGCCCGGGTCGCGGAGGGGAGAGCTTGCCCGGCTCGGCCCGGTCTTTGGCGCAACGGTCACAGAGCTTGCCGCGCGCCAAGACCACGTGCACGCAGTTCTGCCGGTGGCCGAGACGGTGATCGCCGAGGCCATGGCCCTCGCACAGTCCCTGCCCGTCCCGATCACCTTGATCCCACCCGATGCGGATGCAACGACCAAACGCACGGCGTTTGCCGCGGCGGATACAGCGCTGGTTTCCTCCGGAACCATCGCGCTCGAGATGGCCGCTGCGGGCACGCCGCATGTCTCCTGCTACCGCGTCTCGGCTCTGACGGCGGCCATCGCCCGGCGGCTGATCCGCGTCGAGACCGGGCATCTGGTCAACCTCGTCCTCGGCGAGCCGATCGTGCCCGAGCGTATGCAAGAAGCCTGCACGCCTGAGCAGATCTTGCCGCTGCTCGAGGCTATCTTGGCGGGTGGATCCGAGGCCGCCACCCAGCGCGCAGCCTTTGAGCGCACCCTGGTAGCCCTGGGGCGCGGCGGGCCAGACCCCGCTGCCCGCGCCGCTGCCTCGGTGCTGGCCCAACTCGACTCTAGCTAGAGCGAGGTTTGAGGTGATTGGGTTGGGGTTTTCTTTGGGCGCGGGGTCTGCTTCGGACTGTCTGCCGGAGGAGGAGGTCGGCAGGCATGTCGAAGTCGCTTTCCCTCGATCTTCGTCTCCGTGTTCTCGCGGCCGTCG
>JBCCZI010000086.1:0-20098 GCA_039187815.1 Pseudomonadota bacterium | reverse complement strand
TCGATTTGAAGCAGGGAGGCGTGATAAACTTCACCCTGAGCCATGTCGCCGCCCGCCAGGAGGTACGCGAGATGGTCAAAGCGCTGAACCTACCAGGGGTGAGCGCGATCAAGTAGGGGCGTGGGGCCCTTTGGGTGTGCCGTAAGGCGTGAAGGAGCAAGGGTATGATGACATCGTTGGGTGTCGCGGTGTGCGCCGCAGCCGCTTTTTTGCGGGCAGCGTGGCTGCCGCGCCGGTGACGCCGTCGTTCCAGAGGTTTGGGGATCTGCCGCAGGCGACATTCGGCGACACGGGGATCCCGACCGATCCAACCGCGATTCGGGTCTTTGACGGCCTGGACGGGGATACGGTGACGCTCGGCCTCTCGGCAACGGAGCGCTTTGCGACCCCCGCGGTCGAGACCGATGGCCGGGAGACCTAGCGCGCCTTGCCCGGGGCGAATGACGGCACGCCAGGGTCGAGCATGGGCACACTGGGGGCCACCTGGAACTTCAATCTGATCATCTCGATCGAGGGGACGGCCGGCAACACGATCGCCGATTACGGCTTTGAACTTTTGTAGGACGTCGACCCGGGCGTCGGCACGGACGAGGCGGATCTCGGCGTGGTCGCCTTCGATCCGGTGCCAGGCACCTTGGCGCAAACCTCGCAGAACCTGCTGTTCGGGTTTCTCGGGTCCGATGGGTCGATCCCGAATGTGGGCACCATCACGGCGCCCGTTTTCGCCGCGTTCGACCCCTTTGCGCGCGGGGAGTATTCGTTCCGGCTCGTCTCGCCCCTCTTTTCGGATGACGCGGTCGCCATCAACGTCCAGGCGGTGCCCCTGCACGCCTCGCTGCTGTTGGTGCTGACGGGCCTCGGAGCCCTGGCGACGGCGCGCCGGCGGGCCTGAGCCGCATGCCCCTTGCGTCGGGGCGACGCAAACGACATAGCGTAGGCCGCAGCCGACGAACCGACGCAAGGAGCCACAAATGCGCATCGTGATGATCGGGGCGGGCTATGTGGGGCTCGTCTCTGGCGCCTGCTTCTCGGATTTCGGGCACCAGGTGATCTGTGTCGACAAGGCCGCCCACAAGATCGCGGATCTCGAGGCGGGACGGATGCCGATCTTCGAGCCCGGTCTCGACGATCTGGTGGCGCGCAATGTGGCGGCCGGGCGGCTGTCCTTCACGACCGACCTGGGTGAGGCCGTGGCCCAGGCCGAGGCGGTCTTTATTGCCGTTGGAACGCCCACCCGCCGCGGCGACGGCCATGCGGACCTGACCTATGTGTTCGCGGCCGCCGAAGAGATCGCCGCCCATCTTTCGGACCACACGCTGGTGGTTACGAAATCCACCGTCCCCGTCGGCACCAATCGGGCGGTGGGTGAGCGGATCCGCGCCGCCGCCCCGAATGCCGATTTCGACCTCGCCTCGAACCCCGAGTTCTTGCGCGAAGGTGCGGCGATCGAGGACTTCATGCGCCCCGATCGGGTGGTTTGCGGGATCGAGAGCGAGCGGGCGCGCGAGATGCTCTCGGTCATCTACCGCCCGCTGAACCTGCGCGAGACGCCGATGCTCTTCGCCGATCTGGAGAGCGCCGAGATGATCAAATACGCTGCCAACGCCTTTCTGGCCGCCAAGATCACCTTCATCAACGAGGTCGCCGATCTCTGCGAGCGGGTGGGCGCCGATGTGCAGCATGTGGCCAAGGGGATCGGGCTCGACGGACGCATCGGCGCGAAGTTCCTACATCCGGGTCCGGGCTATGGTGGCTCGTGTTTCCCCAAGGACACCGCGGCGTTCGCCCGCACGGGGCGCGAGGTCGGCGCGCCGCTGCGCATCGTCGAGACGGTGATGGACGTGAACGAGGCGCGCAAGCGTGCCATGGCCGAGCGCATCATCCACGCCATGGGCGATCGCATCTGCGGCAAGCGCATCGCGGTGCTTGGCGTCACCTTCAAGCCCAACACCGACGATATGCGCGACGCGCCCTCGCTGGTGATCGTGCCGGCGCTGATTGGGGCCGGGGCAGAGGTGCGGCTCTGCGATCCCGAGGGGCGCAAAGAGGGCGAGGCGCTGCTGCCGGGCGCGGTCTGGGTCGAGGATCCTTATGCCACCGCCGCCGAGGCTGATGCGCTGGTCGTGATCACCGAGTGGAACGCTTTTCGCGGCCTCGACCTCAAGCGGCTCCGTCAGAGCATGCGCGGCTCTCTGTTGATCGATCTGCGCAACATCTATGTCCCCCAAGAGGCGAAGGCGGCGGGGTTCGCCTATCAGTCGGTGGGCCGGGTGTGAGCGCAGGGCGCCCGGATCGGTGATGCGCCGGGCGGTGGCATCGGCGCTCAAGGGGCTCGCGCGGCGGGCGGGCTATGACATCGTGCGCCGGGACCCGCGGCGCCAGGCGATCGTCGATCCGGCCCCGGGGCGCATCGCGCGCTTTGGCGTGGACGGAGTGGACTATGCATTCTTCATTGCGCGCCCCAGCGATCTGATCCAAGCCGAACATGCCCGCGGCGCGCTCTATGAGCCGGAGGAGTTGGCGATCATTGCGTGCCACCTGCCGCCCGAGGCGGTCTTCGTCGACATCGGCGCCAATGTCGGCAACCACACGGTGCATGCGCTCAAAGCGCTGGGCGCCGTCCGAGCCGTGGTCTTTGAGCCGACCTTGTTCGCCCACACCGTGCTGTCGGTGAACCTTGCGCTGAACGAGCTCGAGGACCGCGTGGCGGTCCACAAGCTGTGCCTGTCGGACCGCCCGGGCGAGGTCCGGCTCGAGCTCCCGAGCCCCGACAATTGGGGCGGCGCCAGCATCGGCCAGCGCGATCGCGGTGAGCGGGTCCGCGTGGCGGCGGGCGACAGCCTGCTCGACCCAATCCCGACCGCCTTCGTCAAGATCGATGTCGAGGGCCACGAGATCGCCGTGCTGCGCGGCTTGGCCGGGTTCATCGCTGGTTGCCGCCCGCCCTTGTTCGTCGAGGTCGACGATGCAAACGCTGCCGCCTTCGCGGCGTGGTGCAAGGCTGAGCGCTACGGGATCGCCGCGCGCCACCGCCGCTATGCGACCAACGAGAACCTGCTGGTCCGGCCGCTCGCATGACGCTGCGGGTCTCCGTCGTCGTGCCCACCTATAATCGGGCTCATTGTATTGCAGAATGCCTCGAGAGCATCCTGGCCCAGACCGTGCCGGCCCATGAGATCCTGGTCTCAGACGATGGCTCGACGGACGGCACGGCGGCGGTGCTGGAGCGCTTTGGCGCGCGCATCACCGTGCTGCTAGCGCCCACCAATCCGGGGGTGAGCGCGGCCCGCAACGCCGCGATCGCACAAGCGACCGGAGAGTGGATCGCCTTTCTCGATTCGGATGATCTCTGGCGGCCCGAGCGGCTGGCCATTTTGGCCCGCGATGTCGGCGATGCGGGGCCCGAGATCGGCGTGCATATGGCGGATTTGGTGCTGTCGGGTGGCGGTTATCAGCGCTCGCTGTTCGAGCAGTGGGGGCTCGTGGCGCCCAGCGACCGGGCGATCGCCACCCCCGATCTGTTGCCCTTTGTGCACAATGGCGCGCATTTGCAATCGGTGGCGGTGCGGCGCTCGGTGCTGGCGGCAACGGGAGGCTTCGACCGCAGCCTCTCAATCGGGGAGGATGCGCTCTTGCTCGGCCGATTGGTGCTCGCCACAGGCTGGCGCATCACCGGGGCCTCGGTCGCCGAAGTGCGCCGGCTCGGCGATGATGCCAACGCCCTGACCGTGCAGGCCGAGAAGGACCCTGTCACCCGGATCGAGAAGAGGCTCTACTACCTTGAGGCCCTGCTCGAGGCGGTCAGCGACCCCGCGCATCGCCGCCTGCTGGCCAAGAGCAAGAGCCATATGCTGGTCCAACTGGCCGAGGCGCGGGCCGGGCTGGGCCCCACCCCGCGCCGGCTGTTGCTGCAGGCCGCCGCCGCCGACCCCGACCGGCTGCGCGGGATGCTGCGCGTGCTGTCACCCCTGGTGCTCGGGCGCCGCGGCTTCCGGCTGATGCGGCGCAATCGCACTGCGGCCTTTCGACGCTGACAAAGGCGTCACACAACTCTGGGCTGGATTATCACGTTTTGTTGACCATGGTTGGGACCGTTCTGCCGCGTCCGTTCCTGCTGCGCGATTTTTGAACCCAAACCTTGGAGAAAAGTCATGGAAGAAGAGCTTGTTCTGCTCGTCGACCCCACCACACAGCTTGTGACCGTGGACACGTCGGACCCGTCGGTTTCGGCGATCTGGGACGCGACGGTGCAGTTCGCGGCCATCGAGGCCAGCGACGGACCGACGATCACCGCTCGATCGTTTTCCCTCATGCACACGGCGATGTTCGACGCTTGGGCCCAATATGACCCGACGGCGGTCGCGGTCTCGGTGGGCGACGATCTGCAGCGCCCGATCGAAGAGAACACCGACGCCAACAAGATCGAGGCGATGAGCTATGCGGCGCTGACCGTGCTGGGCGAGCTCTATCCCGAGGCGAGCGAGACCATCGCGAACACGATGACCGAGCTCGGCTTTGACCCGACCCTGGAGCTGCCGGCCGAGGGCTCTCCGGCCGCGGTGGGCCTGGCGGTGGGCGCAGCGCTGATGGACCAGCGCCGGGACGACGGCTCGAACCAGGTGAACGATTATGCGGACACCACCGGTTATGCGCCCGTGAACGCCAGCCCTCTGTCGATCACGGACATCTCGCGCTGGACGCCCGAGAGCGTGCCAATCGATCCCGAGGACGACGCACCCGAACAGAGCTTCTTGACCCCCCATTGGGGCGCGGTCGAACCCTTTGGCCTGAGCGATGGCGCGGTGTTCCGACCCGAGGCACCGCAGCCCTTCTTTGTCGAGGGTGTGATTGCAACGCTCGACATAGATGCGGGCGAGATCACGCTCGAGGACGGCACCGTGCTGCCGGTCACCTCCGATCTGGTTGGCACTGTCATCAACCCCGGCTTCATTGCGCAGACCGAAGAGGTCATCAGCTTCAGCGGCGGGCTGACCGATGAGCAAAAGCTGATCGCCGAGTTCTGGGAAGATGGCGGCGGCACCTCCTTCCCGCCGGGCACCTGGATGACCTTTGCCCAGTACATCTCGGCCCGCGATGACAACAGCGTGGACCAGGATGCGCTGTTGTTCTTCGCCATGGCCAATGCGGTTTTCGACGCCGGCATCGCCACCTGGGAGGCCAAGGTCCACTACGACTATGTGCGCCCTGTGCGGGCGGTGCGTGAGCTGGGATCGCTCGGCCTGATCGGCGAAGAAGGCACCGACAGCCAGACCGGCGAGACCGGCTTTGTCATCGAGGCCTGGGCCGGTCCCGGGCTTGGCACGCAGACCATTCTGGCCGAGAATTTCCTGACCTATCAGACGCCGGACAGCGACGTCTCGCCGCCCTTTGCCGAATACACCTCGGGGCACAGCTCGTTCTCGGCGGCGGGGGCGCAGATCCTGCTATCGGCCACCGGCAGCGAGGATTTCGGCGCCTCGGTCACCCTGCCCGCCGGCACCTCGCGGTTCGAGCCCGGGGTGACGCCGGTCGAGGATGTGACGCTCGCCTGGGACACCTTTAGCGCATCGGCGGATGAGGGCGGGATCAGCCGCCTCTATGGCGGCATCCATTTCACCGAGGGCGATCTGAACGGGCGCGAGCTTGGCCGCGATGTGGGCCGAGCGGCCTGGTCCGAGGCGCTGTTCTATGCCACCGGCGCGGCTGGGGCGGATGCGACGACCCCAGAGGCGCCTGAGGAGGTGCTGACCCTTGCCCGGTTCTACAGCCTGACCGTGGGGCGCGTGATCGATCCGCTGGGCTTAAACTTCTGGGTCGATGCGCTTGCATCGATCGGTGAGGCGGGGGTGGCCGATGCCTTCCTGCTGTCCTCGGAGTTCGAGCAGAACTTCGGCAGCGCCGCCGCGCTGTCGGACGAGGCGTTGATCGACGCTCTGCTCGACAATGTGCAGCTCGGCGCCGAGGAAGGCTCGGATCTGGTCACCGGCGTTCTGGCGGATCTGGCGGCGGGCGGCACCCGCTCGGCGGCGCTGATCACCCTGGCCGAGAGCGCCGAGGTCACCGACCGCACGACCTATCTTAACGGCTTGACCGAGCTTGAGCCGGGGGTTTGGGGTTACGCCTGAGCGCTAACGCTCTGCCGGAGGCGGCCCCAGCGAGGGCCGCTCCATCACCTCGGTCTGGAAGGCCACCCGCTCGAGCAGCGCTTCGCCGAGACAGAGCCGCAACAACAGCTGCGCCGCCCGCTGGCCCATGCGCCGATGCGGCACATGCACGGTGGTGAGCCCTGGCATCACGGCGCGCGACAGCTCGATATCGTCGAAGCCAGTCACCGAAACATCCTGCGGCGCCGAGAGCCCCCGGTTCACGATCGCCCGCATGGCGCCTGCGCCCAGCACATCGTTGCCGCAGAGAATCGCCGTTGGCCGCGGATCATCGGCCAACAGCCGCTCCGCCGCCTCAGCGCCCGCGTCCATGGTATAGGGCGCCTCGATCAGCCATGCCTCGGGCAGCGCAAGTTCGGTCGCGGCCAGCGCATCGCGAAACCCGCAGATACGGGCGGTGGCCCGGTCATTGCACTCGGTAATGCCGGCGATCATGGCGATGCGGCGATGGCCCGCCTCGATCACCCGGCGCGTGATCGCCTCCATGGCCGAGCGGTTATCAAAGCCGACACAGCACCACGGGCAGGTCTCGCGCCAGGACCACATCAACACAAAGGGCACGCCGCGGCGCTCGAGCAGATCATAGACCTCCGAGTCCCTCGCCTCGCCGATCAGCGCGAGCCCATCGACCCCCCGCCCGAGCAGCGCGCGCACCTGTTCAGCCTCGCGCACCGGGTCATAGTTTGAGGTCGCGACCAGCAGCGTGACGCCTGCCTCGGCCAGCGCCTCCTGCAAGGCCTGAAGCGCACGCGCAAAGATCGCGTTCTCCATGGTCGGGATCACCGCGCCCACGGTGTTGGTGCGATTCGAGGCAAGCGCCCGCCCGCCGAAATGCGGCGTGTAGCCGAGATGCGCCACTGCCTGCTCGACGCGCCCCCTGGTCTCGGCGCGTACCCGATCCGGTTCATTCAGCGACCGCGACACCGTGGCCGTCGAGACCCCGGCAAGCCGGGCCACATCCTCGAGTGTCGGTAAGGGCCTCATCCGCGTCGACCAGCCTCTCTATCCACAAGCGCAACCACTCTTATAGCGCATGCTTTGCTAAAGATTGTATGGTTGCCAACCAAATGCAAGCGCTTACAATGATCCAAAATTGGCGATTCGATAGTCCGGTCGCCGCCCAAGATCCGGGAGACGGCGGATGATCCGCAGCGGGACGGCCGCGCTATTGGCAGCTCTGGTGCTGTTTGCGGCCTATTTCGGCAATGTCGCGATGGGAGCCGCCGGTCTCGGCGCCCCGCTTGGCGATGTGCCAGAGATGCTCACCCTTCTTGCGGCGGCCATCGCCTTCGTGGCGGGCGTTCTGGCCCGCGAGGCGACCGCGGCCCAGTCCAAAAACATAGAACCGTCCAGGGAGGACACAGCATGACCGATGACATCACCAAACAGGAGATCGCCTCGCAGGAGCGGCGCCGCTTTCTGAAGCTGAGCGCGACCAGCGGCCTGACCGCAGCGCTGGTGGCCGGGGCCGCGGGCACGCTCGTCTCGACCGAGGCCGCCGCCCAGACCGCCAAAGAGGAGAAAGAGCGCGAGCGCGCCGCCGATCACATCATGACAATCGCGACGGCCTATGTGCTGACAGCCGACCGCAGCTACCCGATCATGCAGCTGGATTTCAAAGAGAACATCCAGAACGCGACGAACGGCAAAGTCTATGTCAAGCTGGCAGCCGGCGGGCAGCTGGGCGCCGGCGGCGCGCTGGCCCAGAAGGTCCAGGGCGGCACGATCCAGGCGGCCCAGCACTCGCTGTCGAACTTCGCGCCCTTTGCGCCGGTCGTGGATCTGATCAACCTGCCCTATCTCTGCGGCGCCAACCAGAAATTCGTGAACCTGGTGACCTCGGACCATTGGAAGGCCACGGTGGATCCGCTGGTCGAGGCCAAAGGCTTCAAGCCGCTCTGGTATGTGGTGATCGACCCGCGCGTCGTGGCCGTGCGCAAAGGCGGGGCCGGCGCCGTGAAGGCCCCCGCCGATCTCTCGGGTGTCAAGTTCCGCGTGCCGGGCTCCAAGATGCTGCAGCAGTATTACCGCATGGTGGGGGCGAACCCGACGCCGGTGGCCTGGGGCGAGACGCCCTCGGCGATCAAGCAGGGCGTGGCAGATGCCCTCGATCCCTCGGTCGGCGCGCTTTATGTGTTTGGCTTCAAGGACATCCTAAGCCATGTGACCTTCACCCAGGCGGTGCCGGACAGTCAGGTCTATTCGTGCAATCTGGAGTGGTACAACGGCCTGCCGGGGGATGTGCGCGAGGGGATCGACTTCGCCTCCGAGATCACCTCCCAACAGAACCTGGCCAAAGTACCGGCGGCGCGCAACTTCGCCATGGCCGAGCTGCGCAAAGCGGGTGTCGAATTCCACGCGCTCTCGGCTGATGAGCTCGGCGCCTGGGAGGCCGCGGGCGGCTATCAGCGCAGCGAATGGGACAGCTTCAAGACCGAGCTCGCCGGATCGATGGCCGATTTCGACAAGCTGGCAGAGGCGGCGAACACCCAAGGGCGGCTCTACGTCCACGACGCCTGAGCCCATCCAGCCTGGGGGCGCTGTCCCCGGGCCATCCCAGTCCTGACGCGACGGGCCGGCGCCTCCGAGGCGCCCGGCAAAAGGAGGGCGCGTGCTCGAGACCCTGAACAAGAATGCCGAGCGCTGGGCGCTGCTGGTCTTCTACACCCTGCTGGTCGCCACCATGGCCGTCGAGGTCGTCCGGCGCGAGGTCTTTGCCTATTCCTCGATCTGGGGCGAGGAGATCGTGCGCTATGCCTTCATCTATCTCGCCTGGATCGGGGCCGCCTCGGCGGTGCGCGAGCGCGCGCATATCCGCATCGACGTGATCCTCAACTATGTGGGCCCGCGGGTGAAGGCCCTGCTCTACATCTTCGGAGATCTCGTGATGCTGGGGATCGCGGTGCTGGCGGTCTACTGGTCCTTCGAGACCGTCTCGGTGTCGTGGAAGTTCGGCTCGGTCAGCCACGGTCTCCGGGTCTCGATGGTCTGGTTCCTGATGGCCGTGCCACTCGGCTTCTCGTTGATGGTGTTCCGTCTCATTCAGTCGCTTCTTCGGGATGTGGCCGATCTGCGCGCAGGTCGGCCCGTCTACGAAGGCGCGCGGCTGTTCGACTGAGGGCCCGCCATGTTGTGGAATCAGATCGCCAAGGAAGCGCCCGAGATCGGGTGGGAGTTCTACGGCCCCGTCCTCCTCTTCGTCGTGCTGGTGGCGCTGGCTGTGCCGGTCTGGGCCGCCATCGGCGCGGCGGCGGTGGCAATGCTGGTGGTCTCGGATGTGCTGCCGCTCTCGCTGCTGGGCGAGAGCCTGTTCGACGGGATCGACCATTTCGCGCTGACGGCCGTGCCGCTGTTTATCCTCACCGGCGATGTGCTGGTGCGCACGGGCCTCAGCCGCAAGTTCCTGGATGTGGCCGAGGCGCTGACCTGCTGGGCCAAAGGGGGCTTCGGCTCGGCCACCGTTTTGGTCTGCGGGATGTTCTCGGCGATCTCGGGCTCGGACGCCGCGGGCGCCGCTGCGGTCGGGCGCATGACCATCGCGCGGCTGGTCGAGTCGGGCTATCCACGGCCCTATGCCTGCGCCCTGGTGGCTGCGGGCGCCTGCACCGGCATCCTGATCCCGCCCTCGATCGCCTATATCGTGATCGGCCTCGTGCTTGGGATCTCGGCCTCAACCCTGTTCCAGGCGGCGCTTGTCCCGGGCGTGCTGATCCTGGTCTCGATCCTGGTGACCAACATCGTGGTCAACCGGCGCCATGCCTATGAGGGCGGGGGCCTGATCTCGTGGGGCGAGTGGGCGGCCAATCTCGGGCGCGCCGTGCGCTCGGGCTGGTACGCGTTCCTGGTGCCCGGCATCATCTTTTGGGGCATCTTCTCGGGGCGGCTCACGCCCACCGAGGCGGGGGCCACCGCTGTCGTCATCACGATCGCCATGGGGTTTATCCTCGGCACGCTCAAGCTCTCGGATTTTCCCGCCATGCTGGTCAGCTCGGCCAAGGTGAACGGCGTCATCCTGCCGATCATCGCGCTGTCGCTGCCGCTGGCGCAGACCATGGCCGCGCTCGGCGTGCCCCAAGGCTTTGTGCAGGCGGTGACCTCGCTGACCGAGAACGAAACCATGTTGATCCTGCTGATGATCGGCATCCTGATCGCCGCCGGCTGCGTGATGGAGACCACGCCCAACATCGTCATCCTCGCCCCCATCCTGCACCCGCTGGCCATGGAGATCGGGATGAACGAGATCCAGTTCTGCGTCATGATGATCACGGCGCTGGGGGTCGGTTTCATCACGCCACCGCTGGGGCTCAACCTGTTCGTCGTCTCGGGACTGACGGGGGAATCGATCCTCAAGATCGCCGCCCATGCCGTGCCGTTCGTCGTCTTTATGTTGCTCGTCGTGCTGTTGATCGCCTATGTGCCCACGATCTCGACCGCACTCCTGCCCGATATCTACAAATGAGGCCGCCCATGACCGTCGACTATCTGAAACAGGCCGCCAAGCGGGCAACGGACGATGCAGGCGATGTGCGCGCCGCGGTGCAGGCGATCCTCGACGAGATCGAGACGGGCGGCGAGGCCGCGGCCCGCACCTATGCCGCCAAGTTCGACCGCTATGAGGGCAACATTGCGCTCACGCGCGACGAGATTGACGCCGCCTCGGCCGCGGTCCCTCAGCGCCTGAAGGACGACATCCGCTATGCCTGGGACAACATTCGCCGCTTTGCCGAAGCGCAGAAGGGCACCATCCAGGACATGGAGGTCGAGATTGCACCGGGCCTGATCGCCGGGCAAAAGGCGATCCCCTGCCAAGCGGCGGGCTGCTATGTGCCGGGCGGGCGCTACAGCCACATCGCCTCGGCACTGATGACGGTGACCACGGCCAAGGTGGCCGGCTGCGGGCACATCGCCGCCTGCTCACCGCCGCGCCCGGGGGTCGGGATCGCGCCGGCCATTGTCTACACATCCGATCTCTGCGGTGCGGACACGATCCTGGCACTTGGCGGCGTGCAGGGAGTGGCGGCCATGGCCTTCGGGCTGTTCGGCCTACCGAAAGCCGACATTCTGGTCGGGCCCGGCAACCAGTTCGTCGCCGAGGCCAAGCGCATCCTGTTCGGCCGTGTGGGCATCGACATGTTCGCAGGGCCGACCGACAGCCTGATCCTGGCCGATGAGACAGCCGACCCGCATATGGTCGCCTGGGATCTGGTGGGCCAGGCCGAGCATGGCTACAACTCGCCGGTCTGGCTCGCGACCACCCATCGCCCGCTGGCCGAGAAGGTGATGGAGCTGGTGCCCGGCTATATCGACACCCTGCCCGATCTCAACCGCGAGAACGCCACCCGCGCCTGGGCCGACATGGCCGAGGTGATGGTGGTGCCCGATCGCGAGGGCCTGGCCGCCACCGCAGACCACATCGCGCCCGAGCACCTGCACGTGCAGGCCGACGATCTCGACTGGTTTCTCGGCCGGCTCAAGGCCTACGGCTCGTTGTTCTTGGGCGAGGAGACCACCGTCGCGTTCGGCGACAAGGCGGCGGGGCCGAACCATGTGCTGCCGACCTCGGGCGCTGCGCGCTATACGGGCGGGCTCTCGGTGCACAAATACATGAAGCTGGTCACCTGGCAGAAGGCGACCCGCGAGGCCTCGCGCGCGGTGGCCGAGGCGACGGCGCGGATCAGCCGGCTCGAGGGGATGGAGGGCCATGCCCGCACCGCCGATATCCGGCTCGACAAATACTACCCCGGGCACAATTTCGACCTCTCGGCGGATGGCTAAACGGTGAGCGAAACCCGTTTCAGCGTGGCCGACCGGGTCGCCTGCGTGACCGGAGCCAGCTCGGGCATCGGGCGGGCGCTGGCCACCGCTCTGGCCGAGGGTGGCGCGCGCGTGGTGGGCATTGCCCGCCGGGCCGAGGCGCTGGATGCCTGGCGCGCCGAGACCAAGGGCGAGACCGCGGCCTTGTCCGCCGATCTTGCGGACCCCGCCGCCATGGCCGAGGTGGCAGCACAGGCGGCCGAACCCTTCGGCCCGCCGACCATCCTGATCAACGCCGCGGGGCTGAACACGCGCGAGGCGGCGGATGACGTGACGCTCGCCGGCTGGCAGAGCACGCTCGATCTCAACCTCTCGGTGCCCTTCTTCCTGGCCCAGGCAATGGTGCCGGGCATGCGGGCGGCGGGATGGGGGCGGATCCTGAACCTCGCCTCGCTGCAGAGCGCGCGGGCCTTTCCCGGCGGCATCGCCTATGGTGCGTCCAAGGGCGGGATCACCCAGTTGACCCGCGCCATGGCCGAGGCTTGGTCCGGCGACGGCATCACCACCAACGCGATCGCTCCGGGTTTCTTTCCGACCGAGCTCACGGGACCGGTCTTCAGCGACCGCGCCCGTGCCGCCGCCAACGCCGCGCAGACCTGTTTGGGCCGCAACGGCGTGCTCGACGATCTCGTTGGCCCGGCGCTCTTCTTCTGCTCAGAGGCCTCCGCCTATGTAACCGGCCAGGTGCTCTATGTGGACGGAGGGTTCACCGCGAAATGAAGGCGCTCGTCTATACCGGTCCCGAGGCGCTGGAGTTCCGCGAGACACCCGACCCTGCGCCCGGCTCGGGTGACGTCTCGCTGGTGCGCATCGCCCATGTGGGCATTTGCGGCTCAGACATGCACGCCTTTCTTGGCCATGATGAGCGCCGGCCCGCCCCGCTGATCCTGGGTCACGAGGCAGCGGGCACAGTGATCGCGGGGCCGATGACGGGCAAGCGGGTCACGATCAACCCGCTGATCACCTGCGGCGAGTGCGAGGATTGCCTGGCGGGCCGCGAGAACCTATGCGTCCACCGCCAGATCCTCTCGATGCCGCCGCGCGAGGGCGCCTTTGCCGAACTGGTGGCGGTGCCGCCCTCCAATCTGGTCGAGATCCCGGACCGGGTGCCCACGGCCAAGGCGGCGCTGGCCGAGCCGCTGGCCTGTGGCTGGCACGGCATCGCCTTGGCCAAGCGCTGGCTGACGCGCCCACTGGCCGAGGCGCGGTGCCTGGTGCTCGGCGGCGGAGCGATCGGGCTCGGCGCCGCGCTTGTGCTGGCGGCCGAGGGTGCGGCCGAGATCCACCTGGCCGAGACCAATGCCGCCCGCGCCGCCCTGGTCGCGGCCAGCGGGCCCTTCCGCGTCTATGACCCGACCGCAGGCGCGGGGCCGAGCGGCGTCGATCTGGTGATCGACGGGGTCGGCTTCGCGCCCACGCGCGCCGCCGCCTCGGCCGCCGTGCGCCCGGGCGGGGCGATCGTGCATATCGGGCTCGGATCGGGCACAGACGGGCTCGACATCCGCCGCGCAACCTTGCAAGAGATCGCCTTTCTCGGCAGCTACACCTATAGGATGGCCGAGTTTCGCGCGACCGCCGAGGCGATCTTTGCCGGCCGGCTCGGCGCGCTCGACTGGCCCGAGATCCGCCCGCTGGCCGAGGGCGCGGGCGCCTTTGCCGACATCCGGGCCGGCCACGTGGCCGCGCCCAAGATCATCCTGGAACCCTGACGGAGGACCCCATGAGCGAGCCGCATCTGCTGGTGCACGAAGAGGCCGACAATGTCGGCGTGGTGGTGGTGGAAGGCCTCGCGGCCGGTACCGAGATGCTGTGCGTCGTCACCGCCGACAACTCGGATTTCACGCTGACCGCTGGCGCCGATATCCCGATCGGCCACAAGGTCGCGCTGAAAGATCTCTCCGAGGGCGACACGGTCATCAAATACGGCGAGGACATCGGCAAGATGACCGGGCCCGCGGCCAAGGGCGGGCATGTCCACGTCCACAACCTCAAGACCAAGCGCTGGTGAGCCCGCAACGGATTGGGCCGGGCCGCGTCCCGGCCACAGGAACAGAGAAGGAGGAGCGCCATGGCGCTTGATTTTGCGAACACGGTGATCCGGGGATATCGGCGCGAGAACGGCCGTGTCGGGGTGCGCAACCATGTGGCCATCCTGCCGGTGGACGACATCTCGAACGCCGCCTGCGAGGCGGTCGCCGCGCACATCCAGGGCACCATGGCCCTGCCGCACGCCTATGGCCGGTTGCAGTTCGGCGCCGATCTGGATCTGCATTTCCGCACGCTCATTGGCACGGGAGCGAACCCCAATGTGGCCGCCTGCATCGTGATCGGCATCGAGCCGGGCTGGACCAAGATCGTCGCCGACGGCATTGCCGAGACCGGCAAGCCCGTGGCCGCCTTCTCGATCGAGCAGAATGGCGACATCGCCACCGTGGCCGCCGCCAGCCGGACCGCCAAGGAGTTCGTCCACTGGGCCACCGAGCGCGCCCGCGAGGACTGCCCGATCAGCGATCTCTGGGTCTCGACCAAATGCGGCGAGAGCGACACGACGACCGGGCTCTCGTCCTGTCCCACGGTCGGCAATCTCTATGACAAGCTGCTGCCCCACGGGATCTATGGCTGCTTTGGCGAGACCTCCGAGATCACCGGCGCCGAGCATATCTGCGAGAATCGCGCGGCGACGCCCGAGGCCGCCGCAAAGTTCAAGGCGATCTGGCAGGCCTATCAGGACGACGTGATCTTTGCCCACCAGACCGATGATCTCTCGGACAGCCAGCCGACCAAGGGCAACATCCTGGGCGGGCTCTCGACCATCGAGGAGAAGGCGCTCGGCAATCTCGAGAAGATCGGGCGCACCAGCACCTATATCGACGCGCTCGGCCCGGCCGAAGCGCCCGAGAAGGGCCCGGGCCTCTACTTTATGGACACAAGCTCGGCGGCGGCCGAGTGCGTGACCCTGATGGCCGCGGCAGGCTATGTGGTCCACACCTTCCCCACGGGCCAGGGCAATGTCATCGGCAACCCGATCGTGCCGGTGGTCAAGATCTCGGGCAACCCGAGGACCCTGCGCACCATGGCCGAGCACATCGATGTGGACGTGACCGGCGTGCTCAACCGCACCATGACCATCGACCAGGCCGGAGACGCTCTGATCGACATGGTCCGGCGCACCGCCAATGGCCGCGCCACCGCCGCCGAGGCGCTGGGGCACAAAGAGTTCGTGATGACCAAGCTCTACCGCTCCGCATGACCGGGGCAGGCCGCGGGGCGGACCCGCTGACACCCGCGGCCTATGCAGCGCTGTTGGATCCGGCCTATCGCGCGGCGGCGGCGGCCCTGCCGGCCGAGGATCTGGACTGGGCCACCGCTGATCCCGCGGTCTTGCGGGCGGCTTATGACGCGTCGCATGCCGTCTTTGCCGACGATGCGGCGGCCGTTGCAGTCTCCGGGTGGCCCGATGCCGCCGGATCCGGGGGGCTTGCGTTTCGGCCAGAGGGGGCGCCGGCGGGCGTGGCCGTGCTATATTTCCACGGCGGGGGATGGATCGTCGGCTCGCCCCAGAGCCACCGGGTGGCGGTCTCGCATCTGGCCGCTGGGGCTGGGATCCCTGTGGTCTCGGCCCGCTACCGCCTGGCGCCCGAGCATCCCTATCCTGCGCAGGTGGAGGACGCGGTGGCGGCGGTTGCGCGGCTGGCCCCGGATGCCGAGCGCCTGGTGCTGGCGGGCGACAGCGCCGGAGCCGCGCTGGCCTTTTGGACCTGGGACGCACTGGCCCCAGACCTCCAGGCGCGCATTGCAGGGATTGTCGGCATCTACGGCGCCTATGGCCTGGGCGACAGCGCCAGCCGCCGGCGGTTTGGCCCGGTCTGCCCTGGTTTGTCGGATCGCGATATCGCGGCCTACCGGGCGCATCTCGGCCTGGAGACGTGGACTGGGACGGGAGCGGCCTTCGACACGCTCGAGCGGCAGATGGCCGAGGGGCCGCCGGTGTTCTTGGCGGGCGCCGCGCTCGATCCGGTGCTCGACGATACGACGGCCATGGCCGCACGGCTCGAGGCCTTGGGCCGTCCCGTGGAGGCCGTGACCGCCGAGGCCCTGCCCCACGGCTTCATCCATTTCGTCGGCCGGGTGCCCGCAGCGGCCGCCGTGCTCGCCCAAGCGGCCGCCTGGATCCGCACACGCCTCATCCCCGCCTGAGCGGGCGCGGCGCGACCGTTTGCGCTCGGCGCATCACGAGATGCGTCGCGCGAAAGGCCACCCCGCCAACCTCAGCGGGGGGCGAGCGCCAGGCAATCGCGCCCGGAGGCCTTGATCTGCGCACAGGCCTCCCGCGCGGTGCCTTGGTCGAGGCCGAGAAAGCGCACGGTGTAGAGCGGACGGCCCGACCGGCTCCGCCCCTCCTTGATGGTCATGGCATCGCGCGAGAGCATCGGCAGGCCGGCGATCTCGAAGCGCTTCAGCCCCGCGCGCGCGCTCGAGCGGTCGCGATAGGCGCCGACCTGGACCTCCCATGCGGGAGCTTCGGGCTGCGATGCGCGCACAGGGGGCAGCGCGACCAGGCTGCCCGAAACCGCCTGGATCCGCGCGGCGACCTCGGCGACGATGGCCTCGGCTTCGGCCTGCTCGGCAGGCGAGGCAGCGCCCGGCCGGCGGAGCGGGATCACCGCATAGAGCGGGGCGAGGCGCGAGCCCGTATCGGTCGCAGCCATGGCCGGCGCAGGCGCCAAAGCGGCCCCGATGGCCGCCAGCCCGGCGGCGCTGCCCGAGGCGACCTCGACCGGGCGCGCACGCGGGATCGGCGCGCGGGCCACCTGCACGATGGGGCCGCGCGGACGCACCTCGCGGGCCCGGCGCGGGGTGCGGGCAAAGCCCATATCCAGCAGCTCGGCCACCCGGCGGTTGCGCCAGCGCGAGCTCTTGCCGCCCATCACCACGGCCACCACCCGGCGCTCGCCCCGTTTTGCGGTGGCGACCAGGTTATAGCCGGCCGCACGCGTGTAGCCGGTCTTCATCCCCTCGGCCCCGCGATAGGTCGCGAGCAGCCGGTTGGTGGTGTAGACGCGCTTGCCCGCCGCGCTCGCCATCTTGCGCCCAAAGACGTTGTAGTATTCGGGGAAATCGAAATAGAGGTGGCGCGCCAGCCGAGCCATGTCGCGGGCCGTCGAGACATGGCCACGCTGGGTCAGCCCATGGGGATTGTGAAAGCGCGTCTTGGACATGCCGAGCTGGCGCGCCTTGTTTGTCATCATCTGGGCAAAGGCGCGCTGGCTGCCGCCGATCGCCTCGGCCAGCACCATGGCGGCGTCGTTGGCGGATTTGATCGCCGTCGCGCGGATCAGGCTGCGGATGGTCACCCGCTGCCCGGCCTTGAGATACAGCTTGGAGGCCGGCTGGCGGGCCGCATGGCGCGAGACCCGGACCCGCTGGTCAAGCCGCAGCTGGCCGTTGCGCACCGCCTCAAAGGCCAAATAGAGGGTCATCATCTTGGTGAGCGAGGCGGGATGCTGCTGGCGGTCGGCCGAGCGCGCATGCACCACCTTGCCGGTGCGCATGTCCATCACCACCGCCGCATAGGGCGCCGCCTCGGCCCGCGAGCCAAGCCCCAGCATCAGCGCCGGGATCAGCGCCACGAGAATCAACACAACCGGGAGCCGGCGGCTCCGCACCACTGCCGTCATTTTAACCTGCCTGCCCCCGGCTTTGCCGAGGTCCTTCGTTGACGGGCGGGTTGGTCCCGCCACGGTCTGCCTGCTTCTGGGGTGACGATATCACACTCGGATAGGGTTGAGAATCCCTTGCCATCATCCTGATTCTCAACGCCCGACCTTGGGCGGAAAATGCCGGACGAGGAGAATTTTGTGCAGTGCACAATTTTCGTCTTGACGCAGTGCAGCATAACCCCCATCTTGTGGCCATCGTACAGGATGGCTGCGGGCGCGCCGCAGCGAGAACCGCGCGGATACCGATAGAGGACCCGATCATGAACGCAGATGCCACCAAAACCGTCGAAGAGTTCACCGCCGAAGCGCAGAAGACCTTGGAGACCAATGTCGAGACGCTGACCAAATCCGTCGAGGACGCCACCACGTTCGGTCGCGAGACGATGGATGCCATGGTGCTGTCCTCGAAGCGCGCCGCCAAGGCCGCCGAGGAGATGAACGCCGAGTTGGCCGCCTTTGCCAAGAAGAGCTATGAAGACGGTCTGGCCGCCGCCAAAGACATGGGCGCCGCCAAATCGGTCACCGAGCTGTTCGAGAAGCAGGCGACCTACACCAAGTCGAACATGGACGCGATGGTCGCCCAGATGACCAAGGTCTCGGAGATGGTCGCAGCCGCCTCGAAAGACTGCTTTGAGCCGCTCAGCGAGCGCATGACGGCCGCCACCGATCTGATGAAGGTCGAGCGCGCCTGAGGCCGCCAACCGAGCGCTGATTGTCAAAGGGGGCTTCGGCCCCCTTTTCTCGTTTGGAACGCTGGATATATCATACCGGCAAACCGAGCTACCAAGACGGAGTCTGCGATGGCAGTCACCGACGATGCCGCCCGAGATGAACCGCCCCCCACAGAGCCGCTCTGCGCCCAGCCCGCGCCGCTATGGCCCGTGGGACTGCCGAACGCCGGGCCGGCCGACGAGCCTGACAAGGACGATGACCGCGGCGACGACGACCAAGGCGGCACCGGCACCGATCTGGCGGTGCGCGCCAAGGAGAAGACAAAAAAGCCGTCTCTCTACCGCGTGCTGCTGCTGAACGACGACTACACGCCGATGGAATTCGTGGTCTACGTGCTCGAGCGCTTCTTTCATCTGGACCACACGCGCGCCGTGGAAATCATGTTGCGTGTGCACAATCAGGGACTCGCTGTCGTCGGCATCTACCCCTACGAGGTGGCCGAAACCAAGGTGACACAGGTCATGGACAGCGCCCGCTCAAACCAGCACCCTCTGCAGTGCACGATGGAAAAGGACTAGGATTTCAACAATTTGGCCCTCGATGACGTTTTCGAAACCATGCCCGCACAAACTTATGCTTGATCGTTCGGGTCCGAGGCCCAAAGTTAATCTCATGACAGGAGGACCGGCCGAGCCTGCGCCGCTCCCCCTCCCGGCGACAAGGAGCCCGCGATGCCGTCTCTCACTGCAAGCCTCGAGGATGCGATCCACCGCGCCATAGGCTTCGCCAATGCGCGTCGCCACGAACTTGCGACGCTCGAGCATTTGCTGCTCGCCCTGATCGACGAGCCGGATGCCAGTCGGGTGATGCGGGCCTGCTCGGTCGATATCGGCGAATTGCGCACGACCCTCACACGGTTCATCGACAACGATCTCGAAACGCTGGTCTATGACAGCGACGGGGCGGAAGCCTCGCCCTCGACCGGTTTCCAGCGCGTGATCCAGCGCGCCGCCATCCATGTCCAGAGCTCGGGCCGCTCGGAGGTCACCGGCGCCAATGTGCTGGTCGCGATCTTCAACGAGCGCGAGAGCCACGCCGCCTATTTCCTCCAAGAGCAGAACATGACCCGTTATGACGCGGTCAATTACATCTCCCACGGCATTGCCAAGGACCCGGCTTACGGCGAGAGCCGGCCGGTGCGCGGCTCGGATGAGCCCGACGCAGCCGATGCGGATGCCGAAGCCGAGACCAAGCAGGAGGAGACCGCGCTCGGCAAGTTCTGCGTGGATCTGAACACCAAGGCTGGCCAGGGGCGGATCGATCCGCTGATCGGCCGCGCCTCGGAGGTCGAGCGCTGCATCCAAGTGCTGTGCCGCCGGCGCAAGAACAACCCGCTGCTGGTCGGCGACCCCGGCGTCGGCAAGACCGCCATCGCCGAGGGTCTGGCCAAGCAGGTCGTGGACGGCAAGGTGCCGGAGGTGCTCTCGGGCACCACGATCTACAGCCTGGACATGGGCGCGCTGCTGGCCGGCACCCGCTATCGCGGCGATTTCGAAGAGCGGCTGAAGAACGTGATCAAGGAGCTCGAAGAGCACCCGGACGCGATCCTCTTCATCGACGAGATCCACACGGTGATCGGCGCGGGCGCCACCACGGGCGGCGCTATGGACGCCTCGAACCTGCTGAAGCCGGCGCTGCAATCGGGCACGCTGCGGTGCATGGGCTCGA
>JBCCZI010000085.1:0-20105 GCA_039187815.1 Pseudomonadota bacterium | reverse complement strand
CGGAAGTCGCGCATATGTATCCGGCCTGTCTGTCGGCACGCGGGCCGCGGCCGTGTTGGGGTTGCGCTTGCTCCGTGGTCTCGTTAGCGGATAGGCCGCTGGGGCCATCTGGGCCGTCAGACCCTGGGGCCTGTCTCTCCGTTCCAAGCGTTGCTGTCGTCGCGAACTCCGTCGGGCGGGGCTGGGCGGTGTCGGGCGGGGCGGTGTCGGGCGGGGCGGTGTCGGGCGGGGCGGTCAGACCGCCATCGCCGCGTCTCCTTTCTGGTCGAAGCGCGTGCCGTGGCGCAGCACGCTCCAGGCCATCCGTGCCAGTGTGTTGGCAAGTGCGACGGCGCGCTTGTTGCGATTCATCCGCTCGGCCCCTCGCGCGCGCCAGGCGCCGAAGCTGAACGCGGGCCATCGGTGTGGGCGCATCATGATGATTTTGGCCGCCTGGACGACGAGCATGCGCAGATAGCGGCTGCCGCGCTTCGAGATCCGCCCGAGCACCGTGCGACCGCCGGTGCTGTATTGTCGGGGCACGAGCCCGACCCAGGCCGCGAAATCACGTCCCCGATCAAAGCCGTCGCCGGCTCCAATGGCCGCCGCCATTGCGGTCGAGATCATCGGGCCGATACCCGGGATGGTCATCGGGTTTCTGCAGTTCGCCTCCTGCGCCGAGATCTGCGCGATCTCTGCCGACACGGTTTCGATTCGTTCGTCGGGCCCGCGCCAATCCTCATAGAGGCCGATCAGGATCGTCTCCATCCGAGGCGAGATCTCGTCGCTCCGCTCATCGAGGATCGTCAGGACCGACGTCTTCGGCGCACGCAGGCCGGAGCGTACCGTGATGCCCCGTTCGGTGAGGAAGGCGCGGATCTGGCTGATCGTCGCGGTTCTGCGGGACACGAGGCGCGATCGCACGCGGTGTAGCGCCTGCAGATCAATCTGGTCCTGGCTCTTCTCAGCGACGGTCTTGAGGTTGGGGCGCAGCGTGGCCTCGGCGATCGCCTCCGCGTCGGTGTCGTCGTCCTTCTGATCCCTGTGGAACGGCTTCACATAGATCGCCGGGATGATCCGCGGCTCGAAACCCGAGCCGGCGCAGGGTGCGGCTGACGAAAGGGGCCCTGAGGCACGCCTCCATCCCAACCACGCATCGCGGCAACGTCTCGACGACCTGCGGCAGGCCCAACCGCTTGCCCTTTAGACGCAACACGCGCTTGCCCGCTGCATCAAAGCCGACGAGATGAAAGGTGTCCTTTCCGATATCGACACCGATCACCGACAGATCGTCCAGCTCTTCAGGTCGCCTCGAGGTCACAGCGGCTTCTCCTGATCAAAGGATCTCGCCCTCTCAGGCTCACCCGCTCGGGGGAAGCAGCCGGCACATCCCATTAGCGGATCCTGGCCCAGAGCGGGACGCCCGGGCCGGGTCCGTGGCCCCGTCCCGCATTCAAGAACCGGGGACCATCATCGAGGATTGACGAAGCGCCCCGTCCCCAGGACGCTTGGCCTCAGCCGCAGAGGAGACCCCCATGGCCAAGGCGCCCTTCACCCCCGCCGAATACGACCGCCGCCTTGCGCTGACGCGTGCGGCCATGGAGGCGTTGGGCATCGAGTTGCTGCTGGTCAGCGATCCCTCGAACATGGCCTGGCTGACGGGCTATGATGGCTGGTCTTTCTATGTGCACCAAGGGCTTGTGCTGGGGCTCGGCGGCGACCCGCTGTGGTGGGGCCGGGCCCAGGATGCCCAAGGGGCGCTTCGTACCGTCTGGATGGCGCCCGATTGCGTGGCTCCCTATGACGAGCGCTATGTCCAGAGCGCCGAGATCCATCCGATGGAGGATCTGGCCGGGCAGTTGGCCGCCCGCGCCGCGCCGCCCGCGCGGATCGGGGTCGAGATGGACAACTACTACTACTCCGCCCGAGCCCATGCGGTGCTGGCCGAGGCGCTGGGGGCGGACCGGCTGGTCGACGCCACGGGCCTCGTGAACCGCCAGCGCACGGTCAAATCCGCCGAGGAGCTGGCGGTGATGCGCAAGGCCGCGGCGATCACCGATCACATCGTCACCCTGGCCATCGAACGCGCCGAGCCCGGGGTGCCCAAGAACCACTTGGTCGCCGAGATCGCTGCGGCCAGCTATCGCGGGGTCGAGGGGGTTTGGGGCGACTACCCGGCGATCGTGCCGCTTTTGCCGAGCGGATCGGACGCCGCCGCCTCGCATCTCACCTGGGACGGCCGGCCGCTCCGCTCGGGCGAGGCGACGTTCTTTGAGCTCTCGGGCTGCCATCACCGCTATCACGTGCCGCTCTGCCGCACGGTGTTTCTCGGCACGCCGCCGCCTGCCTTTGCCGCCGCGGCCGAGGCGCTGGTCGAGGGCGTCGAGGCGGGGCTCGAGCGCGCCCGTGCCGGCAACCGCGCCTGCGACATCGCCGAGGCGCTGAACGCGGCGCTGGCCAAGGCGGGCATCGAGCGCAAGGCCCGCGCCGGCTATCCCGTGGGCCTCTCCTATCCGCCCGATTGGGGCGAGCGCACGATCTCGATCCGTCCCGAGGACACCACCGTGCTCGAGCCGGGCATGACCTTCCACTTCATGCCCGGCCTCTGGATGGAGCATTGGGGGATCGAGATCACCGAGACCATCCTGATCCGCGAAAACGGGCCTGCCGAGCCGCTCTGCTCGATCCCGCGCCAGCTCTTCGTGAAGTCCTGAGGCCGGAGGGTTCGCTGAACCGGCCGGGCGCGAATTCGGCCAGATCGAGCGCCGGTGTGCGGCCCTCGACCAGATCGGCCACCATTGCGCCGACCGCCGGGGCCAGCTGAAAGCCATGGGCCGAGAAGCCAAAGGCATGGACCACACCCTCGGCTGTCCCCCGCCCGATCACCGGCAGATGGTCGGGAGTGTAGCCCTCGATCCCCGCCCAGCTTCGCACGATCCGCGCCTGGGCGAGGGCCGGAAACACCGCCCGTGCGGTCGCCAGGAACTGCGCGAGGCCGCGGAGATCGAGCGTGGTGCGCCCGCTGGCCAGCTCGGCCCGGCCACGCACCCCTCCGCCGATCAGCACGGCGCCGTTCGGCAGCTGCTTCAGCGACAGCGCGGCGCCCAGCGATCCGACCACCGCATCGACCAAAGGCGTCAGCGGGGCGGTGACCGCCAACATGGGCGCATGCGCCTCAAGCGGCACCCGATCGCCGAGCCGGGCCGCGAGCGCACCGCCCCAGGCGCCCGCCGTGTTGACGATCTCCGCCGCGGTCACCTCTCCGCGCGCGGTCTCGAGCCGCCAGCCGCTGCCCTCGCGGCGCACCGCGCCGACGGCTGTGCCCTCGCAGACCCGGGCGCCCAGGCGCTCGGCCCGCCGGCGAAAGGCCGCGGTGGTGCGGAACGGGTTGGCATAGCCGTCGCCCTCCACATGCAAGGCGCCGATGCAGTCGGGCGCGGCGGCCGGCAGCAGACGACGGAGTTCCTCCGGGCCGATCACACCCTCATGGGTGAACCCTTGTTGGCGCAGCACGGCGACCCGGCGCTCGGCAGCGCTCAACTCGGCCTCGGACCGCGCCACCTTCAGATACCGGCTGACCCGGTGGCCGCAGGCATCGTCGACCAGGCCGCGAATGTCCTGCCAGTATGCCGCCGCCGCGACCGCCAGCGGCACCTCGGCCGTCGCGCGTCCGAGCCGCCGCACCCCGCCCGCATTGACGCCCGAGGCATGGGCGCCCACCCGGTCCTTTTCGAGCACCACGACCCGGTATCCCCGTGCGGCCAGGTGCAGCGCCGCTGAACAGCCATGGATGCCGCCGCCCACGACCGCGATGTCGGCCGTCTCAGCCATGGCCGGCGCCGTCGTCAAAGGTCATATCGGCCAGCTCGCTGATGCTCAACGGCTTGACCGGCGGGCGAAAGCGCAGCGGCTCGATCTGTCCCGCCGGGCGCCCGGTCTGGTGCGCGATGGTCTCGTGCAGCGTGAGCGCGCAGCTCCGCGCCTGGCAGGGTCCCATACCGGCCCGAGTGAAGCTTTTGAGCTGGTTGGGGCCGGCCAGACCTTGGGCGATCGCCGCGCGCAAGGCCCCGGCCGTGATCTCTTCGCAGCGGCAGACGACCGTCTCGGGATCCTCCGGCACGCGAAAGGCTTCGGCCGGACGGAACCAGGCATCGAGGAAGGGGCGCAGCCGTCCCTCGGCTGCGATACGCCGGCGATCGGGGGCGGCCCGGAGTCGCGCCTGCACCGGAGACAGCCGGCCGAGGCGCACGAGCGCGGCCTGGGCAGCGACGGCCCCGCGCGCCTCGGCCGCCTGCCATCCGGCGATGCCGGCGCCGTCTCCGGCGACGAAGAGGCCGGGCGATCCGGTCTGGCCCCAGGCATCGGTGCGCGGCACCCAGGCAAGCTGCTGCGGACACCAGCGATGGGCCAGCCCCGCGGCCATCGAGAGGTTGACCGAGGGCACGACGCCCTGATGCAGGAAGACGTGCTCGGTGGCGATCTCGCGCCAGCGCCCGTCGCCCATGCGCCAAGCGATGCCGGTCGCGGCGGTCTCGCCCAGCACCCGCAGCCCGCGCACCCCGCGGATATGGCGCACCCCGGCCCGGCGGATCGCCGCAATCCATTGCAGCCCCTTTGCCAGCAGGGCCGGGCGGCGGAGCGCGGCGGGGGCGCTCCAGGCCGCCCGTCCCAGCGCCCCAGGCGCCGTGGTCTCGAGCACGGCCGCAACGGGCACGCCCGCCGCCAGATACTGGGCCACGACCAGATAGAGGAGCGGGCCGGTGCCCGCGAAGACCGCGCCCTCGGCGGCAAGGCTCGAGGACTTCAGCAGCGTTTGCGCGCCGCCCACGCTCATCACCCCGGGCAGGGTCCAACCGGCGATGGGAAACGGCCGCTCTTGCGCGCCGGTTGCCAGAATGACGACGGGCACGGTCGCAAGGCGCGCGCGCTGGCCATCGGTCCAGCCGATCTCGGCGCCGGTGACCAGAGGGGAGAGTTGCCAAACAGTCGTGCCGGGCAAATGCCGCGCGCCGCTGGCCGCAAGGCGCCGGGTGGCGCGGCGCCCGGCGGCATAATCGGCGCCCAGCCGGGACCGGTGCACGGCCGTCGCTGCATCGACGCCGCGCCAGATCTGCCCGCCGGGGGCCGGGTTCTCGTCGAGCAGCAGCACCGCGGCCCCGGCCTCGGCCAGGATCGAGGCGGCGGCCATCCCGGCGGGACCGGCGCCGACGATGATGGCTTCGGGGGCCTGGGCGTCTCGCGCGGCGCTCATTCCCCCAGCGTGTCCAATGCGACGGCGCCGCGTTGAGGGGCGAGCCGCATGCCCGCACGCACCGTCACCATACAGGCCTGCCGGCCGGGCATGCCGTCGATCTCGACCAGACACTCAAAGCAAGCGCCCATCAGGCAATAAGGCCCCCTGGGCGCGCCGGATTTGGCGCTCTCGCGCACCGTTGAGATGCCATGCTCGAGCAAGGCTGCCGCCACCGATTGCCCGAGCATGACCTCGAGCGGCGCGCCCTTCCAAAACACGGTTCCCGTCTCGTTCCCTGTCTCGGGTGGAGGATCAAGCCGCCTGAACATCGAACCGCTCCCCCGACAGCGGGGCCAACTCCCGTGGCAGCGCCCCGGCGGCAACCGCCTTGGCAAAATCGAGTGCATGGGCGGCCGCCAGTGTCACCCCGGAATGGCAGGCCACGGCGTAACAGCCGGGATGGCTCGCCGAGGCGTCATAGATTGGCAGCCCGTCCGGCGTCATCACCCGGAGCGCGCCCCAGCTCCGCACGATGCGGGCCTGGGCGAGCGCCGGGAAGGTCCGCCGCGCCCGGTCCGCGATCTGGGCCAGCACAGGGGCTGTGCTCGAGACATCAAAGCCCACCTCCTCCTTGCTGTCGCCCAGCATCACCGTGCCATCGCCGGTCTGGCGGATATGGGTCGTGGGGCGGTCGAGAACGGGCGCCAGGCGCTCGGTCACCAGGATCTGGCCTTTGACCGGGCGCACAGTCTGGGCGAGGCCGATCTGCGGGGCCAGCGCCGCATTGCCGAGACCGGCGGCCAGCACTACGCGCTCGGCATGCAGATCGGGGCCCTGGAGACGATAGCCCGCGCCCTCGCGCCGGATCGCGCTGACCCCCGCCTCGGTGCACAGCGCCCCGCCATGGGCTCGGAGCCCAGCCTGCAGCGCCCGCAACAGCCGCAGCGGATCGCAATGCCCGTCATGGGGTGACCAGGAGCCGCCCACCACGTCAGGCCCGATCCCCGGCATCTCGCGCGCCAGTGCGTTGCGCCCGAGCATCTCGAACACAAAGCCAGTGCTTTGGGCGGCGAGCGCCTCCATCTTGGCGCGGCGTTCCTCGAACTCGGCCTCCGAGAGGCAGATCTCGATGCCGCCCGGCTGCGCGAGCTGCAGGTCAATCCGTGTGCGTTCCGCCAACTCGGAGGCGAAGTCCGGCCAAAGGGCAGCCGAGCGGCGGGTCCAGGCGGCATAGGGGGGCGAGGACGCCCCTTTGCCCTGCACCCAGACCAGCCCGAAATTGCCGCGGGCGGCGCGAAAGGCGCTGTCGCCTTCGTCCAGCACGGTGACCTGGCAGCCCGCGCGCGCCAGGCCATAGCCGATGGCCGAGCCGAGCAACCCCCCGCCGATGACCGCGATCTCGGTCATGCAAAGCGCGCGGCGCTGTAGGGGGCAAGGTCGATATTGGGCCTCTGCCCGCGCGCCAGCCCCGCTGCGATGCGCCCGGTCGCCGGCGCCATGCCAAATCCGTAATGGCTGTGCCCGAAGGCGAGCGTCAGATCGCGCAACCCCTCAACGGGCCCGATGCAGGGCAGACTATCGGGGAAGGAGGGGCGGATGCCGGACCATGTCTCGACCTCACCCTCGCGCAGGCGCGGGAACAGCTGGCGGGCGGCGCGCGCCAGCATGGTGGCGCGGCGCATGGTCGGCTTGGCGTCCAGCCCGCCGAACTCGGCCGTGCCGGCACAGCGCAGACCCGCCTCCATGCCGCTGGCGACGAATTTGCCGTCTACATCCATGATCGAGTGGCGGATCTCGATGCCTGGGTCCTTGAGCACCAGGTGATAACCGCGCTCGGCCTCGAGCGGCAGGCGGATGCCGAGCGGCGCGAGCAGCCGTGCCGACCAGGCCCCCGCGGCCAGCACCAGATGGCGCGCGGCATGCGGGCCCTGATCGGTGGCCAGGGTCCAGCCGCGCTCGGCACCCGGATGGATCGCCTGAACCTGGCGGCGGAGAAAGACCGCGCCCATCGCCTCGGCCTTGTTCGCGATGGTGCGGCCGATCGCGCCGGGGTCCATGGCGCGGGCCTGGCCCTCGATGAGCACGGCGCGGGCGCCGGGGGCGAGCTCGGGCTCGATCTCGGTCAGCTCGGCGCCCGAGACCGCGCGCATCGGCACGCCCCGCTCGGCCCGCAGCCGCCAGGCCGGCGCGTCGAGATTGGGTGCGCCCGAGCGAAACACGTGCAAATAGCAGGCGTCGCGCACCAGGTGCTCGGCCCCCGTGCCGGCGAGGTTCTGGCGATAGAGATCGACGCTGGGGCGCGAGAGCGCGTGCATCGCATCGGCGATGGCCGGCAGCCGGTCCGGCTGGCCTGCGCGCAGGAACCGCCACGCCCAGGGCAGGAAGCGCAGCGCATGGCGGGGGCGCAGGACCAGCGGGCCGTCCGGGTCCAGCAGCCAGCGCGGCACTGAACGCCACAGGCCTGGCAGCGATTGCGGCACGCAAGTCCAGGGCGAGATCACGCCGGCATTGCCATGGGAGGCTCCGGCGGCGGGCGGGTCGCGGTCGAGCACCTCAACGCTCGCCCCGCCCTCGACCAGCGACAGCGCGGTGGCGATGCCGACCGCACCCGCGCCCAGAACCGTGACGTCGGGCGTCACTCGCCGGCCCGGGGGCTCGGCTCACCCGCCTCGCGTTTGCGGGCCAGCACCTGCTGCAGCAGCACCGGCGCAAGGACCGCCAGCGCATAGAGATCGCTGCTCATCCCCGGCGCCACCAGCAGCACGCCGGCCAGCGCCATCGCCGCGCGGATCACCCCCGGCATGGGCGCCAGGAAGAAGCCCGCCACCGAGGTCGCCAGCATGAACACACCGATGGCGCAGGAGATCGTGGTCTCGAGGAACTCGGCCCAGGTGAAGTGCCCCTCGACCACAATCAGCATGGCCGGCGAGTATACAAAGACCATGGGTACCATCAGCTTGGCGATGCCGAGGCTGAAGGCCGAGAGCCCGGTTCGGAACGGATTGGCCCCCGCGATCCCCGCCGCCGCATAGGCCGAGGCGCAGACCGGGGGTGTGATCTCGGAGATCACGCCATAGTAGAGCACGAACAGATGGCTCGCCAGCGGCGGCACCCCGAGGTTCCCGAGGGCGGGCTGCGCCACGGTTGCCAGCATAATATAGAGCGCCGTCGTCGGCAGCCCCGCACCCATCAGGATACAGGTCACCGCGATCAGCATCAGCGAGACAAAGAGCGTGATCGCCTCGAGATCGAAGTTGGCCAGCGGGAACCAGTCGATGGCGGGCAGGATCCCTTCGGCGATGCTGCGCGCACTGTTGGTCACCATGAAGCCAAGGCGGAAGCCGAGCCCCGTCGAGTTCACCACGCCCACCACGATGCCGATGGCGGCACAGACCGCGCCGACCGCCAGCGCGTACTTCACGCCCAGCACGCAGCCGTCGAAGACATCGCGCAGGCCGATCCGGTGCATGGGGTTCAGGAAGCCGATCGCAAGCGCCGAGGAGATCCCCCAGAACGCCGCCATATGGGGCGAGTAGCCCGAGAACAGCACATAGATCAGCACGGCGAGCGGGATCGCGGTCGGCCAGCCGCGCTTGATGACCATCCAAAAACGCGGGATGTCCTCGGCCGGCATGCCCTTCAGCCCCAGCCGACGGGCCTGGAAGTGCACGATCGAGAGCACGCCCACATAATGCATGATCGCCGGCACCAGGGCGGCCAGCACCACGGTGGTGTAGGGGACCTCCAGGAACTCGGCCATCACAAACGCCGCAGCCCCCATGATCGGCGGGGTGATCTGGCCGCCGGCCGATGAGGCCGCCTCGACCCCGCCCGCCAGGTGCCCCGGATAGCCCATGCGCTTCATGTTGGGGATGGTCAGCGAGCCGGTCGAGACCGTGTTGGCGATGCTCGACCCGCTGATCGTCCCGAAAAAGGCCGAGGACACCACCGACACCTTGGCCAGCCCGCCCGTATAGCGCCCGGCGATCACGGCGGCGATGTCGACAAAGAACTGCCCCAGCCCCATGCGCTGCGCGAGCACGCCGAACAGCACGAAGTGGAACACCACCGTCGAGACGATCCACAGCGTGACGCCAAAAATCCCTTCGGCCGGGAAGTACATGTTGTTGATGTACTGGGCCCAGGAGATCCCGGGATGCATAAGGATCTGGAGCGGCATATACGGCCCAAAGACCGCATAGCCGGTGAAGATGATGATGATGATCGGCACGACGATGCCGAGCGTGCGCCGCACCGCTTCGAGCAGCACAAAGATCAGGATCGTGCCCATGACGATGTCGATGGTGGCGGGGTCTCCCTGGCGCAGCACCTGTTCGGGCAGGGTGTACTGGCCTCCGAGGAAGCTGAACGAGATCTCGTACCAGGTCACACCGATATAGAGCGCTCCGGCGATGCCGAGCAGGATCAGCACCCAGTCCCAAATCGGCACCTGGCCAAAGCGCCACCAGGCCGGCGCGTTCGGCTCCATGGCATCGGCCGAGCGGAAGGCCGGAAACCCGATGAACACCAGCAGGATGACGCCCGACATGTGCCAGCCCATGTGCCAGTAGTCGACCGGCACGCCGAGCCCCGCTGTGATATAGTGATACCCCGCATAGAAGACCGAGAAGACATAGACGAAGGTGGACAGCCACGGCGCGATATAGCGGGTCTGCAGCGCGGTGTCGTATTTGCGCTCGAGCGCCTCGGCGGTCTTCACATCGTACTCGGCCATGGCCACCCCTCGCCGTACCAGCCCATCAGAAAGGCCGGCCCCCGCGGGAGCCGGCCCGGTCGTCGGCCAGGCTCACTCGAGCAGCCCGGCCTCTTTGTAGAACTTCTCGGCGCCCGGATGCAGCGGGATCAGCACGCCCTTCAGCGCCGTCTCTGCACGGATCGCCTTGCCCTTGGCGTGGCCTTTGTCCAGCAGCTTGCGCGTGTTCTCGTTCCAAAGCGCTTTGGTGATGTCATAGACCAGATCATCCGGCTGATCGGCCGAGGTGATCAACTGGCCGTTCACCGCCACGGTCGGCACATCATAGGTGATGGTCTCATAGGTGCCGGCGGGGATCATGCTCTCGACATAATAGGGAATGATCGCGTTGATCTCTTTGCGCTCGTCATCCGAGAAGGTGTAGAGTTCGAAGCCCTTGGTCGAGCCAAGCTGGATCAGCGCGGCAAAGGGCGTGCCGCCTGCATAGAAGAACGCATCCAGCTGACCGTCCGCCAGGCGCTGGGCCGACTGGCTGAGGCCGAGCTCGTACTCATCCGCCTTGATGTCATAGTGCTCGAGGATCATGCGCACCGAGACCTGGGTGCCCGAACCCGCGGCGGCCACGCCCACGCGCTTGCCGGCCAGGTCCTTCAGGCTCGACAGCGTGCTGCCCTTGGGCGTCACCAGGTGCATGTCCTCGGGATAGAGGTTGGCGATGACCCGGATCTTCTCCTTGGGGTTGCCGTCGAACTTGCCCTTGCCCTCATAGCCCTGGGTGACGGACTGGGCACCGGCCAGGCCCGCGTCGAGCTGTCCGGCGTTGATCGCGTTCACGTTCGCGACCGAGGCGTTGGTCGAGACGGCGATGGCCACCAGGCCCGGCACACCGCACGAGCCGCCTTTGTCGCAGGGGCGCGAGCCCGGCGGATTCGAGATCGCGTTGGCGATCAGCCCGCCGATCGGGAAATAGGTGCCGCCCGCACCGCCGGTGCCGATGCGCCAGAACTTCATGTCCTGAGCGGCGGCCGCACCGACCATGCCGGCGCCGATCGCGACGGCGACCAAGGGTGCGGCGAGGGTCTTGAGCTTGAACGTCATGGTGTGATGTCCTCCGTGTTGTCCCTGCTGAGCGGTCGGTAAGCGCACTGAACGACCTTTGGGGAACCCAAACGCTGCCCCAATCGGCGTAGGCTGGCAAGAATGTTGATGCGAATCCGGGGGCCGGATGGACTTGAACCTGACACAGCTGACGACGCTTTACTGGGTTGCCCGCCTCGGCGGGTTCCGGCGGGCGGCCGAGCGGCTGAACACCTCGCAGCCGGCGATCTCGGCACGGATTTCGGCGCTGGAGCTGCGGCTCGGTACCCAGCTGATCGAGCGCGGGGCTGGGGGGATAAGGCTCACCGGCCCCGGGCGCCAGCTGCTGGTCCATGTGGAGCAGATCGTCCAGATCCTCGACACCGTGGCCGACACCATCGCCGATCGCTCGTCGATCGAGGCCCGCCTTCGCCTTGGCGTCTCCGAGACCATCGTGCACGCCTGGCTGCCGCGCTATATCGCGGCGCTGAACCGGACGCATCCGCGGCTGGATATCGAGCTCACGGTCGATGTCTCGGTCGTGCTGCGCGAGTCGCTGTTGAACCGAGCCTTGGATCTGGCGCTGCTGATGGGGCCGGTCTCGGAGTACACGGTGGTGAACCTCGGGCTGCCGAGCGTCGATGTGGGCTTTTATGCCACACCCGATCTGGTGGCCGACCACCCGGCCGAGGCGGTGCTGGCGGCGCACCCGGTGATCACCTTCGCCCGCAACACCCGGCCGCATTCCGAACTGCGCCGCGAGCTGTTGGTGCGCTATGGCCCGGCCTGCCGGCTCTTTCCATCCGCCTCGCTCTCGGCGTGCCAGCAGATGGTGCGCGATGGCATCGGCGTCGGAGCGCTGCCCGATGTGGTCATGCGCGCAGAGGTTGCGGCGGGGCGGCTGCGGCGGCTCGAGCCTGGCTGGACACCCAACGCGCTGGCCTTCACGGCGTCCTATGTCTCGGACCCGCCGAACTTCCTGACCCGCGCGGCGGCGACAACGGCCCAGGAGGTGGCGCTTGCCTGGGCGAGTGATCAATAGAATATATCAAAGGCGAGAAAAATTTACGATTTTACCTGATCGGGCAAAGCAGTCATTCTGGTCGGAACGGCGTTTTGGAGGCAGCGATGGATCCGCAGCAAATCGAGACAACCACACGAACGGCGACGCGTGATGGCAGCGACTATAACAGCCTGCGTTGCGCCAGCCTGACCGAGGTCCGCGGCGCGATCCGGACCGGTGCCTATCGCGGTCATACGGCAGGATTAGCACCAGGCCGGCTCCAATGCAACTTGGTGATCATGGCGCGGGCTGAGGCTGAGGCCTTCCGCGGTTTCTGCGAAGCCAATCCCAAGCCCTGTCCCCTGGTGGCGATGACCGAACCGGGCGATCCGATCATCCGTGGCCTCGGCGAGGGCATCGATCTGCGCACCGATGTGCCGGCCTATGCGATCCACACACGCGGGCAGCCAGTGCGCCACACCCATGACATCCGCGATCTGTGGACTGGCGAGATGGTGGGCTTTGCCATCGGCTGCTCGTTCACCTTCGAGCGCGCGCTGATCGAGGCTGGCTTCATGCTGCCCCATATCGAGCGCAACCTCACGGTGCCGATGTACCGCACGGCGGTCGAGACGACGCCCTCGGGCCCGTTCCGTGGCGGGCTTGTGGTCTCGATGCGCCCGATCCCCGCCGAGCGCGTGGCCGAGGCTCAGACGGTCTCGGCCCGCTATCCGCAAGCCCATGGCGCGCCGGTTCATGCGGGTGATCCGGCAGCCCTCGGGATCGCCGATCTCGCGCGCCCCGATTGGGGTGACACGATCCTGCCCGGACCCGGAGAGGTTCCGGTCTTTTGGGCCTGCGGTGTTACCCCGCAGAACGCGCTCGAAAACGCCCTCGCCGACGCCGACCTGCCGCTGGTGATCACCCATCGCCCCGGCCGCATGCTGATCGCCGATACCGACGAGATGGCTGCAACGCCTTTGTTCTAATCCAAAAACACCAACAGGAGAGATCCATGACACCCACACGCCTTCTGGCCGCTGCGGCCTTCGCCCTTGCAACGCCGGCCCTGGCCGACCAGCCCGTCGTCATCAAGGGCGTCGGCACCTGGGGCAGCCTGACAAACTATCAGAAACACGAGGGGCCGTTCTGGAACGAGCACATCTCGTCCACCTCGGACGGCGCCATCGTGGGCGATATGAAACCCCAGACCGAGCTTGGCCTGAAGGGCTTTGAGATCATGCGCCTCGTGAAGCTCGGCGTGTTCGACTATGCCTATGGCTTGCCGGGCTATGTGGCCGCCGAGAACGCGATCTTCGAGGGCGGCGATCTCTCGTCTGTCACCCAGGACATCGAGACCCAGCGCAAAGTGGCCGAGGCCTATTTCCCGACGCTCGAGAAAGCGTTCGAGGAAATCTACAACGCCAAGCTTCTGCAGCTCTATCCCTTCCCCAGCCAGACGCTGTGGTGCCGAGGTGAGGTGAACGGCATCGCAGACCTCGAGGGCAAGAAGATCCGGGTCTATGCCACCACGCTCGGCGATTTCGTCGAGGGGGCCGGCGGCACCTCGGTCACCGTGCCCTTCGCCGAGGTCATCCCGGCGCTGGAGAAAGGGGTCGTGGATTGCGGCATCACCGGCACCATGTCGGCCTATAAGGCGAAATGGCACCAAGTCGCGACCCATGCCTACACGCTGCGCGTCGGCTGGGGCCTCGCCTTTGGCGCCATGAACATGGACAAGTGGAACGCCATGTCGGCCGATCAGCAGGCCATGCTGACCAAGGAGCTCGACGCGCTGACCGATGCCATGTGGGAGGAAACCGCGACCGAGGACGAGGTCGCGATCTCCTGCATCACCGGCGGGGCTTGCGAGATCGGCGAGCCGGGTGCCATGGTGCTGATCGAGCCGTCGGAGGCGGATCTGGCCGCCCGCGACAAGATCGCCAACGAGGTGGTGCTCAAGCGTTGGGCCGAGCGGTGCGGGGATGAGTGCGCCGACAACTGGAATGCCACCGTTGGGTCGATCCTCGGCCTGAGCGCTGCGGCCAAGTGATGACAGTGTTCCCAGGGCACGCCCGTGCCCTGGGGGCCTCCGCCCGGAGACCGACCAATGGACCGCGTGATCCGCTTCTCCCACTCTCTCAGTCGCTGGCTCGTCTGGATCGGCGGTGTGCTGCTGATCGGCTCGGCGTTGCTGGTGACGGCAGAGGTTTTCCTGCGCAAGTTCGCCAATGTCTCGATCGGCGGGGCGGATGAGATCTCGGGCTATGCCTTCGCTGTGGCCACCGCGCTGGCCTTCTCTTATGCGCTATTCGAGCGGGCGCATATCCGGGTCGATGCGCTCTATGGCCTGTTGCCAAAGAGCCTACGGTTTGCGGCGGATCTGCTCGGCCTCGCGCTCCTGACCGGCTTTGCGGCGATTGTCGCCTGGATGGGCTGGCAGATGGTGGGCGACACGCTGACCCATGGCTCGCGGTCGATCACACCGCTGCGCACCCCACTGGCCATCCCACAGATCCCCTGGCTGATCGGCTGGATGCTGTTCGTCGCCTGCGGTGTGCTGCTGTTCGTGGGCGCCGTTCTGCGTCACCTGCGCGGCGATGCCGAGGGCGCGAGCGCCCTGGTCGGGATCAAGAGCCTCGAACAACAGATCGAAGACGAGACGGTCTGATGCTCTCCAAAACGCTTCTCATTCTGCTGGCGCTGATTGCAGCGGCGGTGCCGGTGGCGGCCGCGCTCGGCTGGTTGGGGCTGACGCTCCAGTACCTTGAAAGCCCGATGCCGCTCCACCGCGCGCTCGGCGATATGGTCTGGCAGACCGGCACCGACTTCCTGCTGGTGGCCATCCCGATGTTCGTGCTGCTGGGCGAGATCCTGCTGCGCGCCGGCATCACCGAGCGGATGTATGACGGCATCGTCAAATGGCTGGGCTGGCTGCCGGGCGGGCTGATGCACTCGAATGTCGGCTCCTCGGCGCTGTTTGCCGCGACCTCCGGCTCGTCGGTTGCCACCGCGGCGACCATCGGCACCGTGGCGCTGCCCCAGATTGAGCGCCGCGGCTATAACGAGCGGCTGTTCCTCGGCACCATTGCGGCCGGTGGCACACTTGGGATCCTGATCCCGCCCTCGATCAACCTCATCCTCTATGGCTTGCTGACCGACACCTCGGTGCCCGAGCTCTATCTGGCGGGTTTCCTGCCGGGGCTCATGCTCGCCGGGCTGTTCATGGTGACGGTGATCCTGGCCTGCCTGGCGCGGCCTGCCTGGGGCGGCGAGCGGGTGACCGTCGACTGGGGCCAGCGGGTGCGCGCGCTGCCCGCCCTGTTGCCACCGATCGGGATCTTTTTGGTGGTCGTCGGCTCGATCTATGCGGGGCTGGCGACCCCAACCGAGGCCGCCTCGCTCGGCGTGGTCGCGGCGATGATCCTGGCCGCCTCGAACCGCACGCTGACCATCGGGATGCTGCGCGCGGCCATCGAGGGCACCATGCGCACCACGGCCATGATCATGCTGATCATCCTGGCCGCGGTGTTCCTGAACTTCGTGCTCTCGGTCATCGGGCTCACCCATATGCTGACCGAGTTCATCACGGGGCTCGGGCTCAGCCCGCTCGAGACCATGCTGCTGATCGTGGGCTTCCTGGTGATCCTCGGCTGCTTCATGGAGACGCTGTCCATGCTGCTGACCACGGCCCCGCTGGTGACCCCGATCGTGATCGCACTCGGCTATGACCCGGTCTGGTTCGGCATCCTGCTGATGGTGCTGCTTGAGACCGCGCTGATCACCCCGCCCATTGGCATCAATCTCTATGTCGTGCAGGGCATTCGACCCCGCGGCGCGCTGACGGATGTGATGGTCGGCGCGCTGCCCTTCGTGTTGGCGATGTTCGCCATGATCGCGTTGCTGATGGCCTTCCCCGGCATCGCGCTCTGGCTTCCGTCGCTCGTTTACTGACCCCGAAATCGGCGCCGCGGACGGCTGCCAACAGGAGAGGTGTGCCATGTGGCAATTCTGGATCGATCGCGGTGGCACCTTCACCGATATCGTGGCCGAGCGCCCCGATGGGAGCCTCGCGACCCACAAGCTGTTGTCCGAGAACCCCGAGGCCTATGAGGACGCCGCGGTCGAGGGCATCCGGCAGTTGTTGGAGCTGCCGCCCGGCGCGCCCATCCCGCCCCGCACGATCGGTGCGGTCAAAATGGGCACGACCGTCGCCACCAACGCGCTGCTCGAGCGCAAGGGCGATCGGGTTCTGCTGTTGATCACCCAGGGTTTTGGCGATCTGCTCCGCATCGGCTACCAGAACCGCCCGCGCCTTTTCGATCTGGATATCCGGCTGCCCGAGATGCTCTATGAGCGCGTCGCAGAGGTGCCCGAGCGGCTCGATGCCGAGGGGGCCGTGGTGACCGCGCTTGACGAGGCGGCGGTGCGGGCCGCGCTGGCCGAGGCCCATGGCGCCGGCATCCGTGCCGTGGCCATCGCCTTCATGCATGGCTACCGCAACCCGGCGCACGAGGCGCGCGCGGCGGCGCTGGCGGCCGAGGCCGGCTTCACCCAGATCTCGACCTCCCACGGCACCAGCCCGCTGATCAAGCTCGTGTCGCGCGGGGACACCACCGTGGTGGACGCCTATCTGTCGCCGATCCTGCGGCGTTATGTGGACCGGGTCGAGATCGCCTTGGGCGCCGGCGAAGGCCCGCGGCTGCTGTTCATGCAATCCTCGGGCGGGCTGACCGATGCGCGGCTGTTCCAGGGCAAGGACGCGATCCTCTCGGGTCCCGCGGGCGGCGTGGTCGGCATGGTCAAGACCGCCGGCCTCGCGGGCCATGACCGCCTGATCGGCTTCGATATGGGCGGCACCTCGACCGATGTCTGCCATTTCGCCGGAGAATACGAGCGCAGCCTCGAGACCGAGGTCGCCGGGGTCCGCATGCGCGCGCCCATGATGCACATTCACACGGTGGCGGCGGGGGGTGGCTCGATCCTGTCCTTTCGCGATGGCCGCTTCCAGGTGGGGCCCGAGAGCGCGGGCGCCAATCCCGGGCCGGCCTGCTATCGCCGCGGCGGGCCGCTGACGGTCACCGATTGCAACGTCCTGCTCGGTAAGCTGAACCCCGACCATTTTCCGCGCGTCTTCGGGCCTGGGAGCGACCAGCCCCTGGATGTCGCGGCCGTGCGAGCCGGGTTTGCCGCGCTCGCCGACCGCATCGCCGCAGAGACCGGGCAGCCCCGCATGGCTGAGACCGAGATCGCCGAGGGGTTCCTGCGCATCGCGGTCGAGAACATGGCCAACGCGATCAAGAAGATCTCGGTCCAGCGCGGCTATGACGTGACGCGCTATACGCTCAACTGTTTCGGCGGAGCGGGCGGGCAGCATGCCTGTCTGGTGGCCGACGCGCTGGGGATGGAGCGGGTGTTCCTCCACCCCTTTGCCGGCGTGCTGTCGGCCTACGGCATGGGGCTGGCCGAGATCCGGGCGCTGCGTCAACGCCAGCTCGACCGGCCCGTGGGCGACAGGGCGGCGGCCGAGGCAGCGCTCGCCGAGATGCGCGCCGAGGCCGAGGCCGAGGTTCGTGCCCAAGGGGTCGCTCCCGATCAGATCGAGACATTGGCGCGGGCGCATCTGCGCTATCCGGGCTCGACGGTCCCGCTCGAGGTCGGCTTTGGAACCGAGGCTGAGATGCGCGCCCGCTTCGATGCCGCGCACCAAGCCCGCTATGGCTTCTCGGCCGGGCAGCGTGATCTGCTGATCGAGGCACTGACGGCCGAGGCGGTGGGCGGCGCGGGCCAGGTCTCCGTGACCACATCGCCGCCGAGCGAAGCGGCAACGGGTGCGCGGGCGACCCTTACCATCACCTCAGGGGGCGCTGAGCACACCGCCCCGCTCTATGACCGCGCGGCGCTGTCGCCTGGGCAACGGATCGTCGGCCCCGCCATCGTGACCGAGCCCACGGGCACGAACGTGATCGAGCCCGGCTGGCAGGGCGAACTCGACACCCATGGCAATCTGGTGCTGACCCGCGCCGTGCCGCGCCCGCTCCAACAGGCCATCGGCACGGCCGCAGACCCGATCCTGCTCGAGGTGTTCAACAACCTCTTCATGTCGATCGCCGAGCAAATGGGCGCGACGCTGGCCAACACCGCCTATTCCGTGAACATCAAGGAGCGGTTGGATTTCTCCTGTGCGCTCTTCGATGCGGCGGGCGGGCTGGTGGCCAATGCGCCCCATGTGCCGGTGCATCTCGGCTCGATGGGCGAGAGCGTACGGACGGTGATCGAGCAGAACCAGGGGGGCATCCGCCCGGGCGATGTCTTTATGCTGAACGCACCCTTCAATGGCGGCACCCATTTGCCGGATGTCACGGTGATCACGCCGGTCTTCGATGTGGACGGCGCCGAGGTGCTGTTCTGGGTCGGCTCGCGCGGGCACCATGCGGATATTGGCGGGCGCACCCCGGGCTCGGCCCCGCCGGATAGCCGCCATATCGAGGAGGAAGGGGTCCTGATCGACAATTTCCTGCTGGTCGAACAGGGCAAGCTGCGCGAGGCCGAGACCCGCGCGCTGCTTGCCTCGGGTCGCTATCCTTGCCGCAACATCGAGGAGAACCTGATCGATCTTGGCGCCCAGATTGCCGCCAACGAGACCGGCGCGCGGGAGGTCCGTCGGATGATCGAGACCTTCGGGCTGGCCGCGGTCCAGGCCTATATGGGCCATGTGCAGGACAATGCCGAGGAGAGCGTGCGCCGTGTGCTGGGGGCGATGACCGATGGGCAGAACCGCTATGCGCTCGACACCGGGGCCGAGATCGTGGTCGACATCCGCGTCGACCGGGCCGCGCGCGAAGCGGTGATCGACTTCACCGGGACCAGCGCGCAGCAAGAGGGCAACTACAACGCGCCCCTCGCGGTGGCCCGGGCCGTGGTGCTCTATGTCTTCCGCACCCTGGTGGGGGCCGAGATCCCGCTGAACGAGGGATGTTTGAAGCCTCTCAGGATCATTGCGCCCGAGGGGAGCATGATCAACCCGCGCTACCCGGCCGCCGTGATCGCCGGCAACACCGAGGTGAGCCAGTCCATCGCCGATGCGCTTTATGGCGCGCTGGGGGTGGTCGCGGGCAGCCAGGCCACCATGAACAACTTTGTCTGGGGCAATGAGCGCTTCCAGAATTACGAGACGATCTGTGGTGGCTGCGGGGCCGGGCCGGGCTTTGACGGTGCCAGTGCGGTGCACTCGCATATGACGAACACGCGCATGACCGATCCCGAGGTGCTGGAGACCCGGTTTCCCGTGCGGCTCGAGGCCTTTGCCATCCGTCGCGGCTCGGGCGGGGCAGGAGCGCAGCAGGGCGGAGACGGCATCCATCGGCGGCTGCGCTTTATCGAGCCGGTGACGGCCACGGTGCTCAGCTCGCACCGGGTGGTGCCGCCCCGGGGCATGGCGGGCGGCGGCGACGGCGCCTGTGGCTGGAACGCGGTCGAGCGGGCCGATGGGACGCGCGTGCCCTTGGCCGGCAACGACGCCGCCGAGATGGCCGCCGGCGACGTCTTTGTCATGGAGACGCCTGGAGGCGGCGGCCACGGCGCCGCCTGATGTTTGGGCGGGGCCGGTGGCATCAGCTGCCGGCCGCCCCCAACAGCCGCGGCCCGATCTGATCGGCGAACTGTGCGCGAACCGGGCGGAGCGGATCTACCCAGCCTTGCCCGGCCGTTGCGTCGGCCGCGATCACCGGTACGCCGCTGGCGACCACCCGCGCGCGGTTGCCCTCATCTGTCTGGAAGGCCAGGCCGTTGTACTCATGCGTGACCTCTTGGATGATCTGATCGAGCCGGGCACGCGTGCCCGCATCTAGGCGATGCCAGAACAGCGCTGCCACCACCAGCGCCTAGGCGATCAGGCTATGATTGGTATCGTTGATCGAGTGCTGCACCGTGTGAAATGCCTTGGTGTAGATGCTCGACCTGGAGTTTGTTGTCTGTGTTTTTTGGTTGAGGCGTTGAGGGGGCTGGATTGGTGGTTTGTAGGGGAGTGTTTGCTTTTGCATGGATCCTGGGGGTGTGGTGATGGCGTGCGGGGCCGTGCGCGCCTGCCTGGGAGGGGG
>JBCCZI010000084.1:0-20196 GCA_039187815.1 Pseudomonadota bacterium | reverse complement strand
GGGCCGCGTGCGCGACGTCCAAGCCGTCTCTGCCTCGGGCGACCGCCGGCTCGAGATCACCTGTATGCGACCGGCCGCCGAGATCCCGATCGGCGCATCCATCGCCTGCAACGGGGTCTGCCTCACGGCCGTCGAGGCCGGCACCGCCAATGGCCAAAGCTGGTTTGCCGTCGAGGCCTCCGGCGAGACCTGCGAGCGCACGACGCTCGGCGCCTGGGCCGAGGGAACGGCGGTGAACCTCGAATCCGCCTTGCGGGTTGGAGACGAGCTCGGCGGGCACATCGTCTCGGGCCATGTGGACGGGATGGCGGTGATCCGCGAGATCCGGCCCGAGGGCGGCTCGCACCGCCTGGTCATCGAGGCGCCCCGGGCGCTGGGGCGGTTCATCGCCAGCAAGGGCTCCGTGGCCCTCGACGGGATCTCGCTGACGGTCAATGAGGTCGAGGACACGGCCGAGGCCACACGCTTTGGGGTCAACATCATCCCGCACACCTGGACGGTCACGTCGCTCGGCGAGGCGGGTGTCGGCGGGCGCCTGAACCTCGAGATCGATGTCATGGCCCGCTATGTGGCGCGGCTGGCCGAGACCGGCTGACATCGCCTCTTTGCCGCGCCCCGCGCGCACCCCTGCCCTCTGGCAATCCGCCGGAGCGCACGCTATGTCCCGGCCAAACCAGTGAAGGAAGCGCCATGAGCGAGCGCGCCGATTACACCGACGCCATCTCCTCGGTCGCCGAGATCATCGACGATGCCCGCAACGGCCGCATGGTGATCCTGGTGGACTATGAGGACCGCGAGAACGAAGGGGATCTGGTGATCCCGGCCCAGATGGCTACACCCGATGCGATCACCTTCATGGCCACGCATGGCCGGGGGCTGATTTGTCTGGCCATGGAGGGCCAGAGCCTGGACCGGCTCGGCTTGCCCATGATGGCCCAGGCGAACCAGAGCCGGCACGAGACCGCCTTCACCGTCTCGATCGAGGCGCGCGAGGGCGTGACCACCGGCATCTCGAGCCATGATCGTGCCCGCACCGTGGCGGTGGCCATCGATCCGACCTCGACTTCGGCCGATATCGCGACGCCGGGGCATGTCTTTCCCCTGCGGGCGCGCGAAGGCGGGGTGCTGGTGCGGGCCGGGCACACCGAGGCCGCGGTTGATCTGGCGCGGCTCGCCGGCCTCAACCCCTCGGGCGTGATCTGCGAGATCATGAAGGACGACGGCACCATGGCCCGGCTGCCGGATCTCGTGGCCTTTGCCCAGCGCCATGCCATCAAGATCGGGACAATTGCGGATCTGATCGCCTATCGCCGGCGCCACGACAATCTCGTGCAACAGGTCGACACGGCCGAGATCACCTCGGAGATCGGCGGCGACTGGCGGTTGCGCATCTTCCGCGATACGCCGGATGGGAATGAGCATTTCGCCATCATCAAAGGCAAGATCGATGACGGCGCACCCGTTTTGGTGCGCATGCATGTGATCGACCCGCTCGAGGATCTGCTGGCACTGAACCCAGACCGCTGGCAGCAGGTGCCGAACGCCATGCGGATCATCGCCGAGGAGGGCCGCGGCGCCGTCGTATTGCTGCGCGATCTTTCACCGACGGCGGTCTCGGACCGGCTGCGAGGTCGCGGCGCATCACCCAAAGAACTGCGGCAGTACGGGGTGGGTGCGCAGATCCTCTCAAGCCTCGGCGTTACCCAACTCGTGATGCTGACGAACTCGCCGGCGCCTAAGGTGGTGGGGCTCGAGGGCTATGGCATCGAGATCGTCGACACCCGACCGCTGTCGAGCGCGGGAGGCTGAGATGGCCGGCACCTCCAAAAGTCTGAGCCTGCCCGAGTTTGATCCGCCCGCACGGCTGTTGATCGTCCGCGCGCCCTATTATGCCGAGATCGCGGCCATGCAGCTGACCGGGGCCAAGGCGGCACTCGACCGGGCGCGTGCCGGCTATGACGTGATCGAGGTGCCGGGCGCGCTCGAGATCGCTCCGGCGATCCGGCTTGCTTCTGAGACCGGGCGCTATGAGGGCTATGTGGCGCTCGGCAGCGTGATCCGCGGCGAGACCACCCATTACGAGACCGTCTGTGAGGAGAGCGCCCGGGGCCTGACCCTGCTCGGCACGGATCGCGGGCTCTGCATCGGTAACGGCATCCTGACCTGCGAGACATTGGCCCAGGCTGAGGACCGCGCCGATCCCGCACGCCAGGACAAGGGCGGCGGCGCGGCCGAGGCGGCGGTGCATCTGGTGGCGCTGGCGCGGCGCTTTGTGCCGGGCCGGGGGCCGGTGGGACCTGCCTCACCCGAAGACGGCCTGCTGACGGCCGCTGGCCTGTCGCGGACCGCGTGATGGCGGACCCCTCCCGAACCAAGGCCAACCAGGCGCGCTCGGCCGCGCGGCTGGCGGCCGTTCAGGCGCTCTACCAACTCGAGGTGTCCGGGGCCGATTGGCGCGCCGTGCGCCAAGAGTTCGAGTCCCATCGCATCGGCGCCGAGATTGAGGGCGCGCAGTACCACGATGCCGATATCGATCTGTTTCGCGACATTCTGGAGGGTGTGGTCGGCGACCAGGCCCGCATCGACAAACTGACCAACCGAGCCTTGGTCGAGCGCTGGCCGCTCGGCCGCATCGATCCGACTTTGCGCGCGGTGTTTCGTGCCGCGGGGCATGAGCTGCTGGCCCGGCCCGACATTCCGCCAAAGGTCACGATTGGCGAATATCTCGATGTTGCCAAAGCCTTTTTCGCCGAGGGCAAAGAGGCCAAATTCGTCAATGGTGTGCTGGACCAGATGGCGCGCGAGGCCCGGCCTGGCGCGCTCGGTCCCCGCCCGGCCGTCTAGGGCGGCGGTCCAGAGCGGCGCCGTCCCCCGCCGCGGCATCATTCAGCCTTTCGTTCGGGGGCGCGCTGGTGTTTTCTCGGGTCTCCGTAAGGGACGGGGACAAACCCATGGCGTCGATAGACCAGCCCGCACAGCCCGAGCAGCCCGCACGGCCAGCGCCTGTCCCGACCGAGGGCGCCCCCTTGGGCGATCGGCGCATGGTCCGCGTTGTCGGTATCCTGTTTTGGGCGCAATCGGTGCTGGGCGCGCAGCTTCCCGTGCATCTGATCCTGGGGGGGCTCGCCGGAGCCTTACTGGCCGAGAATGATGCGCTCGCGACGCTGCCGATTTCGCTGCTGTTGGGCGGATCCATGCTGGGCGCGCCGCTGATGTCCGCGGTTATGCAGCACTTTGGCCGACGGACGGGATTCTTGCTCGGCGCGCTGGCGGGTGCGGTCGGGGCCGGCATTGCCGCCGAGGCGATCATTGCGCGCGAGTTCTGGATGCTCTGCCTCGGAACCGGGCTGACGGGTCTCTATATGGCCGCCCAGCACCTCTACCGGTTTGCTGCGGCAGACTTGGCGGATCAGAACGCCCGCCCACGGGCGATCTCTCTGGTGTTGGCAGGGGGCCTGTTCGCGGCGCTGATCGGCCCCGAGATCGTGCGCCAAACCAAAGACTGGCTCGAGCCGATCCCGTTTGCCGGCGCCTATCGCACGCTGATCGTCCTCAATCTGATCGGGGCCGTGCCGCTCCTCGCGCTCGACATCCCGCGGCCGCCGCGCTCGGAGCGGGGCCCGCGCGGGTCAGGGCGACCTTTGGTCGAGGTGCTGTCGGAGCGCAAGATCGCCGTGCCGATCCTCTGCGCCATGGTCACCTATGCGCTGATGGCGCTGGTGATGACCTCGACGCCGCTCGCCATGATCGCCTGCGGCTTTGTCACCGACGATGCAGCGGGGGTCGTGCAGGCCCATGTGCTGGCCATGTTCGCGCCAAGCTTTGTGACAGGGCACTTGATCACACGCTTTGGCGCCGCGCGGATTGTGGCGATTGGCCTGGCGCTGCTCCTGGCGGCCAGCCTCGTGGCGCTTGCCGGCATCGAGATCGAGCATTTTACCATTGCGCTGATCCTCCTCGGCGTCGGATGGAACTTCGGCTTTGTCGGATCGACCACCATGTTGGCCGCTGCCCATGCACCCGAGGACCGCGCTCGGGTTCAAGGCGCCAACGATTTTCTGGTGATGGGGCTTGTTACGGCCTCGTCCTTCGCCTCGGGCGTGCTGCTCGACGGGCTTGGCTGGTCGGCCGTGGCCTTTGCCATGCTCCCGTTCTTGGCGATCGCTGCGGCGGCGCTGATCTGGTATGCGGCGACCGAACCGGAGCCCGCCTGACCCGGTCTCGAGAGATCAGTTCTCGAAGAGATCCGCACCGGTCACATTACCGAGGTTGCTGAAGATCTGCTCGAGAATCGTCAGCTGGCGGCCATAGGTTGGCGTCGTGTTGGTCGCGAGGTCGATGACCCGCCCATCCTCCAGCCCATAGCTGTTCAGGCTGGTGACCACATCGCGCTCGTCAAAGGTGATGGCGACCACGGTGCGCTCGATGATCTCCGGCTCGTAGAAGGCAAAGCTCTCGATCACGGTCGAGACGTAATACCAACCATCGGTGTCGAAGGTGGAGGTGCTCTGCGGCCGGCCGATCTTGCGCTGAACCGAGCCGCGGGTGTCCGCGCCCACTTGGATCTGCGCCAGCTTCTCGGGGACGGGCGTGTAGCCATGCGTCTCGATCGTGGGACCACACGCCACCAACGTTCCGGCAAATGCGAAAACCGACAATACCCGCCAGCCCGGTCTCATCCATACGCCTCCCCTGCGCTCGCATTTCCCCTTACATTGGCCCTGTGAGGCGTGCAAGAGAAGCGCCAACCGCGAACCGGGACCCACGGCCATGCAAGACACTCAGATCGCCCCCCTGCCCTTCGAGCGCTCGCAATCCGTGGCCGCGTTGATGCGTGGCGGTGAGACGCCGGTGCATGTGGTGCTGGAGGCCGACGAGGCGCAGGCCCTGGCCCAGCATTTGGACGTGCGCGCGGTGCAGGACGTGGCGCTAGAGGGCAAGCTTGTGCCCGAGGGCGAGGGGTGGCGGCTCGATGCCCGGCTCAGGGCCTCGGTCGAGCAGGCATGCGTGATCACGCTCGAACCTGTCGTCAGCGCACTTGATCTGCCCGTGCTGCGCCGGTTCATGCCGGGCGCAGGCTCGGTACATGACGGCGTCGATGGCGAGATCGACATGGGTGCGGAGGAGGAGGACGGTCCGGATCCTCTGGGGGATGAGATCGATCTGGCCACGGTTCTGGTCGAGGCCTTGGCCTTGGCGATCGAGCCTTATCCACGCAAGGAGGGCGCCGAGATCGGCCGCCATCTTGCCGGCCCGCCGGGGGTCGAACCCCTGACCGATGAGGCCGCGCGACCCTTTGCCAAGCTTGCGGCGCTGCGCGACCAGGCGCGCGAGCCTAAGGAATGATCGCGGGGCGCTGAAAAATGCGCCGCAGGTCTTGCCCCAGCGGGCAAAAGGCGTATTGTCCGCGTCTCGTTTTCACCCGACGCAAAGCGGCCGGGCTGCCACGGGCAGCCGGTCGGACCGTGTCGGGCCCGATCGGGGCCCCCGTGCCCCGCGAACTCAGGAGGAGAGCATGGCGGTCCAACAGAACCGGGTCACGCGCTCGAAACGGAACATGCGGCGCAGCCACGACGCGCTCACGGCGATGACCGTCGCCGAGTGCCCGAACTGTGGCGAACTGAAGCGCCCCCACCATGTCTGTGGGTCCTGCGGCTATTACGGCGGACGGGAAGTGGTGGCGGCCACGATGGACGAGATTGATCTCGACGAAGACGACAGCTGATCATCCGCGCCCCCGCGCCTCTCGATTGCCGTTGAGCCATGGATCCCGCCTCCGCCATCTCGATCGATGTGATGGGCGCCGATGGCGGGCCCGGGCCGTTGATCGCGGGGCTTGCCCGACTGGCGCGCAAACGTCCGGATTTGCGGTTTTTGCTGTTCGGACGGGCAGATGCGGTGGCGCCTCTGCTGCGCCGGCGCGGGCTTACGGACAAATGCGATCTGCGGGACTGCCCGGATGTGGTGCGCATGGACGACCAGCCGGCTCGCACGCTGCGCGAGCGGCGCCAGAGTTCGATGTGGTGCGCGCTCGAGGCGGTGAAATCGGGTGAGGCGCGCGTCGCGGTCTCCGCTGGCAACACCGGGGCCCTTCTTGCCATGTCGGTCTTTCAGCTGCGCAAGGCCCCCGGTGTGGCGCGCCCGGCGATCGCCGTCCATTGGCCTGCCGAGCGGCCCGAGGAGTACAACACGGTTCTTGATATGGGCGCCGATATCCGGGCCGATGCCCTCCAGCTTGCGCAGTACGCTTTGATGGGGGCCGAATATGCCCGGCTCAGCCTTGGCCAAGAGACGCCCCGCGTCGCGCTCTTGAACGTCGGGACCGAAGAGCTCAAAGGCCCGGAGATCCTGCACGAAGCGGCGGCCCTGATCGCGGCCATCGCGTCCAAGGACGCGGCCCGCTTCAGCTTCATCGGCTTTGTCGAAGGCACCGATCTGACCGGAGACCGGGCCGACGTGATCGTCACCGACGGCTTCACCGGCAATGTCGCGCTCAAGACGGCCGAGGGGACGGCCTCGTTCCTGCGCACAACACTGCGGGATGCCTTCCGCCACAGCTGGGCCTCGCGCCTGGCGGCCTTGCTGGCCTTCACCTCGCTCCGGCGTTTGCGCAAGCGCATCGACCCGCGCCGGGTCAACGGCGGTGTGTTCCTCGGGCTCGGCGGCGCTGTGGTCAAGTCACACGGATCGGCCGATGCCATCGGCTTTGCCTCGGCCGTGGAACTCGCCGCCCGCATGGCCGAAAGCGATTTCACAGCCGAGGTTGCGTCTCGCGTCGGAAAGCTCGATATCTCGCACACAGTTAGGTCTGCGGGAAACGATCGGGGAGCGTGACGGCATGGGATGCGTGAGGGCGCGGGCGCTCGGCTGCGGGCACTATCTTCCAGAGCGCGTCATCACGAACGACGAACTGGCCGAACGTCTGGACACCTCCGACGACTGGATCCGCACGCGCACCGGGATCCGCAGCCGCCATATCGCGGCCGAGGGCGAGAAGACCTCGGATCTGGCCATTGCGGCGGCCCGCTCGGCGTTGGACCAAGCGGGGATCGAGGCGGCCGCGCTGGACGCGCTGGTGGTGGCCACGGCGACGCCGGACCAGACCTTTCCGTCCACGGCGACCCGGGTCCAGCACGGGATCGGCATGACCAATGGCTTTGCCTTTGATCTGCAGGCAGTGTGCGCGGGGTTCATCTATGCCCTGGCCAATGCGAACGGTCTGATCCTGTCGGGACAGGCCAAGCGGGTGATGGTGATCGGGGCCGAGACCTTCAGTCGGATCCTCGATTGGGAGGACCGGGGCACCTGCGTGCTGTTCGGCGACGGCGCCGGTGCCGTGATCCTCGAGGCCACCGATGGCACGGGCGGGCCCCAGGATCGGGGCGTGCTGTCGACCTGCCTCCATTCGGATGGTTCGCACAACCGCATCCTCTACGTCTCCGGCGGGCCCTCGACGACCGGCGATGCGGGGTTCCTCAAGATGGAAGGGCGGGAGGTGTTCCGCCATGCGGTGGTCAAACTCGCCGCCGTGGCCGAGGAAGTCATGGAGCGCGCCGGGGTCGAGAGCGACGAGATCACCTGGATGGTCCCGCACCAGGCGAACCTGCGTATCATTGAGAGCACGGCCAAGAAGGCCGGCCTACCTATGAGTAAGGTGGTGGTGACTGTGGATACCCACGGCAACACTTCTGCGGCCTCAATTCCGCTTGCTTTGTCAACCGCTGTCGGCGACGGACGCATCCGCGAGGGCGATCTCTTGCTGATGGAAGGGATCGGCGGTGGCCTGGCCTGGGGCAGCGCCCTGATCCGGTGGTAGGGGCTTTCTGCCCCCAGAACCGCCTTAGATTCCCTGCTTAAGATTGACTCTTTTTCATTGATTCCATTAGCTTTGTTGAAAAGCGTAATCCTTTAGACGTGTGGGTGCAGGGTAGGGTGATGGCAGGGAACACCGCGACACGGGCAGATCTGAGCGAGGCGGTGTATCGGGAGGTCGGCCTGTCCCGCAGCGAATCGGCGGATATGGTCGAGACGATTTTGGGCAGGATCTCCGATGCGCTGGTGAATGGGGAGAACGTGAAGATCTCTTCGTTCGGGACCTTCACGGTCCGCCAGAAGGGGCCACGGGTTGGTCGCAACCCAAAGACCGGGGAAGAGGTCCCGATCGGCCCCCGCCGCGTTTTGGTGTTCCGTCCGTCGCATATCATGAAAGAACGCGTGAACAGCGGAAACGGCAACGGAGCCACCTGATGGCAACCCGGCGAGAGCCGAAACGCATAGCAGCCGAGAAATCGGCACAGGCTTTTCGCACGATCTCGGAGGTGTCCGAAGAGATCGGCGTGCCGCAGCATGTCTTGCGCTTTTGGGAGACGCGGTTCGCCCAGGTCAAGCCGATGAAGCGCAATGGCGGGCGGCGGCTTTATCGCCCCGACCATGTCCTGTTGCTGCACGGCATCAAGGCGCTGCTCTACGAGGATGGCCTGACGATCAAAGGCGTCCAAAAGGTGCTGCGCGAGAAAGGCATCCGCTCGGTCATCGAGCGTGGGCGGAGCGAGGTCGAGGGCGCAGGCTCCCCGGCGCCCGAAATACCCGAGGACGCCGCAGACCGGCTCGCCGCGTTGCGCGAGCGGGTGGGGCCTGTGTCGACAACCGAGGACAGCCCCGCAGAGGCCGATGCCGAGCGGGTCCGCGGCTCGATCGCCCGGCTTGAGGCCATTCTGGAAAAGCTCGAAGACACCTGAACGCTCAGCCGCAGGCGCGCTCCTCAAGCCGCACGCGTGCCGGAAGCGTCGGGCGCAATGCCGCCAGCGCCGCGCGCAACGGCTCTTCGGACGCCTTGGTCACCGCATAGATCTCGACCGTGGGATGGGCCGCGGACACCTTGTCCGTGCCCAGTACGGCGACCACGCACCAATGGGGCGGGATCAAACCTTCGAACCACTCCTCGTAAAGCATTGCGTAGGCGACGGATTTCTCGCTCGCCAAACGGTCGATCGCAGCGGCGTCGAACCGGCCCTCTGCCTTCAATTGCCGGACTTCCTCCGAGCCCAACCCCCAGAGATCGAGCACATAATGGTCGTTGCGATAGGCGACCCAGCCGAGGTCGTTGACCGCCACAGGTGCCCGCAGGAACTCGGTGGCCAGCCGATGCATCTGATGCTGTTGCTCATAGACATTGCGCGCTGCCGTGGGCGTGAAGGCAAGGATCCGCGCATAGGGGAAGGCCAGCACAGCAAGGACGCCAATCAGCGCCAGCTGCTGGGCATAGCGGCGGTGGCGCATCATCGCGTCCAGATCCCGGCGATAGAGATAGATCAGCGCATAGAGCGCCGCAGCGACGGCATAGACCTCATAGCGACCGAACCAGCCATAGGCGCCGGCCAACAGATGGGCGGCCAAGGCCGCGGCTGCTGCTGTGCCCATGGCCATCTCGGGGGTGCGCCAGGGCCCGCCTCGGCGCCAGGTCCGCAGCGCACCGCCCACCACGGCGCACAGCCCGAGCGCCAACAGCGTGCCCCTTCGGTCATCGAGCGCGGCCTTCAACTGCTCGACCATCCCGCGGACAAACCCGCTCAGCCCGCCCGCATCGCCCACCGATGCCGCGATGTCGGATTTGAGCGTCACCGGCGTCGGCAGAACCGGCAGACCATGCGCGCGCATCACCAGGGCATAGGCCAACAGCGCCGCAAAAATGGCCAGGCCCGCCACCACGGCAGGCCGCCACAGCCCAAGCACTGTTAAGACCACAAGGGCGGTTCCTGCCAGTGCCACCCCCTCAAAGCGCAGGAGCGGCATGGCGACCAGCGCGATCAGCGCGCCGAGCGGCAACCGCCCGGTCTCCGCCGCGGCCACAAGCCCGCCGAGAACCGCCACGACCGTCAGCACATGCAGGGCATGCTCCATGCCCATCATCGGCAGCGACCAGGCGCCGAGACACAGGATAACCAAGGGCGTGGCCGCCAGCCGGAAGAGCGAGCCACCCTCTGTCTCCGACCAAAGCCGTCGGTTGGTCAGCCATACCGCCAAACCTGCCGCGCCGATGCCGATCGCCAGTGGTGCGCTCTCACCAAGCCCGAGTGCGACGAAAATCGAGAGCAGCGGCGCATAGAGGACCGAGGATGAGGGTGAGGCAGCCTCCCCCGGATTGATCCCCCACCCGCCGTCCAAAATCGTCTCGGCCAGCGCCAGGTGGATGTAGGGATCGTCGATCGAATAGATCAGCCGCCCGTCGCTGAGATGGACCGACAGCCAGACGACGGCCGCCATCACGACCGCCCAAACCAGCACTGAGGTGATCGCGCCCGCGCGGCCAGGCCCCGTCATCAGCCCCCTGCCCGTCTAGTCATCCGCATTCAGGCTGAGCCCGCGGCGCGCGGTGATGGCCTCGATGGCATCGGCAAGATCGACCTCCTCGATGTTCTGAGCGCCCCGCATGACGCGCAGATCATGGGCCAGTCGCAGCACTTCGGCATGGCTGGCCTCGGCGGGCGGCTCAAATTTGTAGCAGGCGAGCTCGAGCAATTGCCCGCACGGCTCGCGGAAATAGAGCGAATGCATGAACCCGCGGTCAACGGGTCCGGAATTGGCGATCTCGGCTTCGTTCAGGCGCTCGATGGCTTGGCGCCACACGGCGAGGCTGACCATGAAGGCCACATGGTGGACCGAGCCCACCTGGTCCACCACCCGGCTGCCGGTCTCGCGGCTGTCATCGGTGAACACCGTCACCAACCGCCCGTCGCCCGGATCGAAATAGAGGTGGTTGATGTTGGTCGCGTCGAGATTGGGCTGCTCGAAGACGAGCGGCATGCCGAGCACACCCTCCCAAAACTCAATGGAAGTCTGCCGGTCGGCTCCGTTGAAAGTGATATGGTGGACGCCCTGGACCTGGATTGTCTGCATCGCGCTCGCTCTTGCTTGAGTCGGTCGAGCGCGACGCTATCGGCTGACGACGCCGGCGTCAGCCCCTTGCGGTGGTTGGCCTCACTCGGCCGCGATCTTCGCGGATTGCAGCCAGCTCCAAACCCGCTGAGGCGTGAGCGGCATGTCGATCTGCTTAACCCCTTGGTCCCAGAGCGCATCGAGGGCGGCGTTCGCGACCGCGGCCAAGGCGCCGACAGTTCCCGCCTCGCCACATCCCTTCATGCCGATATCATTGGCGGTTGAGGGCGTGCCCTCGTGATGGAAGGCGACCCAGGGCACATCGTCGGCGCGCGGCATCGCATAGTCCATGAACGTCGCCGAGAGCAATTGGCCGTCCTCGTCGAAGACCACATGCTCGGTGATCGCTTGGCCGATGCCCTGGGCGACGCCGCCATGCACCTGCCCCTCGGCCAGCACCGGGTTCATCAGGATGCCGAAATCATCGACCACGCAATAGCGGACACAGCGGGTCTCTCCGGTCTCGATGTCGATCTCCACCTCGGCCATGTGGCAGCCGTTGGGATAGGAACGGCCCGGGATCTCGGTGCGGGTGTGCTGGGCCGCGAGCTCGGCCCGCCCGGTGCGCCGCGCCCGATCCGCCAGACGCATCAGATCAACCGAGCGGTCGGTGCCGGCCACATGCCAGGCTCCGTCGCGCCATTCGAGATCAGCGCCCGAGACCTCGAGCTCCTCCTCTGCAAGCGGGCGCATCTTTTGGATCAGCGCGTCCGAGGCGCCGTTGATCGCGGTGCCTTGGGTTGTGACCGAGCGAGAGCCGCCGGTGCCGCCGCCCTTGGCGATCCGATCGCTGTCGCCTTGGACGATGCGGATCCTTTCGAACGGGATGCCGGTGCGCTCGTGCAGGAACTGGGCATAGACCGTCTCGTGCCCCTGCCCGTTCGACTGGGTGCCCACATGGAGCTCGACCATATCCTCGCTGATCGCGATCGTCGCCGCCTCGGAGGGATCGCCCAGAATTGATTCGATATAGTAGCAGAGCCCGAGGCCACGATACCTGCCGTTGCCCAGGCTCTCGGCGCGGCGGGCGGCAAAGCCGGCATAATCGCCCTCGACCAGCGCGCGGTCGAGCACTCGGTTGAAGTCACCAACATCATAGGTCTCACCAACCAGGGTGGAATAGGGGAACTGCTCGGGCCTGATGAAGTTGCGCCGGCGGAGCTCGATGGGGTCGACCCCCATCACGCGCGCTGCTTTGTCCATCAAGCGCTCGAGCTGGTACTGTGCCTCGGGCCGACCGGCGCCGCGATAGGCATCGACCGGACAGGTGTTGGTGAAGGCGCCCTTCACCCCAAAGAACGCGGTCTGCAGGTCATAGACGCCGGTCAGCACGCGCGCCGCCAGATCCGAGGCGATATAGACGCCAAAGCCCGAGCAATAGGCGCCAAGATTGGCCACCGTCTCGATCTTCAGCGCCACCATACGATGGTCAGTGTCGAACCCTGCGATCATGCGCGTTGTCTGGTCGCGTCCGGCGGCATCCGAGAGGAAGCCCTCACCCCGCTCCGAGATCCATTTGACCGATCCGCCCAGGCGCCGCGCGGCCTCGGCCAACACAAAGTGCTCGGGATAGGTGAAGCTCTTCATGCCAAAGCCGCCGCCCACATCGGGGATGCGCACCGTCACCTGGCTGTCGGGCAGCGACAGCGCGGTTGCCAGCTCGGATTTCAGGTTCCAGACGCCCTGGCCGTTGAAGACCATGGTCAGGTGATCCTCAGCCCAGGTCGCACAGGCCGCCCGAGGCTCCATCGGATTGGCCACGACGCGGTTGTTGATCAGCGAGAGTTCCACCTGGTGAGCGGCGCCGGCCAGCGCGGTGTCCGTCGCGCCCTCATCGCCGATGCCCCAGTCATAGCAGAGGTTTCCAGGCGCCTCCGCATGCAGCACCGGTTGGGCGGGCGTCAGGGCCTCGGGCCCGTCGGTGACGGCATCCAGCGTGTCATAGTCCACATCGATCAGCTCTGCGGCATCCTTGGCCGAGGCCAAGTCCGTGGCGATCACACAGGCGACGCACTCACCCACATGGCGGACCACATCGGTCGCCAGGGCGGGCCGCACCGGGCGGGCAGACATTGATCCGTCGCGGTTGGGGATGCGCGCGCCGGCCACATCGTTCTGGATCGTCTGGTCCAGATCGGCGCCGGTCAGCACCAGGATCACGCCCTCGGCCTCGCGGGCCGCGCTCACATCGATCGCGGCGATGCGGGCATGGGCAACGGGCGACCGAAGGAAAAAGGCGACACGCGCGCCCTCGGGCGCGATGTCGTCCACATAGCCGCCGGTCCCCGTGAGAAAGCGGGTGTCTTCGACGCGGCGGACGGGCTGGCTCAATCCGAACTGGCTCATGGGCGGGTCCTGAGGCTGGCTGTGGTTTTGCGAAACTACGAAATGGAGCGCGCCTGCGAAAAGGCGATCCGGTCAGCTGTCGCGCCTGTGACGGCCACGGCGGCGGGCTGTGGTCGGCGGACGGTCGGCCGTCTCGCGGAGCAGCGCCGTCATCGGGTGATCGACGGGGCCGGCGTGATGCGCGATCAGCCGGGCCGCGGCGGCGCCGGCATCGCTGCCCTCGGGCAGCCCGAGGGCCCAGTCGAAAAAGATCGACCGTGCGTCTTCGGTGCTCAGACCCTCGATGCGGTAGGCCTCGGCCACCAGGGCACGGGGATCGTCGGGATGGCTGCCAATTCGGCCCATGCGGGTCGCTCCGCCCAAAATTGCGCAAGATCAAGGACGGGACCGCCAATCCACCCGACATTGGGAGCGAAGGAGGATCCGACCATGCTCACGATTCCGCTTACCACCCTTGCCTGGATTGTCCAGAGGTCCCGCGAATTCGACGTCAAAGAGGCGCCGTCCGGTCTGGTCGCAGATGGCGATGAGAGCCCGTTTGCGGTGCTGGAAGCCCGCGATGCAGACACGCAGGGGCGCGAACTCCAAGCCTGGATCGGCGATTTGACCGAAGTCCAGCAGGCTGAACTGGTGGCGCTGTTCTGGCTTGGCCGGCATGGCGGTTCCAAGGCCGATTTCCTCGAGTATTTCGGGGAAGCCGAGGGGCAGCAAGGCAAGCGCACGGCGGCCTATTTGATGGGATCGCCGCATTTGGCCGATCATCTGGAAAGCGGGCTTGAGGCGCTTGGCTATGCCGCCTCGGATCTCGAGATCGAACGGCTCTAGCACCTAAGGCAACGTCGCCTGCAAGCCGAGGCGCAGGGTGACGATGTCTGAGGCACGGGCAACCATATCGGCACCGGCAAGATCCGCCTCAGAAGCGCCGGGCCAAGGGAACACGCCGGCGAGCCGGTCAGCGGCGTGGGCGGCTGCCACGATGTCTGCAAACGCTGCGGCAAGTACTGCGCCATCGGTCGCCGGATCGAGCCCGGCGTCCTGGGCATAGTCAAAGGGCCCGAAGAAGAGCATGTCGACGCCAGGCACCGCCGCGATCGCCCTGGCCGCGGCGAGGCCGGCCCGGCTCTCGATCTGCAGCGCCAGCAGGCCGGTGTCAGCCCAACGCTCCCCATAGCCCGCATCGGTGCCATAGCCGGTGGCGGCCACAACCGCTGCGGCCTGCCCACGCGCGCCAAGCGGGGGGAAGTGGAAGGCGCGCACCGCCGCCTCCGCTGCTGCCACGGTCTCGACATAGGGCACAATGATGCCGGTCGCGCCCGAATCGAGGGCATGCTGGATTGGCCCCGTCGCCAATCCTGACACGCGCACCAAGGCCGCAGCCCCTTCGCCGCGCAGAGCCAAGATCATGGCCGCTGCAGTCTCGGGTCCAATGGCTGCATGCTCGGTGTCGATGGTCGCCAAACGATAGCCGGCCAAGGCCGCGATCCGTGCCGAGGCCGCTGTGGGCAGGCCCAACCAACAGACTGCTGCGGGCAACGGGCCCACGGCCGCTTCCAACTTGGCGCGCGGTGGGCGTATCATCGCCTCCTCCGCCGTGCCGCTGGCGTTAGAGATACCGTCCGTTGCAATCGGCGATGATCTGCCAGCCACCGCGGGTGGTGTATTGGGTGACGGCCTCGGCCTCGCCGAGCACACTGTAAATTCGGTTCTCGACGCGCAGGGGCTCACCCTCGCAGACGCGCGGCCCCCAGACCTCTTCGACGAGGCGTACCGCATCTTCCTTTTCCATCGCCGCCTGGGGGCCGAGGACTGGCAACACATCCGTGTACCAGGCGCGCTGGATCGGATCGAAGCGGCTGCGGACCAGATAGTCCTCGCCCTCGACGCTCAAGACGTCCTGCTCAGGATAGGAGGTCTCGGTCAGCGGTGCGTTGCAGGCGCCAAGCACCAGGAATGCGGCGACAAAGCTCAACGGTCGGGCCACTCGGGTAAGGTGCGGACGGAACATGCGGACCTCCTGGATGCAGTGAAGGGACGCTACGCGCAGATGCGCCCGACATCAACGCCTTGGTTGAGCCTGACGCCCGCTGCCGGTAGATTACCGACTGGAGGTGCCGCCATGATCTTGCGTGCGTTTGCCATCCTTGTTCTGATCTTTGGGCTCGGCGCTCCGGCGTTTGCCGAGACGCGTGTCGCCTTGGTGATCGCCAATGCGCGCTACGCGAGTGTGGCCGATCTCGCGAACCCGGCCAACGACGCGTCCGATGTGGCCGCGGCGCTCGAGCGCGCGGATTTTGCAGTCTCGCGGGTCAGCGATGCGGATTTCGATACCATGCGCCGGGCCTTGGCCGAGTTTGGCGGGCGGGCCGCGCGCTCGGATGTGGCGGTGATCTATTTTGCGGGCCATGGGCTCGAACTGAACCGCCAGAACTATCTGATGCCCGTCGATGCGGATTTGCGTGAGGCGCGGGATGTTGCCTTCCACACGGTGCCGCTCGATCTGATCCGCGAGGCGGCGCGGCCGGCGGCAAGGCTCAGCCTGGTGATCGTCGATGCCTGCCGTACGAATCCGTTCCTGGCGAGCCTGCCTGGTGAGGGGCGGTCGCTGGCGCGCGGTCTGGCTCGGGTCGCGACGCGCGGGCAGAACGCGCTGGTCGCCTTTGCCGCCAAGGAGGGCACGATCGCTGAGGACGGGGCGGGGCGGAACTCTCCCTACGCCGCCTCGTTGGTGGCGGCGTTGGACGAGCCAGGGTTAGAGATCGGTAAGCTCTTTCGCCGGGTGCGCGATGATGTGATCCGACGCACCCGCGGCCGCCAAGAACCCGCGCTCTACGGCTCGCTGTCCGAGGAGGATTTCTTTTTTGTCCCGCCGGCGCAGGCCGAGGACGTCGCGGCCCGCGGCTTGGCCCTCGCCACCCCGATTCGGACAGCCGAGCCGGTGACGCTGGCCCAGACGTCGACACCGCCGCCCGCCCATGCGCCGGGAGGGGCCGTGGACCTCGCCTTCTGGGGCGCCATCTCCAACAGTCGCGATCCGAGGGATTTCGAGGACTACCTCTCACAGTTCCCGAACGGGACATTTGCGGGCATTGCGCTGCGGCGGCTCGAGCAATTGCAGGGCACACCGAGCCCCGAGCCGGCCGCAGTTCCGGCGCCAGAGCCGGTGCGTCCAGAACCGACGCCCGAGCCTGTGGTTGAACCGCCGCGGACCGTGGCCAGCGCTCCGGTTGATCCACCGCAGCCCTCTGTTCCGCAGCCCGTCATCGAGCCGGACTTCCTGCCGTCACGTGCCCAAATCCGCGACAGTCAGGCGCGTTTGACGCTGCTCGACTATGTGCCTGGACCTGCCGATGGGCTGATGGGCCGGCAAACCGAAAAGGCGATCAGCACCTTCCAGCGGGCCGAAGGGCTGACCTCGACCGGAGAGCTGACACGGGCCACGTTCGATCTGTTGGCCGCGCGGGTGCCAGCGGACCGCTTGGCCGCCTTCTACCGCGAGCTCGAGGCGCAGCGGGTCGCCGCGCGCAGGGCCGCCGAGGAGCGCCGACGCCTCGAGGAGGAGGAGGAGGCCGCCGCAGAAGCCGCACGCCGCCAACAGCAGGAGGCAGCAGCCGCTGCGGCCCGAGCACCGGATCCGGCCGCAGAAGAGGCGGCCGAGTTGGACAAGCTGCGCCGCCGCTGCGAATGGCTTGACAACAATGGCAATGCCTCGCGGATCCGCGAATGCATACCGTTCATCAACCCGGGCACGGTGATCTCGTCCGGCGGCGACGACACCGAGACCGGCAACCCTGCCGAGCGCGACACGCCAAGCCGTCCGGCCCTGAGCGCAGGCCCGGACGAGCACGACTGAGCGCTCAGAACGCCCAGATCTGCGGGATGAGCAGCGCAGCCAGCGCGCCAACGCCTAGGTTGAGCGGGATCCCGAGCCGCATATAGTCGGTGAAGCGATAGCCGCCCGGCGCATAGACCATGGTGTTGGTCTGATAGCCGATGGGCGTCGCAAAGCTGGCCGAAGCCGCCATCATCACGGCAACGACAAAGGGGCGGGCATCGACGCCCATGGCCTCGGCGGTCGAGATGGCGATCGGGGTCACCACCACGGCGACCGCGCTGTTCGAGACGAGCTCGGTCAGCACCGAGGCCAGCAGGAAGACGAGCCAAAGCACGAGCCCAGGCGGCAGGCCCTCGAGACAGGGCAAGGCCCCGTCAACCAGCAAGGCAATCGCGCCCGTGCGCTGCAACGCCTCACCCAAGGCCAGCATTGAGAGGATCAGCACCAAGAGACGCAGCTCAATCGCCGCAAAGGCCTCCTCGGCATCGATGCTGCGCGTGAGCAGCACCGCCGCGACACCGATCACCGCCAGCGTGGCGATCGGCGCCAGCCCAAGCGCGGCGCCCGCCACCACCAGTCCGAGCGCTGCCAGGACGATGGGCGCCTTTTCTCGCCGATAGGGCCGGCCCGAGGGGCGGGTGAGATCGACCAAACCCTGTTCCGTGGAGAGCCGTGCGATGTCGTCCGGCGTGCCCTCGAGCAGCAGCGTGTCGCCGACCTGCACGCGCACTTCGTCGAGCAAGGGCCCCACCCGGTCGGCGCGCCGGTGCACGGCCAGGGGATAGACGCCATAGCGGCGGCGCAGGCGCAGATCTCCGAGCAAGCGACCGACCAGCTTGGTATCGGGCGAGATCAGCGCCTCGACCGTGATCGTGGAGCGCTCACCGAGCGGGTCGATCTGACCGGTCATGGTCAGCGCCTTGTTCTGGCGCAAGGTCAGGAGCTCGTTCACGCCGGTTCGGATCACGACAATGTCGCCGACGGCCAAATGCACATCCGCCAATCGCCGCCGCAGCGAGAGATCACCTCGGATCACATCGATCACGGTCATTCCGGGGCGTGTGAAATGCGAGACCGCGAGCGGGGCGCTGCCGACCAGGGACGAGCCGTCGGGGATCACCACCTCGGTGAAAAACTTCAGCTTCTTGCGCGCCGCCAGCACGTCGATCATGGCATCGCGGTGGGGCAAGGCGATGGGCGCCATCAGCGCGATGAACGCGGCTCCGACAACGGTGATCGGCAATGCGAGCGCCGTGATCTCGAACAGCCCGAACGGCGCGAGCCCCTGGTCCTGGGCCACGCCGTCCACCAGCAGGTTGGTCGATGTGCCGATCAACGTGCAGGTGCCGCCCAGGATCGCGATATAGGAGAGCGGGATCAGCAGGCGCGAGGCTGAAACCTTAAGCGCCTTGGCCAAACGACCGGCGATCGGGATCATCATCACGACCACGGGCGTGTTGTTCATAAAGGCTGAGGCGGCGACCGTGACGCCGGCAAGCCCACCCAGCACCGCGCGGGGCCGATCCTCGGCCCGGCTCAGGATGGCACGCGTCAACGCCTCAAGCAGCCCCGTACGCACCATCGCGCCCGACAGTATGAACATCGCCGCAATCGTCAGCGGCGCCGGGTTCGCAAAGACCCCCAGAACCGCGTCGATCTCGAGCACCCCGATGGCCAGCAAGAAGGCCGTGCCCGCAAGCGCGACCACCTCGGGGGGATAGGCCTCACGCACGAAGATCCCAAACATCACCACCAGCGTGGCAAGGGTGACCAAGGCATCGACGGATAGGGGATCGGCGGTCATCGGGTTGCCTCCCAGAGGCGAGCGGATCGCGTCCTCTAGCACGCGGGCAAACGCTCTGACGAGGGGCGGAGACGCGCCGCAGGCCTGCCCTCGGGCCCATCCCGCCGGCTCCGCGCTTGTCACACAGCACCCTGCACACTAAACCCGGCAAAAGATCAAAGATACGAGGATCGCCATGGCCGGCCATTCCAAATGGGCGAATATTCAGCACCGCAAAGGGCGCCAGGATGCCGCCCGCTCCAAGCTCTTCTCGAAGCTTGCAAAGGAAATCACCGTCGCCGCGAAGATGGGCGATCCGGATCCGGACAAGAACCCGCGCTTGCGCCTGGCGGTGAAGGAGGCCAAGGCAAGCTCGGTCCCTAAAGATGTCATCGAGCGCGCCATCAAAAAGTCGATGGGCGGCGATGCCGAGACCTATGATGAGATCCGCTATGAGGGCTATGGTCCCGGCGGGGTGGCGATGATCGTCGAGGCTCTGACCGACAACCGCAATCGGACCGCTTCGAATGTGCGCTCGACCTTCACCAAGAATGGCGGCAACCTGGCAGAGACCGGTGCGGTCAGCTTCATGTTCGACCGCAAGGGGCAGATCCTCTATCCCGCGAGCGCCGGCGATGCGGACACGCTAATGGAGGCGGCGATCGAAGCGGGGGCCGAAGATGTGGAGAGCTCGGAGGACGGCCATGTGATTTGGTCCGAAGCGGGCGATCTGGCCGAGGTCTCGGCGGCGCTTGAGGCAAGCCTGGGCGAGGCGGACTCGACCAAGCTGGTCTGGAAGCCCCAGACCCTGACCCCGGTGGACGAGGGCGTGGGCGCGACCCTGATGAAGCTGATGGGCGCGCTCGAGGACGATGACGACGTGCAGACCGTCACAGCCAATTTCGACATGTCCGACGAGGTGATGGAGAAGCTCGCCTCTTGACGTTCCGAGCCGATGGCCGCCCGGCTATCGCCACACATGAACCACGGTCTCCTCGTTTGGTATCGTAGACCTCAACGGCGTCGGATCAGTGCGCTCGACAAGCCCCGTAACGCCGCCATCACTCAACCGACGAAAGACTCGTGGGCTGAAAGCAGGGTAAAGAGGTTCCACAAGGTCACCCCAAATGTGGAGTTCTTCGAAACAACACCGCAGATCCGGGATCTCTGTCGGCGGCAGAGTCGAGCGGGGTGGGTCGTTTGTCCTCCGGGGTCGAGGTTCTGTCCGAAGCCGGGCCGTGAGGGCTCGCTTCAACATGGCGTCCGGGGCTGACCGTCTCCGAATGTCATTCGCGGGATC
>JBCCZI010000083.1:0-20379 GCA_039187815.1 Pseudomonadota bacterium | reverse complement strand
CGGTCGCCGAGATCGCTCAGCCGCCTCATCCGATCATCGAAGTCAACGACACCGCGCAGCGATGCGCGCAGAGCAAGGAGCCGCCCCGCCATGCCAACCTCCCACACCAACCCCCCAAAAACAGCGCATCAGTAAACCATCCGGGTGTCGAGGTTCCTAAAGGTCAGCAGCTGCTGAAAGCGATCAAGAGCAGCTGGGAAGGCTACAAGACCTATGCCTCCTGAAAGAAGGTCGCCGATCGGGGCGGCATCGTCTCGGCTTTGGCCCGAATGGCCAACCGCTTGCACAAGAACATCGACCGCTGGAAAGATACCGTTGCGGAATTGCGTAAAGCAAGCTGACGCGTTTGACAGGCTCCACCGGTGGCCAGAGGATGGCCAGAGCAACCGGGGGAGCCCATGACTGCCTTTTCCTTCCAAACAACACCATCTGTGCTCTCGGGGCCTGGGACGACAGGCCAGATCGGCGCTTGGGTGGCCGAGCGGTCCCTGCGCCGGGTGGCGCTTGTCACCGATCCGGGGGTGCGCGCGGCCGGCCTGACCGCGGCGACTGAGGCTGGCCTTGCCGATTCCGGCGTGGCCGTTTTTGTCTGGGATGACATCGTCGCCGATCCACCCGAGACGAAGGTGATGGCCGCCGTCGATGCCTGCCGCGAGGCGGGCTCCGAAGCAGTGATCTCGGTCGGCGGCGGCTCGCCGATGGACACGGCAAAGCTGGTGGCGCTCCTGCTCGGCACCGATCAACCGCTCGGTGAGATCTATGGCGTCGGCCTTGCCCGAGGCACGCGTCTGCCCTTGGTGCTGGCGCCGACGACCGCCGGAACGGGCTCAGAGGTTACGCCCATCGCCATCGTGACCACAGGCGCGGCAGAGAAGAAGGGCGTTGTCGCGCCGCAGCTTTTGCCGGATCTGGCCGTGCTGGACGCGGGCTTGACGACGGGCTTGCCGTCAGCCGTCACGGCGGCGACCGGGATCGATGCGATGGTCCACGCCATAGAAGCCTACACCTCGCGTCACAAGAAGAACCCCGTGTCGGATTGCCTCGCGCGGGAGGCGCTGAGCCTGCTTGGGGCGAACATTCGGACAGCCTGCGAAGCACCGGGAGATCTCGAGGCCCGGAGCGCCATGCTGCTTGGCTCGATGCTGGCCGGCATGGCCTTCGCAAACGCACCGGTCGCAGCGGTCCATGCGCTCGCCTATCCGCTCGGCGGCCATTTCAAAGTGCCGCATGGCCTCTCAAATGCGCTCGTGTTGCCCGAAGTGCTGGCCTTCAATCGTGCGGAACCGCGCGCGATGCGGGCCTATGCCGAACTCGCGCCGCTGATCTTTCCGCCGCTGGCAGCCCATGACCCCGATATGCGGGTGAGTGCGCTGATCAACGGCTTGGCGGCCCTCGGTCCCGAACTCGGCATGGCTTCGCGGCTGTCCGAGGTCGGGGTCGGACACAACCATCTGCCGATGCTGGCCGAGGATGCGATGAAGCAGCAGCGCCTCTTGGTGAACAACCCCCGCGAGATGACCTACGACGCAGCGTTGGCGATCTACACCGCCGCGCTCTAGGGGGCGTCGCAGGCAAAACTGCGCGCCTATCTGGCTCAGGTTTCGCCAATCCAGGCAGCGGTAATCGGCGCGTCGGGATCGCTCAGCGCTTCGATGACGGTGAAATGATCGAGGCCAGTGTCCTCGACCACCCGGGTGTCGAGCCCGAACCCGCCCCAGATCTCCGCCAGCAGCCGGCTCTGACGCCGCAATTCCGGTAACTCCTCGGCCCCGACCCATGCGGTCACCGGGATGTCTGCCAACGGCTCGAGCAGTGCAGGGCTCTCCGCCACGGCCTCCGCTTGGGTGAGCGAGAGCACATCTTGCAGCGGCGTGCGCGTGATCGGGCGGAGATCGTGCAGCCCGCTTATCGACACCAGGCCTGTCACCCGTTCCAGCACCTCGGCCGAGAGCGCACCACAGACCATACGGCTCGCCAAATGCCCGCCCGCCGAATGCCCCGCGAGCCGCATCGGGCCGCTGATCACAGCCGCGACCGCCGCAAGGCCCGAGGCCACGTCACGGGTGATGTCGGCGATCCCTACCACCGGGCACAACCGGTAGCCGGGCAGCGCAACCGCCCATCCTCGGGCCAGGGCACCTGCCGCCAAATGCGTGAACACGTCCGGCGCGTTCCGATGCCAGTACCCACCATGGATAAACACCGCGAGGCCCCGCGCCTGACCGTCGGGACGTACGAGATCCACCGCCTGGCGGTCCGCCCCCCAAACCACGCGCTCGACTGACACCGCGGCGCGATACGCCGCAGCGGCCGCCTCGGTCCGCGCAATCAAAGCGGCGGAGTTGGCAACCGCGGCGCGGTTGTCATAGGCGGTCGTCCAATCGATCGTCACAACGTCCAACCGCCGTCGATCTTGAACTCGGCTCCGGTGACAAACGCGCTTTCATCGCTGGCAAGATAGACGGCCATGGCGGCGATCTCTTCGGGCTCGCCGATCCGGCCCATGGGCTGTCGGGCGACAAAGGCCGCGCGGTTGTCCTCATAGGTGCCGGGCAGCGCCCGCATTCGCTCCTCGAGCGACGGAGACTGGATCGTCCCGGGGCAAATCGCATTGCACCGCACACCCTTGGCGACAAAATCGACGGCCACGGATTTGGTCAGGCCAATCACGGCCGCCTTGGTTGCCCCATAGACGAACCGGTTGGGCGCCCCTTTGATCGACGAAGCGCCGGAGGCCATGTTGATGATCGAACCGCTGCCCGCTTCGACCATCGTGGGCAAGAAGGCCTGGATCGTGCGCCACATGGACTTCACATTGAGATCAAAGGACAAATCCCAGGTCGCCTCGTCACACTCCAAAACCGAACCCTGGTGCACATAGCCCGCGCAGTTGAACAGGATGTCCACTGGCCCAAGATCTTGCGCTGCCTTGTGAACCGAGGCGGTATCGCGCGCATCGAGCACAGCGGTTTGAACCCCGGGCACCTCTTCGGCGAGGGCAGACAGGAGGCCCGGCGCGATGTCGGTGGCCATCACGGTGGCTCCCTCCGCGGCAAAAGCCTTGGCCGTGGCCGCGCCGATACCCTGCCCCGCCGCCGTGAGAAAGGCCAGTTTGCCTGCAAGTCGTCCCATGTTCCCTCCCGCATTTTGCGGGATTAAAGGCGGCCTAAGCGCCCGAAGCAAGGGTGTCGTTGCCGGGCAGCCATGGCTATGAACGGACAAGGGCGCGCGCCCGCGGTCCCGCTTCTGGATCCGCAGAGGCCGCGCTCAACACGATTCGCGTTCCGCCCTCGCCAGATCTCGCAATCTGCGCGAGACTTGCCGCACCGACATCACAGGAGACGATGCCATGGCGCAGGCCGATCCCGAACGAGTGCTCCGCGATCTCTACGCCTTGCGCGAGGTCGGACGGTACAAGACGGGCGTTCACCGCCCCACATTGTCGCCGCAGGACCTGGAGACCCGGCATTGGCTGGCCGATCAGCTCCGGGCAATTGGGCACCGGGCCGAGATCGACGGCATCGCGAATGTGATCGGGCGGGCGCAAGGCACGGGGCCGAACCTGCTGGCCGGCTCGCATATCGAGAGCCAGAACCATGCCGGCTGGCTGGACGGCGCTTTGGGCGTGATCTACGCGCTCGAAGCCGCCCGGGCAGTGGCCGAGGACGCGGAGCTCTCCGCCTCCGGTGCCGGCGTCGACGTCATCGCCTTTGCCGATGAGGAAGGGCATTTCGGGCACTTCTTCGGGAGCTACTCCTTCGTCGGCGCCTTGGAAGATGCGACCATTGACGCCGCGCGCGATCGCACCGATGGGCGTTCCTTGCGCGACGCTCTGGCCGAGGCGGGATTGTCCGACGCACCGCGCGCGCGACTGGAGCCCGCTCGGCACCGCGGCTTTCTCGAGGCGCACATCGAACAAGGCCCAGAACTTGAGCACGAGGGACTGACCATCGGCGTCGTGACCAGCATCGTCGCGATATGGCAATACCGGGTTGTCGTCTCGGGCGAGCAGAACCACGCAGGCACCACCAGCATGCCACGCCGCCGGGATGCGGGCGCGGCCCTCCGCCGGATCTGCACGCGCATCGAGGAGACCTTTCCCGATCTCGCGGGCCCCACAAGCGTCTGGACGGTCGGGCGCATCATGCTTGAGCCGGGAGCGCCCAGCATCGTGCCCGGCGGTGCGGAGATGCTCTTTCAGTTTCGCGATGCGAACCAAGCTGTTCTCGATCGGCTGCACGCCTGTCTGGTCGGTTTGGTGGCGGAGGAGAACCGGACCGGCCCCTGCCAAGCCCGGCTCGACACGCTGGGTCAGACCATGCCAGCCATCATGGATGCACAGATCCAAACGGCGCTAGATGCGGCCGCGACCCGGCACGCCCCCGGCCTCTGGCGTCGGATGCCGAGCGGCGCGGGCCATGACGCCCAGAACATCGCACCCCACCTGCCCTGTGGCATGCTGTTCGTGCCCAGCATTGGCGGCATCAGCCATCACTGGACCGAGAACAGCAGCGATGCGGACATCGCACTCGGCGCGCAGGTCTTTGTCGATGCCGTCGACCGCCTGCTCCGATAGGCCGTCAGATCACGGGAAGCTCGGGCGGTGCCCGGCGGGTCAACAGGCGAGGCGCGCCCTGCTGCACGACGATGTTCTCCTCGTGCACCATCATGAGGCCATCCTGGTAACCGAGCGACGGCTCGAGTGTCAGGACCATGTTCTCGCACAGCTCCGTCTCGTCCCATCGCGCAAGCGATGGCCATTCGGTCAGCTGCATGCCAAGCCCGTGGCCAAGCCGGCCGATGTCTCCGCCCGCCGGATCGACCGTGGCGATCTCGCGCTGCATCGCCCCGAAGACCTGGCGGCAGGTGACCCCGGGGCGCGCAGCCTCGAGACCGGCCTCGGTCGCCCGCCACAGCACCTCATAGGCCCGTCTCGGCGCATCGCTCGCCCGGGCGATGGCAAAATTTCGGTCGAAATCGCAGAAATAGCCGTCCCATGTGCAGCCGGTGTCCATCATCAGGATATCGCCAGGCGCAACGGGCTTTGGGACTGGCGGCGAGATCACATCGCGGTAGCCGTCCTGGCCGGCCCCGCCGACCAGGAAGGGCACCTCGTCGGCACCCATGGCCAAGGCCGTCTGGCGGAAGGCGCGGAACATCCCGACTGGGGTCATGCCGGGGATCAGCAGCGATGGCACCTCGGCAAACGCCTTGGATGCGACGGCGCCGATATGGGAGAGCTTTGCAATCTCGGCGGGCGATTTCACCATGCGCAGCGCTCGGATGATGGCCGTCGCGTCGTCGATCACCAGACCCGGCAGCGCGGCCAAGAGACGCTCATAGTCCCCAAGCGGCATGCGCAGCATGGTCTCCGGCCCTTTCGGCACACCCAACCGCCCACGACGCTTGGCCAGCGGCGACAGCATGTCGATCAACAAGCCGACCCCGTCGTCCGTGGGACGAGGCGCGGGCCAGGTGCGGATGTCCTCGATCCAGGTCTGGCGCATCAGGGCCGCCCCAATTTCAGGGATTACGGCCAAGGGCTTTCCCGTTTCGGGTACGTACAGGAACCAGGGCCGCGTCGGGCTGTGCCAGAACGCCGTCTGAAAACCTGTGAAGTAACGGATCTCGGGCTGGGTGGTCAGCAAGAGCCCGTCGAGCTCGGCGGCGGCCATCAACGCCTGTGCCCTGGCGGTGCGCTCAGCGAACTCCGCCCGGTCAAAGCCGCGGGCGGGCTCGTCAGGCACCGACATCGCCGACATCGCCGACCAGCTTGGCGTAGATCTCGGGATCGGTGATCCCTTCGGTCCCAAACAAGAGAACGCGGGAGCGGGCATCGAGGCCCAATAGCGCCGCCCGCTCGCCATCGCCGATGGCGGCGATCAGCGCGGCCAGGCCGGCCGCCGAACACTCGCCGCCCTCGATGGGTGGATCGCCCTCAAGCGGCCGGGCGAGCAGCCGCATCGCGGGGGGCACGAGGCTGTCCGGGATGGTCAGGAAGTCGGACACCTCCGCCGCCAATATCGGCCAGGCCAGCGGCGAGGGCTCCCCGCAGGAGAGCCCCGCCATGATTGTCTCGTGCTCGATCGACACGGTCGTGGGTGCCCCGGCCTTGGCGCTGGCGAAGAGGCAAGGGGCGAGCTCGGGCTCGACCACCAGGATGCGCGGCCCCTCGCCCGCCCAGTGCTGACGAAAGGCTGCCGTCACCGCGGCGGCGAACCCGCCCACACCGCCTTGGAGCAGCACATGGGTGGGGGCCGGATCCAGGGCAGCACACACCTCGCGTGCCATCACGCCATAGCCGGCCATCACATCCCGCGGCGGCTCGGAATAGCCGGGCCAGGACGTGTCCGAGACAACGAACCAACCCTGCGCCGCAGCCTCATCGCGCGCCAGGGCGACCGAGGCATCGTAGTCCCCCTCGATGCGCACGACCTCCGCTCCAAAGGCCCGCATGGCCTCGGCGCGGCCCTCGCTGACCTCGGCATGAATGTAGATCCGGCAGGGCGCGCCAAACCGCTGGCACCCCCAGGCGAGCGAGCGGCCATGATTGCCATCGGTTGCCGAGACGAGCGTGACATTGGCGCAGGCCTTGGCATGGGCACCGGCACCGATCTCGGCGAGGGCGACATGGGTGCCGCTGTGCGCCTCGATCTGGCGTTGCAGCAGCCGAGCAGCGGCGTAGGCCCCGCCCAGCGCCTTGAAGCTGCCGAGCCCAAAGCGGAGACCCTCGTCCTTGTAATGGATCGATCCAACGCCGATCCGCTTGGCCAGCGCCGGCAGGGCCACGAGCGGGGTCGGTGCATAGCCGGGCCAACCGGTGATCTCGTCCCAGGCGGTCGCGAAATCCTGCGGCGTCAGAACCGACTGCACCGCATCGCCGCCCACAGGGTTGCCAGCGGAATGGGCCATTGCGCCCGGGGGAAAGCCATCCATGAGGTGTCCTCGGTTGTCGGGCTGGATCGTCATCGACCCGCCGGTCGGTGCTCGGTCTGTTCTCTTGCAAAGAGCATGCGTGAACCGGATCCGTAAAGACGGAACCGCGGGCTCTCGCCTTCACGGGCCTTTTATGCCCGCAAGGATCGTCTCCGACCACTGGCAATGCTAGACTGACCGCTGAGGGGTAGACTGTGGCCAGGAGAGGTCTCTGCCATGCAAACGCCAGACGATATGCACCAACCCCGCCCCGTATCGCGGCGCGCTGTGTTGATGGGAGCCGGCGCCCTCGCGGTCGCGGGCCAGGGCCTGAACGCCGGCGGCCGGGCAATGGCCGCCCAGACCGGCCCCACCGGCCAGCGGATGCGGGAACTTGCAACCGATTGGCTCGCACAGTTGGACGCGGGTCAGCGCAAGGCCGCGACGTTCCGCTTCGACAGCCAAACCCGCCGGCGCTGGAACTATATGCTCGGCTCGGCCTTTGCCAACGGCCTCGCCCTCGAGCGCATGAGTGCCCCGCAAAAGGATACCGCCTTGCTGCTGCTCGCGACCGCGCTGAGCGCCGAGGGGATGGACACCGCCGAGAGCATCATGCTGCAGCAAGACATCCTGCGGGACGAATGGGGCAAGGGCAGCCCCGATCGCAACCGCGAGCGGTTTTCGGTGCAGATCTTCGGCACCCCCTCGCCAAGCGAGCCCTGGGGCTGGCGTTGGGAGGGCCATCACCTGACGATCACCTTCACCCTGATGGGCGACGCGGTGATCGCGCAGACCCCAAAGGCGTTCTCGTCCGAGCCAAACACCGTCCCCTCCGGCCCGCACAAAGGCCTGGTGGTGCTGCCGGAGAACGAAACCCTGGGACGCGCGCTCTATGCCGAGCTGAGCGCAACAGCCCGCCGTGCCGCTCTGTTGCGCGAGCGCTCCTTTGGCAACATCCTCGCCAAGCCCGGGCGCGAAACGCGGATCCAGCGCCGCGAGGGCGTCGCACTCGGCGACTTGCCGCCCCCCCAAGCGGACAAGGCCCGCCGATTGATCGACATCTATACGAGCGCCCATCTGTCCGGCCCGCTCGCCGCGGTCCAGCGCGACCGGATCGCCGCCGAAGACGGCGCGGCCATCCGTTTCGCCTGGGCCGGACCGAACATCGCAAACGAGTCGATGTATTACCGGATCCACGGCGCGACCTTCCTGATCGAGTTTGCCACGCTGTTCGGGCAACCGCTCCACCACCACACCATCGTCCACGATCCCGAACGCAATTTCGGCGATCATCTGGTGGGCTAGCCCTCTAAGGCACCACGGCCCGGCGATCGCGCCGCGGCGAGGTCGCATTTCGACAAGCACTGCGGCTTGGCGCCCCTAGACTGGAAAACCTGCCAAGCGTTACCGGATCCCCTGTGACACCCGTATCTTCCGCCGCCGAGGCGCCACCGCGCCGGGCCCTTGCGATGGGGCTGATGATCGTGAGCTCGATCTCGATCAGCTTTGGCGGGCTGGTGTTGCGGAGCATCGAGGCGGCGGATGTCTGGCAGATCAACTTCTACCGATCGCTCGCCTTGGTGGCGATGGTGACGCTGTTGATGATCGCCCGCTATCGTGGCCAGACCATCCAAACCGTGCGCAAGATCGGGCGACCGGGCATGCTTGCCGGGGCACTCTTGGCCTGTGCCGGCATCACGTTTCTTCAGTCCATCACCAACACCACAGTCGCCAACACGCTATTCACGCTAAGCGCGATCCCGTTTCTGAGCGCCGCCATGGCCTGGCTCTTTCTGCGCGAGCGCCTACAACGCACGACGCTGGTGACCATGCTGGCCGCGGCGATCGGGCTGAGCGTGATGTTTGCCGAAGGCCTCAACCGTGGCTCGCTTTATGGCAATGCAATGGCGCTGCTAACCGCGATTTTGTTCTCGAGCTATGCCATCGTGGTCCGCCGTCACCGCGCAGTGGATATGTTGCCGACGCTGATGGTCTCGGGGCTCTTGATCATTGCCGTGTCGGTTGTGATGCGCTGGAACGATCTCGGCATCTCTGCCCATGACCTGATGCTGTGCATTCTGCTCGGTGCCGGTCTGTCGGGTCTGGCCAACGCGCTGTTCATCGTGGCCTCGCGCCACCTGCTGGCGGCCGAGTTGACGATGTTCATGTTGCTCGAGTTCTCGCTCGGCCCCGTTTGGGTCTGGATCTTCATCAACGAGGTGCCGTCCAGTTGGACGATCGCCGGCGGTGCCGTGGTCATTTCTGCAGTGATCATCCGCTCTCTGTTGCAACTCCGCCGGGACTTAGGCGGGCCACGGCTTCGCTAAGGCGCCACGCCTGCAGCGCTCCGGTTAATGGACCCCCTTGTATAGCACTCCCCAGAGATAGCTCGACAGTCCGGGATGAAACCACTGCTGGCTCGGCAGGACCGGCCCCTCGAGCGTCGGAACAGAAAGCCCTTGTTCGAGCAGGTCGAGGACCTTGCGCAAGGCAGGCAGAATGCTCGCGAGTTGAAGCATCGGATAGGTCGCGAAACTGTCCTTTGGCCCCGGAACGATGCGCGATTGGGCCAGGATTGTCCCGGTGTCCACGCCCGCGTCGACCAGATGCAGCGTGGCCCCGCAATTGGCCGCGTCATCGGCCCTCAGCGCCCAGTACCCGCCATGCACCCCGCGATAGGCCGGTGTTATGCCCGCATGGATGTTCAAGAAGGGCACATCGATGCTCTTCAGCACATCAGAGCGGAGGATCCGGGTCCCGTTGACCAAAACCACATCGGGACCGCTGTTCCGCAGCGCCTGAATGGTCTGTGGATCATTCGCCGACCGCATGGGGATGGTCTCATAGCACGTGCAATCGTCGGCGCTCAGCCGCCCGTCCTCTAGGATCTCCTGCGTCCTTCGCGCACTCAGACGGCGCAGAACGGTGCTGGCGAATGCGACGAAGAGCAGCTGATCCAGCGCGCGCAGGATGCCGAGCCGCCGCATCCGGTATCTCAGGATATCCAGCTTCGAGACCGGCTCCTCATAGAGGACGCGCACATCGTCATAGCCCCAATCGACCAGCCGGTTCAAAAGGATGTTGGTCGATGCACCGCGCGTTGCCAAGACGACTATGCGCATGGGGGATCGACCGCCATGGCCATGGAGCGTGACACCATGCCCGCGGTGTCTCGCAGCGTCCGGTAATGCTGGAGGATCTCCTCTAGCCCCGACAGGTTCGCATCGGTGTTCGAGCCAAAATTATGCGGATGCCACCACAGGTGAAGGCGCTGCCCACACTTGGCCGCCCGCGTCATCGCCGCCTTGATCCGGCGCCGATGGAGGCCGTGGATGGCCGCCGCTCGCCCGGAACGGGGCCTCAAAAAGAAGCTCGCGGGGACATTTCCATCGGACCCGGCGCCGCCAGGCTGGCAATGATCGCCATAAACCGGCACATGCGCATCGAGCAGGCGCGCGCCGCGGCGGGACAGCGTCTGCTCCGATCCGGGGAGCGGGTGATAGGGCCATGCCCGCTGATTTCCTCGGTACACAGTCAGCCCCTGTTGGCGGCAAAGCATCACATGCTGGGCGGTGTACTGGTTCCGGGGGAAGACGATGCTCTTCAGCACAATCCGCCGCTCCCGAGCAATGGCCAAGGCCGCGGCGAGATCGGCGACGAAGGTCTCGTCCGTCGCCCCAGGCTCAAGGCAGTAATAATGCGAAAACGTGTGGGTCCCGATCTCTTGCCGAGGTGTCGTGGCGATCTCTTCGATCAGGCCGGCGGCGAAGGAGTAGGGGTCCTCCGCTTCATCTCTGCCCACATCGTCCATGTACCCATAATTCGACAAGAGGCGCTGTGCATAGCGGGGCTGTAGCGCTTCGGGCGGCGAGTAATCGCGCAGTTCATCGCGCGACTTGCAAAACAACATGCCAACCGTGGCCCAAGTGGCCGCCACATCATAGCGAACAAAGAGGTCGAGTATTCTGGGAATGGCTGCTCGCGCGCCCAAAACACTGTCGCCATAGGACGCTTTGTCGTGGTGATCTCTCAGACCCCACAAGAGCTCGAAGTCCAGCGAAATGTTCAGTTGCGACGACATCGCGGTGCTCCGGCGCTTGGCATGGTCAGCGGCGCCGGACGGAGATGTGCCATGGGATGAGCAGCCTCTCCGCCAGCGAAACCACTCCGAACAAAGCAAGCCCGAGCATGGTTAGGAAGAAGATACCAGCAAAGGCGAGCTCGGGGCGCATATTGCCGGTCACGATCTGGATATAGAAGCCCAAGCCCTCATCCGAGCCGATGAACTCCGCAATGGCGGCGCCGACGGTCGCGTTGATGGCGGCATATTTGAAGCCGACAAAACATTGCGGCAGCGCTGCGGGCAATCGGACCTTGAAGAACGCGCGCCGGGCGCTCGCGCCCGTTGTCCGCACAAACAGCGAGAGTTCATCGCTCAAGGAGCGAAACGCCAGGATCGCATTCAAGACGATCGGGAAAAAGCACACCAGAAACACGATGATCACTTTCGGCAGCAACCCGAACCCAAGCCATGAGATGAAGAGCGGTGCGAACGCGATCTTGGGCACCATCTCAATGCAAACGAGGAGCGGATACAGCGTGCGTTGAAGGATCTTTGAGACGGCGATCGCAAGGCCGAGGGGCATGGCGAGGACCACGGCGGCCGTGTAGCCCAGGACAATCTCGAGCCCCGTCACACAGCTGAAATAGAGCAGGCGATCGAGATCCGCAGCGCCCTTTTCTATAATGACCGAAGGCGGGGGCAGAATGAAGCCGGGCACGCCGAACCAAATCACCGATATCTCCCAGAGAGCAAGCACCGCGCCCATGAAGGCCACAAAGGATGCGACGGAAAGATAATCCACGCGCATGCGCTGAACCGGCCGGCTATCAAACAAGGCCGTACTCCAGAAAGATGTCCTGAATCTCTCGAAAGTAAGCGATGTATTCTGCGCTGTCTCGGACGCTGTGGGTTCGGGGATAGGGCAACCCGATGTCGAGCACGCGCTGGATGCGCCCCGGGCGCGGGCTGATAATGGCCACGCGCTCCGACAGCTGGATGGCCTCGTCGATCGAGTGGGTAACGAACAGAACCGTCGGACCCGCGCGCAGCCAACGCGTCTGCAGATCGCGCCGGATGCGCTCGCGGGTCATCGCATCGAGCTTGCCGAGTGGCTCGTCCAGCAACAAAAGGCGCGGCTGGTGCACCATCGCCTGGCAGAGCGCCGCGCGTTGCTCCATGCCGCCCGAGAGCTCATGGGGATAGCGCGCGCTTGCCTCCTCCAGATCGACCGCCCTAAGCAAGCTGTCGATCGTTGCGGCATGGTCCGACACCCGCAATCCGCGCAACTCGAGCTGGAGGGCGATGTTTCCACGGACCGTGCGCCAGGGCACCAAGGTCTCGTTCTGAAACATGATGCCGATATCCGTCAGCGGCTCCGTCACGGGCTGGTCATTGAGGAGAACCGTGCCCCTCGACGGCTCGAGCAAACCCGCGGCCATGCGCAGCAGTGTGGACTTGCCACAACCCGAGGGACCGAGGATGGCAACAAACTCACCCGCCGCAATGGAGAGATCGATCGGTCCGATCGCTTGGATGGGCGCGCCCCGGCTCTCGAACACCTTGGTGACACCACTAAGGGAAAGCCGATTGCCCGCGATCACAGCCCGGCTGTGCACGGACCGTTGGCCACCCGGCACCTCAGTCGACAAACTCATTGGTGTAGAAGGATTTGGCCTCTGCGGCCGGGTCGAGATCATTGTACGTCTTCATCAGACCGACCATGCTCTCCCAGTCCGAGGCGACATTCCGCCCGAGCGCGCGGTCCGTATTGGCATCGGAGTAAAGCAAGCCCAGCGTCACTTCGAGCACCGCGCGGGCCTGCGCCTTGTTCTTGGGCTCGGCCATGCTGCCGCCCACCATCTCGGCCATCGCGTCGATGGCGGCATCGGGATCTTGTTCCGTCAGGGCATAGGCTTCAATCGTTGCATCGACAAAGCGGTTCACGAGGTCCGGGTTCTCGGCAATCAGAGATCTTCGTGCCGAGATGCAATAGCCGACTTGATTGACGCCGTGATCCGAATAAGGGAACAGGACCGGGTCGCGGCCTCCGTTGGCGCGGATCTCTGCCGGTTTGTCGTCCAGCCCGCCAAGCAGGCCGACGGCGTCGCCCGCGCCCTGGAGATAGGCCGAGACCAATGCGCCGTCCGGCACATTCACCAAGCGGATGTCATCGGCCGTGAGCCCTGCTCCATCGAGAACAATAGGGAAAAAGGTGTTCACGCCCGCATTGGCAGTGGTGAGCAGGGTCTTGCCCTTGAGATCTGCGAGCGTTGTCACGCCGGTCTCGGGACGGACGATCACCGCCTCAGAGCCCTTGGAATCGATCACCGCGACCGATGCAATCTCGGCACCGCGGGCTGCCAAGCTGATCATGGCGCCGCAGGAGCCATAGGCGAAGTCGCTGTCGCGATTGGCCACAAGGCGATGTGCCGAGCTCGATCCATTCCCCGGTCGAATGTCGAGCGCGATGCCCGCACGGTCATAGAGGCCGAGCGCTTTGCCATAGGCAAAGCCGGCATGGCTTCCATAAAACATCCAGTTGAGGCGCAGCTTGACCGCGTCGGCTGCCAGGCTTGCACCCGCTGCAACCGCGCTCATCGCCAGCGCAAGACAAACAGTCCTCAGCAACCCACCACTCCCTCGACCATACACGCGGTCGGTCTTTGCTACCGCCATGATACCACAAGGACGGCCGACACTCCCATTCCCAGGCAAAGTTATGCATCGCTCTGCGCAAAGCCGTCAATGCGCGCCGCCGTGATCGCGGATCAGCGGACGATCATTGGGGAGGCCGGTCCCAACTCGGCGATCGGGCCGTCGTAATAGGGCAGACGATCGATCCGAGGCGACCAGTCTCCGCGTTCGATCAGGCCGCGGATATGGGCGGCAATCTCGTCGAGCCGAGCGAACCATACGCCGCCCTTTGCCTGCATGCGCTCGATCATCCGATCCAGCATCACTGCACGGGACAACCGTCCGCTGAGAAAGGGATGCCAGATCCCGATCCACAGGCCGCCATAGGTCCAGATGGCCTCGAACTCAGCCATATAGACCTCCATCGCCATGTCCGGCGGCTTGATCATGGATCGGTAGTCAAAGTCCCGCGAGGACTGGAAATGCGGCCAGTCATCCAGCGCCATATGGGAGGGAAGCTCGATCACCTCTCCCTTATCCGATCGCAAGAGATAGGGCACGTCATCGCCCATCAGCGATGCATCATAGGTGAACCCCTCCTCCACCAAGATTTCGTGCGTCACACGGGAGAACTGATAGGTCGGTGCCCGGTAGCCCTTGGGCCGCGCGCCAGTCATGCGGACGATCACCTCGAGCGCGCGAGCCGTCCAGTCCCGTTCCGCCTCTGGGGACAAGGTGTTCGGCTCCTCATGCAGATAGCCATGATGGCCCAGCTCGTGCCCGCCGTCGAGCACGGCCTCCACGACCGCTGGATAGCGCTCCATGCACCATGAGGGCAGGAAGAACGTCTGTCTCAGCCCATGGCGGGCATAGAGATCGAGCAACCGCGGCATCGCCACCTCGGGCCCATAGCGCAAGGCCGAGAGCGCCGCGACCCGCGTGTCGGCCGAATTGTGATGACGCAGATGCAGAATGCTGTCCGCATCCATGTCGAAGGTGAAGGCCACAGCACAGCGCGCGCCATTGGGCCAGGGCGGGGGGTTCCGGATCATGCGGCGTCCTCCTCGAAGTTGGGTCAAAGAGCTGGCCTCCGGCACGACGGCCAATCGCTCCGCAGCGTCTATTATGGTGGATCAGGCACGTGCCGATTGTCACGCCTTGCGGCCATGAAAACTGGCCGTGGTTTGCGGCACCAAGCCGCCGCGCGACGCCACAGCTCTGCCGAACCCCGCTGGACACCGGACAATGCCCAAAATAGGGTTCCATCAGACAAGTCGGGCTTCGACAGCGCGCGACCCGGCTCATCCACACATGACGAGCGCGACAAATGCGCGAAACCCGCTGGGAGGACACCATGCAGGACGCACGGCAATTCTACATCAACGGCGCCTGGGTCGAGCCGCTGCAGGGCACGCCGCTTGCGGTGCTGAACCCCTCGACCGAGGAGCCGTTCGCAACGATCTCGCTCGGCGGAGAGGCGGACACCAATGCAGCCGTCGCCGCGGCAAAGGCCGCCTTTCCCGCCTGGTCCATGACCGCCAAGGCGGACCGCATTGCCGCGCTCGAGCGGCTGGCGGCGGCCTATGACGCCCGCGCCGAAGACATGGCCCAGGCGATCAGCCAAGAGATGGGGGCTCCCATCGCCATGGCGCGCCATTCCCAAGTCGCCGCCGGCACGGGCCATTTCGCCAACGCGATCAAGACACTGAAAGAGTTCGATTTCGAGTGGGCGCTCGGGGACCACGCCCCCGGTGCGCGCATCCTGATGGAGCCGATCGGCGTCTGCGCGCTGATCACGCCCTGGAACTGGCCGATGAACCAGGTGGTGCTCAAGGTCGCGCCGGCGCTTGCGGCTGGCTGCACCGTGGTGCTGAAGCCCTCGGAGCTGGCGCCGCTGTCTTCCAATGTCTTTGCCGAGATCGTGGACGCGGCCGACATTCCCGCGGGCGTGTTCAACCTCGTCAATGGCGACGGCCCTGGTGTGGGCACGCAGCTTTCGGTGCATCCAGATGTGGACATGGTCAGCTTCACCGGCTCGACCCGGGCGGGCAAGCTGATCACCAAGAACGCGGCCGAGACGATCAAGCGCGTGACCCTCGAGCTCGGCGGCAAGGGGGCCAACATCGTCTTTGCCGATGCGGACGAGAAGGCGGTGACCCGCGGGGTGCGCCATTGCTTCAACAATTCGGGACAATCCTGCAACGCGCCCACACGCATGCTGGTCGAGCGCTCGGTGTATGATCAGGCCGTCGAGGTCGCCAAATCGGTGGCGGAGCAGACCGAAGTCGCGGCCGCCAGTGTCGAGGGACGGCAGATCGGCCCGGTGGTGTCCGATGTGCAGCTCGACAAGATCCAGGCGCTGATCCAAACCGGCATCGATGAGGGCGCGCGGCTTATCGCCGGGGGCGTCGGCCGCCCCGAGGGCCTCAACCGTGGCTATTTTGCACGGCCGACCGTGTTCGCCGACGTGGACCAGGACATGACCATCTGGCGAGAGGAGATCTTTGGGCCTGTGCTCGCCATGACCCCCTTCGACCGCGAGGATCAAGCGATCGAGATGGCGAACGACACTGCCTACGGCCTCACCAATTATGTTCAGACACAGGATGCTGAAAAGGCCCGGCGCGCAGCGCGCGCGCTGAAAAGCGGGATGGTCGAGATCAACGGCAAATCCCGTGGCTCCGGCGCCCCCTTTGGCGGCGTCCGCCAGTCGGGCAATGGACGCGAGGGCGGCACCTGGGGTCTTGAGGATTTCCTCGAGGTCAAATCCGTCGGCGGTTGGGATCTCTGACGATTGAGCAGTCGGGGTCGCTGCGAAAGTGACCCCGGTTGATCCGCCGTGCGGATGGGCTGAGACCGGGCGGCGCAGCGCCGCTCCGTCTTGAGCCTTCCAACGTTCTACAGGAAATCGTGAGGGATGCGCCCCGGATGATCGGGGCGCATGAGATGGGTCTTTGGCGAGCAGCAGCATTCCGCTGTCGGTGTCATCGTCATAGCCGGCGGCCGACGCATCCGGGTCGGCGACCTGGAGGATCGCCTCACCACGGGTCAGCGAGCCATCGCCGAGATCCGAGATCAGATCCGCGCACAGGCTGTCATCGAAGCCCGCCTCAGAGCCGTTGCTGAGGATCGCATCGACAAAGTCCTCGGTGCCGAGCTCGAAACCGTTGACAGCACCGAACTCGGCCGAGTCCGCGAAGATGCTGCCGAGCTGGCCGAGGTCGACGAAACCGGTTTCGACGACGTCGTTCCAGAGATCCACGCCGCGGAAATCATACAGACGGTCCATCGACACCTCGTACATACGCGCAGTGGTCGCCGCGAGATCGCTGCCGCTGGCCATCGCGGTGGCGTCGTTGAACAGCACGCTCTGAGCTCTAAAGGAGGTGGTGGCGCCCGGATCACCAGCGCGACTGAAGACGAACCCGCCTTTGGTCAAACCGAGTATGATGTCCGCCACATTGCCGCCAACGGTCACGGTCTCAAGCGAGAGCGACTGCTCGACGCCGATATCGGCCTCGGCGCTCTCGGGCGCTAAGCGGACTTCCGTGTAGACTAGGCCGTGATCCTAGGTCGGGAAGCTGGTGACGCTCGAGAACGCGTCATCGGCCGCCGGCCACAGAACCGCACCGTCGACATACTGGAAGCCGGCCTCGGATGGCAGGGAACAGTCCACATGCAGATTGCCGGGCGAGACATTCTCGGCCGAGTTGTCGGAGTTGAACCCGAAATCCACCTTGTCGAAGCGCGCATTGCCCACTTGGGTCGCGTTGAAGCCGCTCGGCTGATCAAGGCTGCCCAGCCCCGCGGGGGTGATGTCCTCATTGGTAGTCGTGTCGATCACAAGCGTGCTGTCGACGATCTGTTCGGCCGAGCCGTCGACGCTGTCGCCATCGAACGGATCGGCGTTGTAGTCGCCCACGAACCGCGAACCGCTCGCCGGCCGCGAGGCCACCCGAGACGCCCGAGTCATCGGTAACGTAGTCGGCACCTTCGACCTAGCCGGCCGAGATGTCTGTGGTGGTTGCTGTTCGTAGGGCGGGTGTTGGTTGGAAGGACGAAGCCGCTCTCGCGGCAGGGGCGCTTTTGGCGGGCGGGAGCGCGCTTATCTGACCGACGTTCTTCGCTGAGACGGCCGCCTGGTCTGAGGATCGGGGTCTTGCCAATCGTCAGACAGGAGGTTCCCATGACGGAGGAGAGAACCACGCCGCTGCGGGCGCGGATGATCGAAGACATGCGCATTCGTGGGATGAAGGAGACGACCCAGCGCAACCACATCAGAGCCGTGAAGTGCTTTGCCGCCTTCCTCGGGCGCTCGCCGGACACCGCGACGCCGGACGAGCTGCGCACCTATCAGCTGCACATGACGGTTACGGACGTCTCGACGGCGACCTTCAATACGCGGATCGTGTCGCTCCGGTTCTTATTCGGCGTGACCTGCGGGCGCGAGGAGATGAAGCGGCACATGCAGTTCCGGCGCAAGCCGCGGAAACTGCCCGTGGTCTTCAGTGTCGAGGAGGTGGGTGATCTCCTCGCCTCGGTTCCGGGGCCTGGGCTCAAATACCGCGCCGCTCTTGGGATCAGCTATGGCGCGGGGCTCCGGGCGGCAGAGGTCTACAACCTCAAGGTCGCGGATATCGACAGCGACCGGATGCTGATCCATGTCGATGAGGGCAAGAACGACAAGGACCGCAAGGCGATGCTGTCGCCCGGGCTGCTCGAGCTGCTACGCGCCTATTGGCGAGAGGCACGGCCGGAGGGCTGGCTCTTTCCCGGCAAGCCGAAGATCACGCCTCTCTCTCCGCGACAGCTGAACCGCGCGTTCACTGCGGCCAAGCAGATGGCGGGCATCAACAAACCAGCGACGCTCCATACGCTTCGGCACAGCTTTGCCACCCACCTCCTGGAGGCCGGGACGGACGTTCGGATCATCTAGGTCCTGCTCGTCCATGCCAAGCTGAGCACGACGGCGCGCTATTCGCATGTCGCCACGAAGACGATCCGAAGCACGGTGAGCCCCTACGAGATGCTGGCGACGCTGCAGGATCGCACGATGAGGCGAGGCCTGGAGAGACGGTCGGGGGCGTTGCCCCTGCCGAGGTTGGAGATTGCTGACATCTTTCGTGAGCACGGCCCCGCGTGGCGGCGGGCCAATGCCGGGCATCTAAGTCTCGCGCAGCTCAAGGTGGTGTCGGCCATCGAAGCCTGTCGAACGGAAGCGCTCGGCGGGCATGTGGCGGCCTGCGCCGACTGCGGCCACCAGCACGTCTCCTACAACTCGTGCAAGAACCGGCATTGTCCAAAGTGTCAGGGTCCTGCGGCCCGGGACTGGATGGCGGCGCGGGCAGCGGATCTGCTCCCGGTCGAGTACTTCCACGTCGTCTTCACCCTGCCCGCTGAGATTGCTCGGATCGCCTATTGGAACAAGAGGGCTGTCTATGGCCTGCTGTTCAAGGCATCCGCCGAGACGGTCTCGACGATCGCTGCCGATCCCCGACATCTTGGCGCCCGGATCGGCATGACCAGCGTGCTCCACACCTGGGGTTCGGCGCTCACGCACCATCCGCACATCCACATGATCGTCCCCGGCGGCCGGCTCTCGCCCAATGGCGAGCGTTGGGTCGCCTGCCGTTCGGGTTTCTTCCTGCCAGTCCGCGTCCTCTCCCGGCTGTTCCGACGCATCGTCCTCGACGGGCTGACCGCCCTCCATCGAGCCGGCAAGCTCGCCTTCTTCGGCGGCCTGACGGGGCTCGCCGACGCCAGCATTGTCGCCGCCTGGTTGGCGCCGCTGCGCAAGAGCGAGTGGGTGGTCTATGCCAAGCCCCCGTTCGGCGGTCCCGAGGCGGTGCTCGCCTATCTCAGCCGCTACACCCACCGCGTCGCGATCTCGAACAGCCGCCTGATCAGCGCTGATGCCGAGACGGTGGCGTTCCGCTGGAAGGACTACCGGCACAAGAACCGCAACCGACAAAAGGTCATGCGCCTCGCGACCGAGGAGTTCATCCGCCGCTTCCCTCTGCACATCCTGCCCGACGGCTTCCACCGCATCCGCCACTATGGCTTGCTTGCCAGCGGCGCTCGCAAGGCCAACATCGCGAGGATCCGGACGCTGATCGGCGCCGAGCCCGCGGCGGATGCGGCCTCGGTCGGCACAGACGCAACTCAGCCGCTCACGCTCAGGGAGCCGTGTCCGTGCTGCGGCGGACCAATGCGAATCGTTGAGGCCTTCAGGCGCGGCGAGCATCCGACCGCCCGCGCACCGCTCCGGAGACAAGCCGCACGACGATCCGCCCATTCCATCCGACGACGCCACTTCGGAACGCTCAGGCAGTCCGGAACCGGGTCGATCGGCGCGGCGCATCCTTACGAACCTTAGATCTTTCGCCGCGCCTCAACGGGGCGTCGTTCGAGCCCTCGCGAGCCGTTCTCCAGCAGCTGAAAGTCCTCGCGGCGATCACAGCCGGCAACCGGACAGGCGCCAGCGTCAACAACACCCGCACACTAAGCCCACAAGCGCCGGGGCCAGACCCCCGCGGCTTCCTCCTTCCGAGGTTTGTCAACGCGGGCCGCACCCGCCCAGCCGCAACCGTCACGCAGCGGCCCGCATCGAAAAACCTTCAGGAATGCGGAAGTCGCGCATATGTATCCGGCCTGTCTGTCGGCACGCGGGCCGCGGCCGTGTTGGGGTTGCGCTTGCTCCGTGGTCTCGTTAGCGGATAGGCCGCTGGGGCCATCTGGGCCGTCAGACCCTGGGGCCTGTCTCTCCG
>JBCCZI010000082.1:0-20496 GCA_039187815.1 Pseudomonadota bacterium | reverse complement strand
GAAAAGCGACATGGCTCGGTGAACCAACGGGTGCATGCAATACCTCGTTCAGAGGCGAACCTGCCCCCAAAGGCCCCGTTTCAAGATCTGAGCCTATCCAAAATCCGGGAAATGGCAATCCCTCCCGACTTGCGGACAGGGGCGGCGGTCGGTATAGCGACGTCGCGGCGCCGTTGGCAGACCTTCGCGCCCGATTTGATTGTCGTGACGAAAGCCCGATCTCCCATGAGCGCGCTCGAAAAGCCCCGCCTCGTCATGAAGTTCGGCGGCACCTCGGTCGCCGATCTCGATCGCATTCGCGCCGCGGCAGCCCGTGTGAAACGCGAGGCGGATCGCGGCTATGACGTGGCGGTGGTCGTCTCGGCGATGGCCGGACGCACGAACGAGCTGGTGGGCTGGGTGCGCGAGGCTGCGGCGGGTCCGGGCACTTCGAACCATGCCGGTCTCTACGATGCGCGGGAATACGACGCCGTGGTCGCCTCGGGCGAGCAGGTCACCTCTGGTCTGATGGCGCTGGTGCTCCAAGAGCTTGGCGTGCCGGCGCGCTCTTGGCAGGGCTGGCAGATCCCCATGAAGACCTCGGGACTCCACGGGGCGGCGCGGATCGAGGAGATCGAGACCGCCAACCTGACCCGCAAGTTCTCCGAGGGGCTCCACGCCGTGATCGCCGGCTTCCAGGGGATCGGGCCCGATGGCCGGATCTCGACGTTGGGGCGCGGCGGGTCGGACACCACGGCGGTGGCCATCGCGGCGGCGCTGGGGGCCGAGCGCTGCGACATCTACACCGATGTCGACGGGGTCTATACGACCGATCCGCGGATCGAGCGGCGGGCGCGCAAGCTCGACCGTATCGCCTACGAAGAAATGCTGGAGCTCGCCTCGCTGGGGGCCAAGGTGCTGCAGACGCGGTCGGTCGAGCTCGCCATGCGCTATAAGGTGCGCCTCCAGGTCCTGTCGTCCTTTGACGATCTGCCCGGAACGCTCGTCTGCGCCGAGGAGGAGATCATGGAACAGAACGTTGTCAGCGGCGTCGCCCATTCGCGGGACGAAGCCAAGCTCACTTTGGTGCGCATTGCCGACAAGCCGGGTGTGGCGGCCTTGATCTTCGGACCCTTGGCCGAGGCCGGGGTGAATGTGGACATGATCGTCCAGAACATCGGCACGGATGCGGGCGGTGCCGAGACGACCGATATGACCTTCTCGGTCTCGCTCGATGAGGTTGGGCGGGCCAAGGCGGCGCTCGAGGCCGCACGGGACGATATCGGCTATGAGGATCTGCTGGTCGACGATGAGGTGGCCAAGGTCTCGGTTGTCGGCATCGGGATGCGCTCGAACGCCGGCGTGGCGCAAAAGATGTTCGCGGCCCTGGCCGAGGAGGGGATCAACATCAAGGTGATCACCACGTCGGAGATCAAGGTCAGCGTGCTGATCGACCGCTGGTATCTCGAACTGGCTGTGCGCGCCTTGCACGAGGCATTCGGGCTCGAGGCCGCCTGAGGCGCCTGAGCAATTCGGACCAGGAGGTCCGACGGAGAGGGGGCGATGGCCGACACCAGCGGATCACGGACGCTGCTGCGCGCGCTCAGAACGGTGATGGCCAGTCAGGGCGACGGCCAGCAGCGGCTCGACCGGGTGGTGCAGCTGGTCGCCTCGAACATGGTGGCCGAGGTCTGCTCGATCTATCTCAAACGCGATGAGCGGACGCTGGAGCTTTGCGCGACCGAGGGGTTGAACCCGGGCGCCGTCCACGCGGCCCGGCTGCGGGTCGGTCAGGGCCTGGTGGGCCGGATCGCCGAGCGCGCCGAGCCCATCGCCACCGATGACGCCCAGAACACGCCAGGGTTCCGCTATATCCCCGAGACGGGCGAGGAGGTCTACCGTTCCTTTGTCGGCGTGCCCGTGCAGCGGCTGGGCGAGGTTATGGGCGTCCTGGTCGTGCAGAACCAGACGGCGCGGCGCTATTCGGACGAGGAGGTCGAGGCGCTCGAGGTCGTCGCCATGGTGATCGCCGAGATGGCCGAGGCGGGCGCCTTTCTCGGCTCCGACGGCATCATCGCCCAGGCGGGCCGGCGGACGGGCCCGGTGCTGATCGAGGGTGCCAGCGCCGCCGAGGGTTTGGCCGAGGGTGTTGTGCATCTTCACGAGCCGCGGCTGGTGGTCTTTAACCCGATCGCTGAGGACGTGGCGACCGAGCGGGCGCGGCTGGCCAATGCCATCGAGGCCCTGCGCGACGATCTCGACCGCCTGATCGAGGGCGATGCGCTCGGGCCCCAAGGCGAACACCGGGACGTGCTCGAGGCCTATCGCATGTTCGCCCATGACAAGGGCTGGATCCGGCGGCTCGACCAGGCGATCGACTCCGGGCTCGCCGCCGAGGTTGCCGTCGAGAAGGTGCAGTCGGCGGCGCGGGCGCGCATGGAGCGGGTGACCGATCCCTATCTGCGTGAGCGGCTGCAAGACCTCGACGACCTCGCGAACCGCTTGATGCGCTATCTGGTCGGGCCCGAGCAGGACGAGGCCCTGCCGACCGATGCCATTCTGGTCGCGCGCAATATCGGGCCGGCCGAGGTCCTGGACTATGCCGGGCGCATCCGCGGTCTGGTGTTGGAGGAGGGCGCGCTCTCGGGCCACTCCGCCATCGTCGCACGGGCACTCAACATCCCCATGGTGATTCAGTCCGAGCGGGTCACACGCGATGCCAACAGCGGTGATGCGGTGGTGATCGACGGCGATCTCGGGCGGGTGCATCTGCGCCCCGAGGCGAGCGTGCTCCACGCGTTTCGGGAGAAGCTGCAACTGGGCGAGCAGGCCCGCGCCGTCTATCTCGGCCTGCGCCACAAGCCGGCGATGACGCTCGACGGCGCGACGGTGGCGCTCAAGATGAATGCGGGGCTGCTGGCGGATCTGCCCTCGATCGATGTCTCCGGTGCCGAGGGGGTGGGCCTCTTCCGCACCGAGCTTCAGTTCATGATCCGTGGCTCGCTGCCCGGGCGTGAGGCGCAGTCACGGCTCTACGGCCGCATCCTCGACAGCGCGGGCGGGCGCGAGGTGGTGTTCCGCACCCTCGACATCGGCTCGGACAAGATCCTTCCCTATATGCGCCGCGAGGAGGAGCCGAATCCTGCCCTCGGCTGGCGGGCGGTGCGCGTCGGGCTCGACCGACCATTGCTCTTTCGCATGCAGATCCAGTCGCTGATCCGCGGCGCCAATGGGCGGCCGCTCAGCATCATGTTCCCCATGGTGACCGAGGCCGAGGAATTCTATGCCTCGCGCGATCTGGTCTATGCCGAGCGCGACCGCCTGCAGGATCTCGGCTATGCCCCGCCCGAGCGTCTGCAGATCGGCTTGATGCTCGAGACCCCGGCGCTGATATTCGGGCCCGACCGTCTGTTTGCAGAAACCGATTTCGTCAGCGTGGGTGGCAATGATCTGATGCAGTTCTTCTTTGCCGCCGACCGCGAGAACGAACGGGTGCGCAAGCGCTATGATGTCCTGAACTTCTCCTTTTTGCGCTGTTTGCGCGAGATCGTGAGCCGCTGCGACGCCCACGGCGCGCGGCTGTCGTTTTGCGGAGAGAGTGCGGGGCGGCCGCTCGAGGCGGCGGCGCTGGCGGCCATCGGATTTCGCGAGCTCTCCATGCGACCGGCCTCGATCGGTCCGGTCAAGCTGCTCTTGCGCACCGTGGATATGGCCGAGGTGGCCGCCGTCCTCGATGCGGCCGAGCGGCGCGGCGATGCCTCGGCGCGCCGCGCCTTGCGCGCCTGGTCCGCCGGGCGAAAGTCGCCCCGCTAAGGGCGCGAGACGCCAATCCCTGGCGTGGGCGTCAGCGGAACGTGGCCCCGAGGCGACTGCACAGGCCGGGTTTACCATTTCAACGTTTGTTTTGGTTCACCCTGTCATAATGTTGTGGTGCGGTCTTAGACGGATTCGCGACGACGAGGCGCCCAACCATGCGGCAGATCATTGCGTCAGCCACAATAAGTCCCGATCGGCTTTGGTCGCGCGCAAGTGACCAGAGCCCACGATCTTTGCCGATTTCTAGCCGCAGCCGGGTCACACCCGTCCGATTTTGCTATGATCATATGTGGTCCGTTTTGCGTGTGCATTGCCGTTCGGGATTCGGTCTCGATCCGGATTCGATGAGGGAGTGAATGGCAGACGCGTACGACTTTTGGGCCGCCCGTATTAGCTCCGAGAAAACCGCGGCCATTGACGATTTCTGGTTGCGCTTCACGGATGTGCATCGCCGGATCGAGCGGCATTTTCAAGGGTACTCGCCGCAGGTGAACCCGGATGCCGAGATGGCCAATGCGCTGGGCGGCCTCGCAACGGATCTGGCCTGCGATTTCGAGGTGAGCGAGCTTGGCCAGATCACCTTGGTGGTGACGGCCGAGCTCCGGCACACCCGCCGCGCGCTGGCCCGTGCGGCCGTCTGGCGAGCGCCGGAGCTGCGCGGCTGGCGTTTCAGCGATGTGCGCGCCCCGGTCAGCGCAGCCGACGCGGCGCTCAAGGCCATTCGCCTGCGCAGCCGGAGCGACGGGCTGGCCGTGAGCTCGATCGAGCCGCGCCGCGGCGCCCACCGCATGATCGATCTCGAGGTGCGCGGGGCCGGTGAGCGCGACTTCCTGGCCGATCAGGCCGGCATCGTCTTTGCCACCTTGCTGGGCGAAGACATCGACCAGGACTGGTTGGGCGAGGTGGGGGCCGAACCCCAATCGGTGATGACCCTCGCGCGCGGATTGTTCAGCAAGAAGGCGGACGATCCGGCACCCTGGCTGCGCGACTTCCACGACGAAGCCATGGCGGTGATCGCGGCGACCCGGGACGAACTGCCCGACCGCCCCTATGGCGCCCATCGGATGCGGGTGGACGACACCACGAATTTCCGGCTGCGCCCCACCGAGGGCGACCGCTCGCGCCGGCGCGACGCGCTGCAGTATCAGAGCCGGGATCCCAAACTGGTCTCGGCCCGGCTCGGCGGCGCCCGGGTTGCGGGCCAAAGGTTCTCGCGCTTTGCCGAGATTCCATGTGGGCTCAAGATCCGGACCGGCACCAGCCGGCTGACCGAGGCGGCCGAAATCGCGTCGCTTGGCGTGGTTTTGGAGGAGGCGCTGATGGCCGCGCGCATCGGCGGGCTGACGGGCCGCGCGAGCGGGCTCGAGCACGCCTATATCGACCTCGCCTTGACGGATATCGACCGCGGGGCCGAGGTTCTGCGCCGCACACTGGCCGCACAGGACATCACGACGCCGACCTGGCTCATCTTTGACGAGGCAGGGCTCGAGGATTGCTACCACCCGCTGATGCCGCAAACCCAGCCAACCCCAATGGACGAGCATTGATGGGCGGGCGGCTCTGGGTGCCGTTACGGCAGGCGCAGCAGGGCTCGCGCGGAGGACGCCACAGCGTTATACTGGGCGCTCAACGGTCGCGAGGGGACCGTTTTATCAATGGAGGATCCATGCGCACCGCGCCGTTGCTGCTCGCGCTCGGTTTGGCCGTTGGCCTGGCCGGCACAGCCTTTGCCGATCCCAGCGGGCTCTGGAAGAGCGAGCCGAATGACAAGGGCCGTTTCATCCAGGTCTCGATCGAACCATGCGGCCCGAATTTCTGCGGCACCATTGTCGAGAGCAACAGCCCAAAGCGCGAAGAGCTGGTGGGCCGCGCCATCATCATGGACATGGCCCCGGCCGGTGAAAACCGCTGGGAGGACGGCTCCATCTGGGCGCCCGATGACGACGAGACCTATGATGCCAAAATGGAGCTTCTGGACGCCAACCGGCTTGAAGTTTCGGGCTGTGCGCTGCTCGGTCTGGTCTGCCGCGGACAGATCTGGACCCGTGTGGACGGCTGAGGGGGCGATTGTGCCGTCAGTGCTGCGATGTGTGTGTTTGGCCTTGTGTTTGGCCATTGGTGTCGAGCTGCCGGTCGGGGCAGCCTCTCCGGAACCCCCGGCCTCGTCGGCGCTCGAACTGCTCGAGCGGCGCAGGATGCTCACGGCCGAGGAGCATGCGGCCTGGCGCGGTGTGGGCCGGGTCAACATAGCGTCGTTCTCCGAGCGTGGCATGTGCACCGGCACCCTGATCGCCCCGGATATCGTTTTGACCGCAGCCCATTGCCTGATCTCAGAGCGCACGGGGCGGCACTATGCCCCGGGCAATGTCACCTTCGTCGCCGGCTGGCGTCAGGGTCAGATGGTGGGCTTCAGCGACGCGAAAAGCATCGCCGTGCATCCGCGCTATGGGCGCGAGGGGCTGGACGAACTTGCCCGCATCGGCACAGATCTGGCGCTGATCCGCCTGCGCCGGCCGATCCCGGCGGCCGATGCCCCGCCGTTTAAGGTCGCGCCGGCGGCGGCGGTGCGCGGGCCGCTGACCTTGGTCAGCTATCGCCGCGACCGGGCCCATGCGCTGACCCGGCAGGAGGGCTGCGATGTCCGCGGCGCCCGGGCGGCGGTGCTGGCACTCGGCTGCGATGTGACTTTCGGCGCGTCTGGCTCGCCACTCTTTGCCCTGGTGCAAGGGGAGCGGCGGCTGGTGGCGGTGATCTCGGCCATGAGCAGGAGCCGTGGCCAGCCGATCGCCTGGGCCGTCCGGCTGGACGCGGCGATTGCCGAGGTGTTGGCGATCCTGGACTGAGGCTTGGGCTTGAAGCCCGCTGGTGGCCCACCCATCTAAAGGTCGCGGTTGGCCAACAGGCACCGCGCCGATCGAGACCCGCCCGAGACCGGGGGGTCGCAAACGCAATCGCTTCTGACGGAGGATGCACAGACATGCGCAATGTCGATCTTACCCCCCTTTATCGCTCTACCATCGGCTTTGACCGCCTGGCCTCGTTGATTGACCAGGTCACCAATCCGGATGTGGCCGTTCCGAGCTATCCGCCATACAACATCGAAAAGCTGGGCGATGACGCCTATCGGATCTCGCTCGCCGTCGCCGGGTTTGGCGAGGACGATCTCGGCATCGAGGTCAAGGAAGGCCAGCTGACCGTCACCGCCGCCAAGCGCGAGACGGCCGAGACCGAGCGTCCGATCTATCTGCACCGCGGCATTGCCGAGCGCGGCTTTGAGCGCCGTTTCCAGCTCGCCGACCATGTGAAGGTCAGCGGCGCGTCGCTCGAAAACGGGCTGCTGCACATCGACCTCGTCCGCGAGATCCCCGAGGCGCTGAAGCCGCGGACCATCGAGATCACGACCGGGGCCTCGGCCAAGCGTGTGATCGACGCCTGATCTCAGCTGATCGATCTGACCGAACGCCCGTGCCTTTGGCGCGGGCGTTTTGCGTTCTGCCATGCCGGCCCGAAGCGAATTGAACACTCGTTCACATTTCCCTTGACCGATGGTCGCGTCTCGGGTCCTTATCAGAGACGCGGGGCGATGCGAGCCTCGCAGCGGAGAAGGGCCAGCCAAAAGGCCCGACGCGGGGAGGACGGGATGACCGCTTCGGCCAAGAGCACGGCCGCACGCGCCGGCGATCTTGATACGTTTCCAAAGCTCTTGGCGCACAATGCCCGGGCTCGTGGGAGCCGTCCGGCCTGTCGCGAGAAAGAGTTCGGCATCTGGCAGAGCTGGAGCTGGGCCGAGGTCGAGACCGAGATCCGGGCGCTGGCGCTGGGGCTTGTTACGCTCGGACTGCGCCCAGGCGATCGCATGGCGATCATCGGCACCAATCGCCCGCGTCTCTATTGGTCCATGGTGGCCTGCCAAATGGCGGGCGGCGTGCCGGTACCGGTCTATCAGGACAGCGTGGCCGAGGAGATGGCCTATATCCTCGACCACTGCGAGGCGCGCTTTGTCCTGGCCGAGGATCAGGAGCAGGTGGACAAGGTGCTCTCGGTTCAGGATCGCCTGCCGGGCATCGAGCAGATCCTCTACCAAGACGCCCGCGGCCTTCGGAATTATGACCACTCGACGCTGCACGCCTATGATGATGTGCAAAAGCTCGGCCGCGCCGCCGAGGCGGAGCAGGCGCCGGCCATGGACGCCCGGATCGCTGCGCAAAGAGGCGGGGATGTCTGCGTGATGCTCTACACCTCGGGCACGACGGGCAAGCCCAAGGGCGTGGTGCTGAGCCACGACAACATCCTGATCACCTCGCGCTCCGCTGCCTCGGTCGATGGGCTGGTCGAGACCGACTCGATGCTCGCCTATCTGCCGCTGGCCTGGGTGGGGGACTTCATCTTCTCGATGGGCCAGGCCTATGTCACCGGCATGTGCGTCGCCTGTCCCGAGAGCCAGGAAACCATGCACGCCGATCTGCGCGAGATCGGGCCTACCTATTTCTTTGCGCCCCCGCGGATCTTCGAGCAGATGCTGACCATGGTGACCATCCGCATGGAAGATGCCGGCTGGACCAAGCGCTGGCTCTATCGCCGGTTCATGGAGCATGCCCGGGTGATGGAGACCAAGGCCAAGGCCGGCCGGGAGCCGACGGGCGGCGAGCGCTTTCAGACCCGGCTCGGCGAGTTCTTTGTGACCGGGCCGCTCAAGAACGTGCTCGGCCTCAGCCGCGTGCGCGTCGCCTATACGGCCGGCGAGGCCATCGGACCGGATCTCTTCTCGTTCTACCGCGCCATCGGCGTGCCGCTGAAGCAGCTCTATGGCCAGACCGAAGCGAGCGTCTTCATCACCCAGCACACCAATGACGCGGTCGATCCCGACACCGTGGGCGAGGCGACGCCAGGCGTCGAAATCGAGATCCGCGAAGGTGGCGAGGTCTTTTACCGCTCCCCCGGGGTGTTCGTGGAGTACTACAAGAACCCCGAAGCGACCAAAGACACCAAGGATCCTGAGGGCTGGGTCGCCACCGGCGATGCCGGGTTTTTTGACGAGCGGACCGGGCAGCTGCGCATCCTCGACCGCGCCAAGGATGTGGGCAAGCTCGCCAGCGGCCAGCTCTTTGCGCCGAAATACATCGAGAACAAGCTGAAGTTCTTCCCCAACATCCTCGAGGCTGTGGTGTTCGGGCATGAGCGCGAACGCTGCATGGCGATCGTGAACATCGATCTCTCGGCCGTCGGAAACTGGGCCGAGCGCAACGGCATCGCCTATTCGAGCTACCAGGAACTGGCCGCGCATCCCCAGGTCTACCAGACGATCGGCGAGCATGTGCGCGATATGAACCGGGATCTGGCCGGCGACCCGATGCTGGGCCATTGCCAGATCGCGCGCTTCCTGGTGCTCCACAAGGAGCTGGACGCCGATGACGGGGAGCTCACGCGCACCCGCAAAGTCCGCCGCCGCTTCATCGCGGACAAATTCGCCGATCTGGTCGATGCGCTCTATTCGGGCGCCAGCGAGATCGCCACCGCCACCGAGGTCACCTATGAGGACGGCCGCAAAGGCACCCTGAAGGCCACCCTCGAGATCTGCGACGCCGAGACCTTCCCGGTCGCCGCCGCCGAGAAGGTCGCGGCCGAGTGATGCCAACGCGTTGCACAGTACTCGGCCGGATAGCCGCAATGCCGGGTTGCGTGATCCATCGCCCAAGGAGAGAGCCATGAGCCATGCCCCGGTGTCCGAGGCCGCCTCGGACGATGCCGCTTATGCCAAAGCCGAAGAGGCGCATGGTATTGCCGCACGCAAGATCGGCGACACGGTCATGGACATCCGCAACATCACGCTGCGCTTTGGCGGTGTGGTGGCGATCCGGGATGTCTCCTTCGACATCCGCGAGGGCGAGATCCGCGCCATCATCGGTCCGAACGGGGCGGGCAAATCCTCGATGCTGAACGTCATCTCGGGCTTCTACCACCCGCAGGAGGGCGAGGTCTGGTTCCGCGGCAAGAAGCGGGGCGCGCTGCGTCCGCACCAGATCGCGCGCCAGGGGCTGGCCCGCACCTTCCAGAACATCGCGCTGTTCAAAGGCATGACGACGCTCGACAACATCATGACGGGCCGCCTGACCAAGATGAAGCGCAGCCTCGCCTGGCAGGCGCTGTGGTCGGGGCCCGCCGAGGCCGAGGAGATCCGCCACCGCGCCCATGTGGAGCGCATCATCGACTTCCTCGAGATCCAGGCGATCCGCAAGACACCCGTGGGCCGGCTGCCCTATGGCCTGCAAAAGCGCGTCGAGCTTGGCCGTGCCCTTGCTGCCGAACCAAGCCTCCTGCTTTTGGACGAGCCTATGGCCGGCATGAATGTCGAGGAGAAGGAGGACATGTGCCGCTTCATCCTCGACGTGAACGACGAGTTCGGCACCACCATCGTCCTCATCGAGCACGATATGGGCGTCGTCATGGACATCGCCGACCGTGTCGTGGTGCTCGATTTCGGCCAGAAGATCGGCGACGGCGCACCCGACGAGGTGCGCAACAACCAAGCGGTGATCGACGCCTATTTGGGAGTGCCACATGATTAGGCAAAGCGAGTACCGCCAAGCGATCGGGCTGCATACACTATCTGCGGTCTGCCTCTCGATCATCTTTCTCTGTGCGATCCTTTACGGCATGGCCACCACCTTTCCCGAGGCGGCCGGTGTCGTTCAGAACGGCACGCCTTTGCGCGCGGCCGCGGAGCGCCCGGTGATCCTGCTCGGTGTCGGGGCCGTTCTGGGGCTCGGTCTCTTGGCCTGCGAGCTCTGGTTCCGAATGTTGCTGCGGCGCGTCTTCGACCGGTTGAGAGCAGCGGAGGGTAGGAGGTAAGCCAATGGGAGAACTGCTCTTTTTCTTCGAGGTGGTGATTTCGGGCCTGCTCGCCGGCGTGATGTATGCGCTGGTGGCGCTCGGCTTTGTGCTGATCTTCAAGGCGTCCGGCATCTTCAACTTTGCCCAAGGGGTGCTGGCGCTCTTCGCCGCGCTGACCTTGGTCGGCTTCCAGTCCGGCCAGGTACCGTTCGCCCATCTGATCAACGCGATCTGGGGCACCAAAGTGCACCATTGGGGCGAGGCGGGGCTGCCCGATCTCGCCGCCATCCTCGCGACGCTGGCCACCATGATCGTTCTGGCCTGGTTGGTGGTGAAGGTCGTGCTGCGCAACCTCGTGAACCAGGAGGGCATCATCCTATTCATGGCGACCATAGGCCTCGCCTTCGTGCTCGAGGGTGTCGGAGACCTAATGTGGGGCGCCAATGTCAAGGTGCTGGATGTCGGTCTGCCGAGCGGTCCGTCGGACACGATCATCGACTGGACCGGCATGTTCATCGAGAAGATCGAGATTTCGGCAGCCGTGGTCGCGGTGATCCTGGTCGTCGCGCTGACCTTGTTCAGCCAGTACACCAAGATGGGTCGGGCGCTGCGGGCCGTGGCCGATGATCACCAGGCGGCGCTGTCGGTCGGCATCAGCCTCGAGACGATCTGGTGGGTCGTGTGGTCGGTGGCTGGCATCGTGGCGCTCGTCGCCGGCATCATGTGGGGCGCGAAATCCGGCGTGCAGTTCTCGCTGTCGCTGATCGCGCTCAAGGCGCTGCCGGTGCTGATGCTGGGCGGGTTCACTTCGATCCCGGGCGCAATCGTCGGCGGGCTGATCATCGGGGTCGGGGAGAAGCTCTTTGAGTTCTATATCGGCCCCATGATCGGCGGCGCCACCGAGAACTGGTTCGCCTATATGCTCGCGCTGGCCTTCCTGCTGTTCCGTCCGCAGGGGCTCTTCGGCGAGAAGATCATCGAGCGCGTCTGATGCGGTGTCCGCGCGCATCGGCACTCTCCTTTTCGATGCGGGGGGCGGTATGACCCCACGCTCACGCCTCGGCGGCATCAGCATCGACTGCCAGACGGGCAATTTGCCCGATGCCGCACGCTTTTGGGCGGATGTGCTCGGGATGGAGGCCACGCCCGGCAGCGAGACGTTCATGCGCCTCGGACGGCTCGAGGGTGCGCCCGGGCTCACGGTCGAGGTGCAGCGGGTGACCCACACCTCGCGCGTACACTTGGACATAGAGGCCGAGGATGTCCCAGCCGAGGTTGCCAGATTGGAGGCGCTCGGCGCCACCCAGACCCGCGTGGTCCAGGATTGGGTCGTGATGGCCGCACCGTCTGGCCACGGCTTTTGCGTCGTGCCTTGGGACGACGGCCCCTCCGAGCGCACGCCCGGCACCGGGCTCGAGGCCGGCCGGCGCACGCATTGCTCACGACTCGGCGTTCTGGTGATCGATTGCCAGACCCCAGATCTTGGCCCGGCAACCGCGTTTTGGGCCTCGGCCCTCGGCGTGACAGGCAAAGTCGATGCCGACGGCAAATATGCCGTGCTCGCCGATCGCAAAGGCTATCCAAAGCTGCTCTTGCAGTCCGTCGATCACGAACCGCGGGTCCATATCGACATCGAGACCGATGACCAAGAGGCTGAGGTCGCTCGGCTAAAGACGCTCGGCGCGCGAGAAGTGGGCCCAGTGAAGCGCTGGATCGTCATGGAAGCGCCGACAGGGCAACGGTTCTGTGTGGTCAGGCCCCAGGACGACAGCTTCCCCGGTCGCGCGCCGGTATGGGAGGCGTGATCAGCCGATGACCCCGCCAAACCAGGTCCACAGCGCCACGAGCGCCGCAACCACCAGCACGATGGGCACGATGATCGGCGCCACGCCCAGGAAGGCGACCGCCGCGATGCCGAGCCCCGCGACGCCGAAGCCGATAATGCCGAGCACCGAGATATCCTCGAGCGACGCCAGCACCCCGCCAGCCGCCGCGGCACCCAGGCCCAAGGTGCCTGCGATCAATTTGACGCCTTCGGACAGGTCGTTCAGCATGAACAGAACCGCGCCCGCCGCGACCAGCACGACGACCACCAGGGTCCAGATGCCCCAGGCGATCGTGCTGTTCTCCGAGCGCTCCGGCGCGCCCTGCAAGAGTTTGTTCTTGGCGGCGTCGAATTCCGCATCCGACAGTGTTCCCTCGGCCCGCAGCCGCTCCAGCTTTGCGATTTCATCGGCAATCGACATCGCGTCCCCCTTCGTCATCCAATACCGTTTACGTGGGCGGCACGGAGGGCAAGATCAAGAGAGGCCGCCCGCGGACGCCCTTGGAGGATCGTCTGATGCCGGTTGAGCCCAGGACGTACAAGGCGCCGGTGCTCGGCCTTCGGGTCATAGCGCCCAGGGCCGTCGCGATCTCGAGCCACAAGGCCATGCGCCGTCTTTTCCCGGAGGTTGATGCCTAATGTTCTATCGCGAGGCGGGTGAGTTCAAAACGTCCTATGCGGCGGATCATGCGACCTTCCCCATTGCCTTCGACCGGTGGCGGTTCTGGGGGCTGATGGCGGTTGCGTTCCTGATCGTCCCGTTCTTCGTGAACTCCTATTGGGAGAAGGCGGTGTTCCTGCCCTTCTTCTGCTATGCGCTGGCGGCGATCGGGCTGAACATTCTGACGGGCTATTGCGGGCAGGTCTCGCTGGGCACCGGCGGGTTCATGGCGGTCGGCGCTTATGGCTGCTATAAGTTCATGACGGGGATGGACATCTACATCCCCATGGGCGGCGGCGAGTATTACGAGATCCTGCTGCCGCCGCTGAACATCCTGGCATCCAGCATCCTGGGCGGGCTTTGTGCGGCTTTTGTGGGCATCTTATTCGGCTTGCCAAGCCTCAGGATCAAAGGGTTCTACCTCGCCGTCGCCACGCTTGCCGCGCAGTTCTTCCTGGTCTGGCTCTTCAACAAATGGGAGTGGGCCTACAGCTACTCGGCCACGGGCCAGATCACCGCCACCGAGACGCATCTGTTCGGCATCGCGATCACGGGCGCCAACACGCATCCGGCGGCGACCTATCTGTTCTGCCTCTCGATGCTGTTCGTCTTTGGCTGGATCGCGCGGAACCTGGTGCGCGGGCGGATCGGGAGGCAATGGATGGCGATCCGGGACATGGACATCGCCGCCGAGATCATCGGGGTGAACCCGCTGGCCTCCAAGCTCTCGGCCTTTGCCATCAGCTCGTTTTACATCGGCATGGCCGGGGCGCTGTATTTTGCCGTCTGGCAAGGGGCGGCCGAGCCCACCGAGGCCTTCTCGATCGAGCAGAGCTTCGAGGTGCTCTTCATGATCATCATCGGAGGCTTGGGCTCGATCTTTGGCTCGCTGATCGGGGCTGCCTTCATCGTGCTGCTGCCGGTTCTGTTCAAGAACCTCTTCGTCGGGCTGCTTGGCTGGCCCACGGACATCGCCGAGCACCTGCAGATCATGACGGTCGGGGCGCTCATCATCTTCTTCCTGATCAAAGAGCCCCACGGCATCGCGGCGCTCTGGCGCACGATCAAGGAGAAATTGCGTCTCTGGCCGTTCCCGCACTAGGGTCTAGCCAGCGCACATAATGGGAGGACGACACCTATGCTCACCAGAACTCTGATTGCTGCGGCTGTGGCTGCGGGGGTTGCCGCACCGGCTGCGGCGGACCTCGTGTTCCCGTCGCTCAGCTATCGCACCGGGCCCTATGCGCCGAACGGGATCCCGTTTGCGGATGGCTACCAGGACTACTTCACTTTGTTGAACGAGCGCGATGGCGGCATCGGCGGCGTGGCGGCCCGGGTGCTCGAATGCGAGACCGGCTACAACACCACCAAAGGCGTGGAGTGCTACGAGGCCACCAAGGGCGAAGGCGCCCTGGTCTATCAGCCGCTGTCGACCGGCATCACCTACCAGCTGATCCCCAAGGCAACCGCCGACGGCATCCCGATGCACACCATGGGCTATGGCCGCACCTCGGCCGCCAATGGCAAGATCTTTGAGTGGGTGTTCAACTATCCCGGCACCTATTGGGACGCCGCCTCGATCATCGTGAAGCACATCATGAGCGAGGAGGGCGGCGACGTCTCGGGCAAGAAGCTGGCGTTGGTCTACCACAACTCCGCCTATGGCAAGGAGCCGATCCGCACGCTCGAGGTGCTCTCCGAAAAGCACGGGTTCGAGCTGCTGCTGCTGCCGGTCGACCATCCGGGTCAAGAGCAGAAAGCCACCTGGCTGCAGGTGCGGAAGGAACGCCCGGACTATGTCGTGATGTGGGGCTGGGGCGTGATGAACCAAGTTGCCATCAAAGAGGCCGCGTCCATCCGCTTCCCGATGGACAAGTTCATCGGCGTCTGGTGGTCGGCGGCCGAGACCGACGTGCTGCCGGCGGGCGATGCGGCCAATGGCTATAAGGCGATCGCCATGCACGGTGTGGGCGATGGGTTCCCGATCTATGGCGACCTGAAGACCCATGTCTATGACAAGGGCCTCGCGGCCGGCGCGGGCGACCAGCACGGCACGGTGCTCTACAACCGCGGCATGATGGCGGCGATGCTGGCGGCCGAGGCGGCCAAGAAGGCCCAGGAGATGCACGGCACCGCCGAGATCACGCCTGCCATGATGCGCGACGGGATGGAGGCGCTCTCGGTTACCGACGATGTCCTCGCGGGCAACGGCTTGCCGAGCTTCATGCCGACATTCAGCGTGAGCTGCGAGAACCACGGCCCTCCGGGCCTCGGTGCGATCCAGCAATGGGATGCCAGCAGCAAGAGTTGGTCGCTGATCACCGAGTTCATCGCGGCCGACCGCGACGTGGTCGACCCGCTGATCGCGGAGGACAGCGCGGCCTTCGCAGACGAGGCCGGCATCGCAGCGCGCTGCGGCTGAGCTATACCCTACAGGGCGCCCCATTGTGGGCGCCCTGACACGCAGAGGAGAGGATCATGGATCCGACCACGACTGCCGGCGTCGCCGTTCTGATAGCAAAGCTGTCGGCCTTCGCGCTGTTGGTCTACGCATCGCACCGCGCCAGCAAGGCCGTGCGTGAGGCCAAAGCCGCTCGCGAGACAGAGGCCAACCGCGCCGCAGAGACAGCCGCGACCGACGCCACTCCGCTCCGCCGCGCTGCCTGAAGTGCCCGAGGACCGATCTATGACCGAAGCCGCGCCCAGCCCGTCGACGGAGATCCTGCTCGACGTCAACAACATCGAGGTGATCTACAACCATGTGATCCTCGTGCTGAAGGGAGTGAGCCTCACCGTGCCCAAGGGCGGCGTCGTGGCCCTGCTCGGCGGCAATGGCGCCGGCAAGACCACCACGCTCCGCGCCGTCTCGAACCTGCTCGAGAGCGAGCGCGGCGAGGTCACCAAAGGCACCATCACCTATCGCGGCGAGCCCGTCGCCGCCCGAGGCCCCGCCGCGCTGGTGCGCCGCGGTGTCATCCAGGTGATGGAGGGCCGCCATTGTTTCGAGCATCTGACCGTCGAGGAGAACCTCTTGACCGGCGCCTATACCCGCCGCGATGGCTCGCGCCGCGTCGCCGATGATCTCGACAAGGTCTACACCTATTTCCCGCGGCTGAAGGAGCGGCGGAAATCCCAGGCGGGTTACACCAGCGGCGGTGAGCAGCAGATGTGCGCCATCGGCCGCGCGCTGATGAGCCGGCCCGAGACCATTCTGCTCGACGAGCCATCCATGGGCCTCGCACCGCAGCTGGTCGAGGAGATCTTCGAGATTGTGAAGAGCCTCAACGAGAAGGAGGGCGTATCGTTCCTTCTCGCCGAGCAGAACACCAACATCGCGCTCCGCTATGCGCATTACGGCTATTTGCTCGAGAACGGCCGCGTGGTGATGGATGGCGATGCCGCTGAGCTGCGCGAGAACCCGGACGTCAAAGAGTTCTACCTCGGCATGTCCGAAGAAGGCCGCAAAAGCTTCCGCGACGTTCGCTCCTACCGCCGCCGCAAACGCTGGCTGAGCTGAGCCAGACACTCCTTCCGCTACGCTCGCTCGCGGCCCGAGGCAGGGAGAACTCGGGCCCTAGGCCAGGCAAACCGCCTTGCGACGGCGGGCACCTTTGACAGGGGAGACGAGAGGGCATAGGTGAGCGGCAGGCGGGGTGGTCCCCGTGCTGGCGAAGGGGACTGTGCGCGCATGTTTGGCGACAAGGAAGAGACCCGCAACCTCGTGCTCGCGGTGGCGTTGTCGATGGCTGTCGTGATCGGCTGGTACGCGATCTTCCCGCCGCCCGAGCCGCCAGCACCCGATCCCGCCGCTCAGCAACAGCAAACCGGCGCGGATGGCGAAGCCGTGGCCACGGGACAGGCGGGCACGGGGGCCGAGTCGGGACCTGCCCTGGCGCTGACCCGCGATGCCGCTCTGGCACAGTTGGACCGCGTCATCATCGAGACGCCGGCGGTCACCGGTTCGATCGCGCTGCGCGGTGGGCGGATCGATGACATACACCTGTCGCGCTACCGCGAGACGCTCGACCCCGGCGCCGACACCGTTCTGCTGCTGAACCCGACGCAAGGCCCGGACCCCTATTTCGTCGCCTATGGCTGGCTCCGCACCGCCGCGGGCGCGCCGGGAGAGCTGCCGGGGCCGTCCACCGAATGGCGCCTGGCCGATGGCGAGCTACTGACGCCGTCGACGCCCGTCCGCCTCGAGTGGGACAATGGCGAGGGCCTGATCTTCAGTCGCACCATGGCCATCGACGAGAACTATATGTTCACCGTCACCCAATCGGTCGAGAACACCACCGATGCGCCGGTGGCTCTCGCGCCTTACGGCTATATCGCGCGGCGGGGAGAGCCCGAGACGATCGGGTTCTTCATCCTGCACGAAGGCGCGCTCGGCTGGTTCGATGACGAGCTCTCCGAGGTCGACTATAGCGACATGCTGGATCTGCCGCCGAACCCGCTCGAGGGTGGGCTGGTCCAACCGATCGGGGTCGATCAGAATGGCTGGCTCGGGTTCACGGACAAGTATTGGATGACGGTGCTGGCGCCGCAGCCGGGCCAGGCCTTCAACGCGATCTACAAGACCATTCCGGGGGCGCAGCCTGAGTTTCGCACCGAGATGCGCCTGCCGGTGATGTCGGTCGAGCCTGGGGCCGCGGCCGAGATGACCACCAACCTCTTTGCCGGGGCCAAGGAGGTCGCGACGATCCGCGATTATCAGAACAGCCGCTCGATCCAAAATTTCGAGGATGCGGTCGACTGGGGCTGGTTCTATTTCCTCACCAAGCCGTTCTTCTCGGCGCTGGCCTTCTTTAACGGGCTGGTAGGGAATATGGGGTGGGCGATCATTCTGCTGACGATCTGCGTCAAGGCGGTGCTCTTCCCGCTGGCCTACAAGTCCTATGTCTCTATGTCCAAGATGAAGGCGCTCCAACCCCAGATGGAGAAGCTAAAAGAGCGCTGCGGCGATGACCGCCAGAAGATGCAACAAGAGATGATGGCGCTCTACAAGAAGGAGAAGGTGAACCCCGCCGCGGGCTGTTTGCCGATCCTGCTGCAGATCCCGATCTTCTTTGCGCTCTACAAGGTGCTGTTCGTCACCATCGAGATGCGCCATGCGCCCTTTATCGGCTGGATCGACGATCTCTCAGCGCCGGATCCGTCCTCGTGGATGACGCTGTTCGGGCTGTTTCCTTGGGAGATCCCGGCCTTTCTCTCGATCTTGTCGATCGGCGTCTTTCCGATCCTGATGGGCGTGACCATGTGGCTGCAGCAAAAGCTGAACCCAGCCCCCACGGACCCGACCCAGCAGATGATCTTTGCCTGGCTGCCTTGGGTGTTCATGTTCATGCTGGGACAGTTCGCGGTCGGCCTCGTGATCTATTGGACGGCGAACAACACGCTGACGATCATCCAGCAGTATTTGATCATGCGCAGCCAAGGGGTCGATGTGGACCTGCTCGGCAACATCAGATCGAGCTTCAAGAAAAAGCCCGTGACGCCGCCGAAGGAGACCAAGGAGGCGAAGAAGGCACCCGCCGAGGACGCGAACGGCACCGACGACGAGGCCACCGGTTCTGATGGAGCGGAGGGAGACACCGCGCCTCCCGCGCCGGTTCCGGCCAGCGGCCGACGGCGCAAAAAGGGCAAAAAGCGGGGCGGCCACTCGGCGGATGACGAGTCGGGAGCCTATGGCGACGGGGCAGCCAAGCGCAGCCGGCGCAGTGGCGACCAGGGCGATGCGGACGCGGCCGGAGACAGCTCGGCAGACTGATCCCGGTCGCAGCTCTGTCGCGAACCGAAACCCAGTTTGATCCCTGCTCTGGCCGCATCGGCTTGCGCGGCCAGGGGTCACTGCGCTCCTTTGGGGTCACCGAGCAGAGGAGAGAGAGATGGCCGCCTCCGTAACCGCAATCTACCGCTATCCCGTCAAGGGCCTGGGCGAGGAGGCGCTGGCACGCGTCGCCCTCGAACCAGGCCGCCACATCGCGCATGATCGCCGCTGGGCGCTGGCCCATGCGGGCTCTGGCTGGGACCCGGACACCCGGGCCTTTGTGTCGCGCCGGAACTTTGTGCAGACGGCCCACACGCCCGAGTTGGCGGCGACCAGCTTGGCCTTTGATGGCCAGGCTGTGACCGTCTCGGCGCCGGGGCGCGAGCCGATCTCGGCGGATCCCGAGGATGCGGGCGGTGCGGCCATGTTAGCGGCCTGGGCCGAGGGCGTGGCGGGCCATCGCCAGCCCGGGCCCTATCGGCTGGCCACCTTGCCCGAAGGTGCGCTGACCGACGTCGCCGACGCCCATCTGTCGATCCTGTCCGATGCGAGCCTTCGTGCGCTGTCGCAGGCGGCCGGGCGGACCATGGAGCGGCGGCGGTTCCGCGGCAATATCTGGATTGATGGCACCGCGCCCTGGGAGGAATTCGACTGGGTCGACCGGGAGATCCGCATCGGCGCCGTGCGCCTGCGCGTCATGAAGCGCATCGATCGCTGTGCCGCCACGACCGCCAGCCCGGCCTCGGGCCGGCGCGATACGGCCACACTGGAGATCCTCCGCGAGCATTGGGACCATATCGATTTCGGGATCTATGCCCAGGTGATCGAAGGCGGTGAGATCGCGCCGGGCGACCCGATCGAGGCATGATCGCGGTTCCCTTTGCAGTCGACCCCGACCCTGTGGACGCCGAGGCCGAAGCCGGACGTCTGCTGTTTGCGGGCCCCTGTGATTTCGTCAAAGGCGTCGTGGCGCTGGACGGCCTGCCCGCCGCCGACCGGCCTGAAATCTGCTTTGCCGGGCGTTCGAATGTGGGCAAATCAACCCTGATCAACGGGCTGACGGGGCGCCGAGGCCTCGCGCGGGCCTCCAACACGCCGGGGCGGACGCAGGAGCTGAACTATTTCGCGCTCGGCGACGCGCTCTACCTGGTCGACCTGCCGGGCTATGGCTATGCCCAGGCGCCAAAGCCCAAGGTCGAGGCCTGGCAAGCGCTGCTCCGCGCCTATCTGGCCGGGCGGGTAAACCTCAAGCGGGTGTTCCTGCTGATCGACAGCCGCCACGGGGTCAAGGCGGTCGATCACGCGATCATGGATCTGCTCGACAAGGCCGCCGTGTCGTTCCAGGCCGTGCTCACCAAGGCCGACAAGAAGGGCGGCGCGTTGTCCAAGACCATCGAGGCGGTGAAGACCGATCTCAGCCGCCACCCCACGGCCTTTCCGGAGATCCTGACCACGTCGGCCGAGACGGGCCAGGGGCTCGCACGCCTGCGCGCCGCGATCGGGACCCTGGCGACCTAGCGCAATTGTGGTTCCGATAGCACGGACAATGGGTACAGCATATGCTATACCCCGCCCGCCCGCCCGCCCGCCCGCCCGGTCGATGCGATTGGGTGG
>JBCCZI010000081.1:0-20959 GCA_039187815.1 Pseudomonadota bacterium | reverse complement strand
CCGGCCGAAGCTGACACAACCATCATCGGGTAACCAACAAAGGAAACCCTAGGCTGCCGATATACGAAAAGCTCCATCCGTCGAAACAGACCAGAACCGCCCGCATATCCCTTCACTAAAACAAAAATGTCAAAGAGCGCCAAAAACCAATCCCCGTCCGGGTGGACACCCGGTCGATCGGGTCATGATTTCCGAAACCCAGCACATCGCCGGTGGGTACGGTATATGGGAATCACCCGGAGTTGGTCAAGCCCTGGTTCATCGCTTTGTCATTCTTTTCGGTCCGCCCGCTCGAGCAGCTTAGCGATCCGCAACCACCGCGAGAAGGCGGCAATCATTGCAAAAGCCAAGCCTTTCCAACCGCCCAGGCAATGCCGGCGGAGCACATAAAACTTGAGAAAGGCGATGGGAAACTCCGCCACCAGGCGCAGAACCAAGACGAAGGGCCCACGGGAACGGGCGGACTGCGCCTGAAAACTCGTGTACCGGTTCTCCTTTTCCACCATGTGGTGCCAGGACAGCAGCGGATGGTGGTAGATTGGCGCATTGAGTTCCGCCTCTTCGGCCTCGCCGCTGAGCTCGACGCGGTCGAAGAGAGCATGGCGGCGGTATCGCCCGGCCTCGCGGTGATAAAGGCGAACCACCCTATAATCAGCCGCCAGCGGCCTTGGATGCGCATCTCCGGGATAGACGTTGAGAATACGCACCCGGAACGCACCGGGTTGAGGCGGGCCGTCGGCAAAGAGCGCGCGTATCTCTGCCGACAACGCTGGTGTGACAACCTCATCGGCATCGAGGTTCAGCCGCCAATCGAAGATGCATTTGTCCTCGGCAAAACCCTTTTGCGGTCCGTAGCCGTCCCAATCCCGATGATAGACCTCTGCCCCGGCAGTCTGGGCGATCTCACAGGTTCGGTCGGTGGAGCCGCTGTCGACCACGACAATCTGCCCGGCGAAGACCAGCGGAGCCAAGGTGGCGGGCAAGCGCGCGGCCTCGTCGCGGGTGATCAAGAAGACCGAGAGCGGCAGCGTCTCGGCCGAACGGTCAGTCATTGCACGTCTCCGCAGCCACACTCCTTGCTAGCCGATCCGATATGGCCGGTTCAATGCGCCCGCAATGCTGCATTGCAGCAATGCCCTGCCTGAGCGCTTGCCATTCGGGGCGCGCGGGTCCAAAAGGCCCGCGCGACCGACCCTGACCCGAAAGGCCCCCGCCATGGACGCAAACACCGCCCCCATTCCGGAACTCTATGTCTCGGTGGAGAGCGCCAAGAAGCTGAAACTGGAGGCGGGAGAGCTCCTCTCGATCGATCTCACACAGCGCCAGATCTGCGATCTCGAGCTGCTGATGAACGGGGGGTTCGCGCCGCTCAAGGGGTTTCTGACCGAGGCCGACTATCACTCGGTGCTCAGCAAGATGCGGCTGGAGGATGGGACCTTGTGGCCGATGCCGATCACGCTCGATGTGGGCGACGCGCTCGCCGAGCAGATCGAGCCCGGCCAGGATGTGGCCCTGCGCGACGCGGAAGGCGTGATCCTCGCCATCCTCTCCGTCACGGACAAATGGATGCCGAACAAGACGCGCGAAGCCGAAGCGGTCTTTGGCGCCGATGACATGAAGCATCCGGCCGTCGCGTATCTGCACAGACAGGCAGGGGCAGTGTATCTGGGCGGCCCGGTGACCGGCATCCAGCCGCCGACGCATTATGACTTCAAAATGCGCCGCGATACGCCCAACGAGCTGCGGACCTATTTTCGCAAACTCGGCTGGCGGCGCGTGGTGGCCTTCCAGACCCGAAACCCGCTCCACCGCGCCCACCAGGAGCTGACCTTCCGCGCAGCCAAAGAGGCGCAGGCCAACCTGATGATCCACCCGGTGGTCGGCATGACCAAGCCGGGGGATATCGACCACTTCACCCGTGTGCGCTGTTATGAGGCGGTGCTCGACAAATACCCGGCCGCGACGACACATCTCAGCTTGTTGAACCTCGCCATGCGCATGGCCGGCCCGCGCGAGGCGGTCTGGCACGCGATCATCCGCAAGAACCACGGCTGCACCCATTTCATCGTGGGTCGCGACCATGCTGGCCCAGGCAAGAACAGCGCCGGCGAGGACTTTTACGGCCCGTATGACGCACAAGACTTGGTCGCCCAGCACCAGGCCGAGATCGGCATCGAAATGGTGCCTTTTAAGCAGATGGTCTATGTGCAGGAACGGGCCGAGTACCAGCCGCGCGACGAGGTGGCGGACGGTTCGACTATACTTGATATCTCCGGCACCGAGCTTCGCCGGCGTTTGGCCGAGGGGCTCGAGATCCCGGATTGGTTCAGCTTCCCGGAAGTCGTCACCGAGCTTCGCCGGACCCGCCCGCCCCGGGCGCGCCAAGGCTTTACGGTCTTTTTCACCGGCCTCTCGGGATCGGGCAAGTCGACCATCGCCAACGCCTTGATGGTCAAGCTGATGGAGCTGGGCGGCCGGCCCGTGACCTTGCTCGACGGCGACATCGTTCGCAAACACCTATCGTCAGAGCTTGGCTTCTCCAAGGAGCACCGGGACATCAACATCCGCCGCATCGGCTATGTGGCCTCCGAGATCACCAAGAATGGCGGCATCGCGATCTGCGCGCCCATCGCGCCCTATACTGCGACACGGGCGGCGGTGCGCCAGATGGTCGAGGAGCACGGCGCCTTTATTGAGATCCACGTGGCGACCCCGCTCGAAGAATGTGAGCGGCGCGACCGCAAGGGGCTCTACAAACTGGCGCGCGCCGGAAAGATCAAAGAGTTCACAGGCATCTCCGACCCCTACGAGGCGCCGGATGAGCCGGAACTGCGCGTCAACACCGTTGCCGTGACGCCAGATGACTGCGCCCACGAAGTCATGCTGAAAATCGAGAGCCTGGGCCTCTTCGGCTGATATCGGCTCGGAAGGGGCAACATGGCCGAGATCCTACGCGCGCTCTTGTTCGACAAAGACGGGACGCTTCTGGATTTTGACGCGACCTGGGGAGCTGTGACCGAGGCGGTCATCGCCCGGATCGCGCCGGATGCAGCGCTCGGGGACCGAATGGCCGAACTGGCAGGCTATGACCGTGGGGCGCGGCGCTTTCGCCCGGGCTCGCCTATCGTGGCGGGAGCGACGACCGACACCGCCGAGATCTGGGCGCCTCTCCTCAATGGGCGCAGCATCAGCGAGATCGCAGATCACATCGACGCGGTGGTGGCCGAGATCACGGGCCCTGATACGTTGGTCCCAGCGGTCGAAGACATGCCCGTTCTGCTGAGCGATCTTCGCCGCGCGGGGCTCGCGCTCGGCATCGCCACCCATGACAGTCAGGCAAACGCCCAGTTCCACATCGAAGCCCTGGGCTTGGCCAGGGCGTTCTCCTTTATCGCAGGCTACGACTCGGGCCACGGACTGAAGCCCGGGCCAGGCATGCTGATGGCCTTTTCCCAGGCCGTCGCTGTTCCGGCGAACCAGATCGCCGTGGTTGGCGACAGCGTGCATGATCTGGGAATGGCGCGCTCAGGCGGGGCGTTGGCTATCGGCGTGCTGACCGGCCCGGCGGAGCATGCGGATCTGGCGCCGCATGCCGATCATGTCCTTCCCTCGATCGGCGCGCTGCCGGCGTTGCTGCGCGATCAGTAGAGCGCGAACGGCACCAGCAACCAAAGCGGCAGGGTGACAACACCTGCGCCGAGAGCCCGCAACCACCGCGGGCTCCCTTCGCTCGCAGACCAAACCAAGGGCAACAGCAAGCCCAAGATCGCCGCGATCTGGCCACCGACCAAGACCATGATGTGGAAGACCTGGGTGCCGAGTTCGTCCGGTCGCTCAGGGAGCCCGCCCCAGGCCAGCGCATATACGGCGATATTTAGAACGAGCGCTACAGCCGTTAGCCAATGGGGAAACTGCGAGGCCAAAATAGCGACCGCCAGGAACAACACGACCAAGACAAGCACGATCCCCATGGTCTTCCTCACGCCCGGCTGCGAGACACACAAGAGCCCTAGCGCAATACACCGCTCTAAGGCGAGCCCGGGTTTATTTGGAGCGATCGAGCCCCGCGAACATACTGCCTCAGTTGTCCAAGAACGAGCGCAGGCGGCGCGAACGGCTCGGGTGTTTCAACTTGCGTAGCGCCTTGGCCTCGATTTGCCGGATCCGCTCGCGGGTGACCGAGAACTGCTGGCCGACCTCCTCTAGCGTGTGGTCCGTGTTCATGCCGATGCCAAAGCGCATGCGCAGAACCCGCTCCTCGCGGGGCGTGAGCGAGGACAGGATCCGGGTCGTGGTGTCCTTGAGGTTCGACTGGATCGCCGAGTCCAAAGGCAGGACCGCGTTCTTGTCCTCGATGAAATCGCCGAGCTGGCTGTCCTCCTCGTCCCCGATCGGGGTCTCAAGCGAGATCGGCTCCTTGGCGATCTTCATCACCTTGCGAACCTTCTCGAGCGGCATCTGCAGCTTGGCTGCCAGCTCTTCGGGCGTCGGCTCACGGCCGATCTCGTGCAGCATCTGCCGGCCCGTGCGCACGAGCTTGTTGATCGTCTCGATCATATGCACTGGGATGCGGATCGTGCGCGCCTGATCGGCGATGGACCGGGTGATGGCCTGGCGGATCCACCAGGTGGCATAGGTCGAGAACTTATAGCCGCGGCGGTACTCAAACTTATCGACCGCCTTCATCAGACCGATATTGCCCTCCTGGATCAGGTCCAGAAACTGCAGGCCGCGGTTGGTGTACTTCTTGGCGATCGAGATCACGAGGCGCAGGTTGGCCTCGACCATCTCGGTCTTGGCGATGCGCGCCTCCTTCTCACCCTTCTGCACCGTCTGCACGATCCGGCGAAACTCGGGGATGTCGAGGCCCACATGCTGGCCGATCTCGGCAATCTCCTGGCGGGTGTCCTCGATGCGGCCCCGCTCGGCCTCGACCATCTTGGCCCAGCCTTTGCCGGTCAGCTTGCTGATGCGCGCCACCCAATCGGGCTCGAGCTCCGAGCCGCGATAGGCCTCGATGAACTCCTTGCGGTTCACGCGGTAATGGTCGGCCATCTTGACCAGCGTGCCCTCAAGGGTCATGAGCCGGCGGTTGATGCCGTAGAGTTGATCGACCAGCGCCTCGATGCGGTTGTTGTGCAAGTGCAGCGCGTTGACCTGGGCCACCATCTCGCGACGCAGGCGCTGATAGTCCCGCTCTTCGTTGGCGGAAAAGCTCTGGCCGGCGGACAGCGCCGCATCGATCCGGCGGGTCTGAAGCTCGCGCAGCCGCTCGTAATTCGACGCGATCTCATCCAGCCGCTCGAGTGCTGCGGGCTTGAGTTCCGCCTCCATCGCGGCCAGCGACAGATTGGCCTGGCTGTCGTCCTCTTCCTCGCGCGCACCTTCGGCAGAGCCTTCGCTGTCTTCGTTGGACTCGCCATCGTCGGATGCGGGGTCCTCGCCCTCGGCGCCGTCCTCGCTCTCCTCATCGGCGGCCGCGCCGTTAGGCGACAACGCTGTCATCTCGCCGTCATCGGTCGCCTCGCCAAAGGTCGTCTCTAGATCGATGACGTCACGGAGAAGGATCTTTTCTTCGACCAGCTCATCGCGCCAGATCGTGATGGCCTGGAAGGTCAGCGGGCTTTCGCAGAGGCCACCGATCATGGTGGCCCGACCGGCCTCGATCCGCTTGGCAATGGCGATCTCGCCCTCGCGGCTCAGCAGCTCGACAGTGCCCATCTCGCGCAGATACATCCGCACCGGGTCGTCCGTGCGGTCGCTCTCGGTGCTTTGGGTCTGCGTTGTGACGACTTCCCGGGTCTCGGGTTGCTCGGGCGTCTCCTCGCCTTCGCCCTCCCCGGCATCTTCCACGACGTTGACGCCCATCTCGGACAACAACGCCATCACGTCTTCGATTTGCTCCGAAGAATACTGGTCGGATGGCAGGACGCGATTCAACTCATCATATGTGATGAAGCCCTTGGCCTTGGCCTTGGCGATCATCTTTTTGACGCTCGCCTGGCTCATATCGAGCATCACGCCCGAGGCTTCCTGGGCTTCGCCCTCGGTTTGCTCTTCGTCCTTCGGCGCCATCGGGCCCCCTCTTTTCTGGCAAATCAGCTGGCTGGCCCCGCAACCCAGCTCTAGCCGCCAGGCACCCAGAAGAGCGCACAGCAGCAACGCGATCGTCGCCTCACCTACACGGAGATAGCGTGCGACTCACTGATTCGAAGAGGGCGGACGTGGTTTTTTTGTCGCGGGTGTGGTGCGCGCATGACGTTCAATCATGTCGGCGATCGGGCTCGGGCGCTCAGCGGCTTCCGCGTCGTCCTCGGCGCGCAGGGCACCGGCATCCAACAAATGGCGCGCCTGGCCCGCTTGCCGGAGCCGCCAGGTCCAATCCTCGCCATCGGCATCGGCAAAAGACGCCCTGGCTTCGGCCAGTTCGTCCTCGTGCCCTGTGAGAGCCGTATGACGCGCAATGGCCTCGCCGAGCACCAGCGCGACGCGGTCCGCATCCGCGCCGGGATTGGCGAGCGGATGAGCCCGAGCAACCGGATCGGCCTCGAGCGTCGCGAGCGCCGATGGACCCAACTCAGCCTCCAGCCAGTCCCGACCGGGCAAAGAGGCCCCGGCGCCGCCGATCAACGCATCGCGAATGGGCTCGAACGGCCCGTGGGTGACAGGCATGGCCTCCAATGCCGCATACAACTCTGCTGCAGCATGGGGATGGGTGAGCGCGATGAGCAGGATCGTGGCCTCTCGCCGCTCCCGCGCCGCGTCGATCGAAGCGTCATTGCCGAGGGCCAGGGAGGACCGCCGCGCCGTCTCCGATGCGCCTGCAGGGACCGACTGCCGACCCCGTTGCCCGCCCGAGGCGCGTTTCGGCCGATCGAGTTGCCAAAACAACTCGCGGGCCCGGGTCCGAAGCCCATCCTCATAGAACCGACGCACGACGGTGTCCGGGATGGCCGCTGCGGCCTTGGCCAGACGTTGCGTCAGGGCGCCGCGGCGCTCCGGTGTGTCGAGCGCATGGGCCTCTGCTTCGCGGCGCCAAAGCACCTCGATCAGGGGCAGCGGCTCGGCCAACAGCGCCTGCATCGCGCCCGGTCCCTGGGCTCGGATCAGATCATCGGGATCCTGCCCCTCGGGCAAGAGACAGAACCGCAGCGATCGGCCGGCGCCGAGATGCTGCAGCGCGAGATCGATCAGCTTGTGCGCCGCCCGCAGCCCCGCTTTGTCGCCGTCGAGCGCCACGATGGGCTCGGGTGCGATCTTCCAGAGCATCGTCAGTTGCTCCTCGGTGATCGCCGTGCCGAGCGGTGCCAGGGCGTGCCCCACGCCCGCCTGGGCCAGCGCGATCACGTCCATATACCCCTCAGCCACCACCACCGTGCCCGCTTTACCCGCCGCCTCGCGCGCGGGACCGTGGTGGAACAAAGTGCGGCCCTTGTGGAACAGTGGGGTCTCGGGCGAGTTCAGGTACTTGGCCTTGGCCTCTGAGCCGAGCGCCCGGCCGCCAAAGGCAATGCACCGCCCGCGGGGGTCACGGATCGGGAACATCAGCCGATCGCGAAACCGATCAAAGGGTGGGCCACCATCATCGGGGCGGATCACGAGGCCGGCTTCGACGGCTGCGTCCAGTTGGCCCTGCTCGCGAAACCGCTCGGTCAGGTGGTGGCGCTGGCCGGGCGCATAGCCTATCTCAAAGCGCGCCATGGTCTCGTCGGACAATCGGCGGCGGATCGTGTAGTCGCGCGCCCCCTGCCCCGCTGCCGAGCGGAGCGCCAACCGATAGGCGCCAACCGCCACTTCCATGACCTCGGCGAGGACCGAGAGCCGGTCGCGGCGAGCGGCTTCGGCCGGATTCTCACGCCGGTCCGGGACCTCGAGCCCCACCTCCTCGGCCAAACGCTCCACGGCCTCGACAAAGGAAAGGTTCTCCGTCTCTTTTACGAAGGTGATCGCATCCCCCTTCGCTTGGCAGCCAAAGCAGTAGTAGAAACCCTTGCGGTCATCGGCATGAAACGAGGCGGTCTTCTCCTGGTGAAACGGGCAAGGCGCCCACCAGTCGCCCTTTGCAACATTGGTTTTGCGCCGGTCCCAGACGACCTTGCGCCCGACCACGTCGGACAGCGTCACGCGGGCTCGGAGTTCGTCGAGAAAGTTCGGAGGAAATGCCATAAACGATTGTCACCCGTGGACCCCGAGTCGGCAAGGGGTGCGGCACGAGCTCAGGCCAACAAACGCGTCAGCAGTGCCTCCGCCTCGGACCAGGTCGTGACACGGTGGTCTGCCGCTTCGCACTGGGGAATGATCGGCGCGACCATGGGCGCGCCAACGAAATGCACGCGCACGACGTGGGGCGCAGAGACCTTAGCACTCGCCAGCTGATGAGGGCTGTCATCGAGGAAAATCGCAGGAGCTCCGGTGCGCTCGGCGAGCCACGCGATGACCGGCCCCTTTCCGCCTCCGTTCTCTACCATCGGATATCCCATACCGAGCGCAGACAGGTTCTCAACGCGGGCTTCACGGCCATGCCGGGGCACATTGGTCAAGACAACGATCTGCGCGCGCTCGGCCAGGCGCGCCAGAGACCGCGGCGCTCCGTCCAAGGCCTCTTGCCGATGGGTCTCGGCCTCGACGAATCGGTGGATGAGTGCAATGGCGTCTTCGAAGCTCAAGACCCCGCCGCCTGCCCTCTCTGTGAACGCACCCTCCAACGAGTAGCGCTCGAGGCGCATCTCCAACCCCTCTGCCGCGGCAAAACGGGCAAGATGCGCGGCGAAGACGACCATCACCTCATCGGCATCCACGATCAGCAAAGGGCGGTCAGCGCAGAGCGGCACCGCTTCGAGTTGCTCGAGAATGCGTGGGTCAATCGCGCCAGATGTGCGGGCTTCGGGCTGATCGGCCATGTCACGTCCACTCCGGCAGATCGCCGCCCGGCAGGCCGGCGCGGGCGCGCGCCGGCGCATCCGGTGGCACGCCGCGATCTGCCGCAAAGGCCAAAAGAGCCGCCTCATCCGACAGCAGATGATCGAGGACAAAGCCCAGAAATTCAGGGCGATGCATGGCTGTGCGAAGATCATCGGGCGACGCCCCGCTGGCCGCCATGAAGCGGCCCAGCAGATCGGGTTGCTCTGCCATCCAGGACAGGACATCGAGAGCAAGCCGATCCGCCGGCTCGCCTGCCATTGCTCCGGTCATCACCCCTCCGTCCATGCCAAGCCGAGGGCGCAAGCGACCCCGATGCAAGCAATCCTTAAGCCCTGCGCGGCCATAGTTCCACCGAGGTCCTGCAGTGCTCGCCATCCTTTCGCGAGCTGGTCAGCGGAGGCAGAGAATGGGGCAAAGAATCCTCGTCGTCGAGGACAACGAGTTGAATCGGCGTTTGTTCACCCATGTTCTCCGTCTGGCCGACTACCAGGTGTTGGAGGCGGGCGACGGCATCGAAGCCTTGCGCATGGCCCGCCACAACCGGCCCGAACTGGTGTTGCTCGATATGGAATTGCCGCGGCTCCCGGGGCTAGAGGTGGCGCGGCGCCTTCGCGCGGACCCGGAGATGGACGGCATCCCGATCCTCGCGATTTCGGCCTTTGTCTCCGATGCCGCCGCCCGCGCGGCGCGGGAGGCGGGCTGCATCGGCTATCTGCGCAAACCGGTCGGACCATCGACGATGCTGGACGCCGTCTCACGCGTGCTCGAAGCGGCGGCCATGCCGGTGGAGGGCTGAATGCCAGGACGCATCCTTGTTGTCGACGATATCCCCTCGAGCCGGCTCATCGTCCGAGCCAAGCTGTCGATGGCCTATTATGACGTGATCGAGGCCGAGTCCGGTGATAGGGCGCTGGTGCTTGCCCGAACGGAACAGCCGGATCTGATCCTGCTCGACATCATGATGCCGGGGCGCGACGGGTTCGAGACCTGCCTCGCGCTGAAAGAGATGCCCGAGACGGCGCACATCCCCGTCGTCATGTTGTCCTCGCTGAACACGCAGGTGGACCGGATCCGAGGTCTGGACTGCGGTGCCGACGACTTCCTGACCAAACCTGTCGACGACGCGGCCCTGCTCGCGCGGGTCTCAAGCCTGACCCGCATGAAGATGATGATCGACGAGTTGCGCATGCGCGCCGAGACCTCTCGGGAGCTGGGGGTCGAGCCACCGCCAACCGTACCAGTCGGCGATGTGTTCGCCGATGCATCGGTGCTGGTTGTCTCATCGGATGCCGAGTTTGCAGAGACCGCGGCGCAGTCTTTGCACGCCTCGTTGCACTCGGCCGTCGAGATCGCCGGTGGAGAGCAGGAAGCGCGCGCCCTGATCCAATCGAACAGCTATGATGCCTTTGTCCTCGGCGAACGACTGGCCGATGGCGATCCGATGCGCGTCGCGTCCATCATTCGGGGCCGGCCGGACACCCGCCAATCGGCGCTGGTGATGGTCTTCGATTCCGAAGACCAAACGGGACCGGCCTTGGCGCTGGATATGGGCGTGCCCGACTATCTGTCCTCGCCGCCCGATCTCGCCGAGATGAGTGCGCGCCTCCGGGTGCAGTTGCGGCGCAAGTATTACTCAGACCGGCTCCGGGAGACCCTCGAGGCCAGCATGGTGCAGGCAATGACGGATTCCCTCACATCGCTGCACAATCGCCGCTATGCGAACGCGCATCTCGAGCAGATGATGCAAAAGCCGCGCTCGGGGCAGCATCGGTTGGCCGCCATGATGCTGGACCTTGATCGCTTCAAACAGGTCAATGACACCCACGGCCATGGCGCCGGAGACGACGTACTGGTTGAGTTCGCCGCGCGGCTGAAGCGCGCCGTGCGAAATGTCGACCTTGTCAGCCGGGTGGGGGGCGAAGAGTTTCTGGTCGTCTTGCCGGACATCCTCCCCGAAAACGCCAAGCGCGCAGCTGAGCGCATGCGGCACTCCATCGAAACTCCGGGATTCGATGTCGGAGTAGGGTCAGGCAGGATCAATGTGACCGTCTCGATCGGTCTGGCTCTTTATGAAGAGGGGGAAAGCAGGGCTGAGTTCCTTGAACGAGCGGACCAAGCTCTGTTCGCGTCTAAGGCGGCTGGACGCAATATGGTGACGCTGAGCGCAGCCTAGATCCCAGGTCAGCGCCCGGCAATCCTCATCGGCCGGTCCAACGGGCGATCCGCCTCTTGGTCCGGCGCCGCATCTCCTCGGCGATCATCGCCCGTTCGCGGGGGGTGAGGGTCTCAGCCAAGGCGATCAGCCGATCCTGCCGACCCGTGAAGCGCGACCGAAACACATCCATCCGCACCGACAACGCATCGCTGAGCGCCTCCGGGTCAAACGGCTCAGCCGTCATAGCCGCCGTCACCGTCTCGGTCGCCTGCATCAAGCGGCCTCCGAAGCTTGCGCGATCCTCAGCCAAATCGCTGCGCGCCAAGATGACCGACCGGGCGGCCTCGCGCCGTTCCTCGGGCAGCAAGGCCACAACCCGCGAATAGTATCGCCCAAGCTCGGGATCGACCGGCTCGGAGCGCATGGCGCGCCCCGCATACACACCTGCCACGGCAAAATTGGCGGCCAGCGACACGATAAGCAGCATCCAGACCCACCGGGGGGCGCGACGCCAGAAGGGAAGCACGGATCCGTCACTCATGGCACGCGCTCCTTTCAGAACAGGGCCGCAGCGGCGAACATGTCAAAGCCGGGCTCATCGACCAAGAAACTGGCCGCAAGGTCGCGATCACCGCTGGGGCCAGTGGCGTAACCGGCCCCGATCCCGCCGGCGAGCGCGAGCATCAGCATGGCCGCCACCAGGCCTGGTCCGGTCAGCCAAGCCCGGAGCGGCGACCAGATCGCCCGCTTGGCCTTGACCACCGCCGCGGTCGCCACGGCCCCATCCCGAACCGGTTCGGAGTCTACCGCGGCCGCATGTGTCTCGGCCGCATCGGCCAGGACCCGTGCCAGCAAATCGTCAGAGGGCCTCGGCGCCCGCGCCCGAAGCGCCGCACCAAGACCATCGAGCGCGTCACCGATTTCGGCATCCCGCCTCGCCCAATTGCCCTCAGTGTCCGTCATCGTCCGTCTCCCTCTCCGTCTCAGCCATGCGCTTGGCGAGTTGCCGCCGGGCGCGGGCGAGTAGGCTTTCAACCGCTTCGACCGAGCAGTCCAGGCGCTCCGCAATCGCGGGATTGCCCAGCTCCTCGAAATGCCGAAGCACCAGCGCCGCGCGCTGGCGTTCTGGTAAGGCTGCGATCGCTTGGCCGAGCGCCTGTTGACGCTCCCCCTCGGCCAACCGTGTCAGCACCGACGGCGCCGGATCGACCGGCTCCGCCACGTCGTCGATCGAGGCCCCGGACCGGCGCCTCCGGATGCGATCAATACAAAGGTTGTGCGTCACCCGATAAAGCCAGGTCGACACCCTTGCTTCGCCGCATCGCCAGCTAGGCGCTTGTCGCCAGAGGCGCAGCATGGCTTCTTGGGCCATGTCCTCCGCCTCGGCCTCGTCACCGAGCATGCGCCAGGCCTGACGCAACACGCCAGGCAGCAACCGTTGGGTGAGCGCCCGGGCAGCCGATTGATCACCCGCCGCGAAGCGCACGAGCAGCGCCGCGTCCTGGTCGCCCTCAATGCCGCCAAGGCTTGCGCCCGGCTGCCCCATGGCTATCCTCCGCGCTGCCGGCAGGGTCGCAGCAGTGTCCGCGATCCCAGGGCAGGGCGCCGGCCACGATACGACTGCCATGGCCGCCATTATCCGACCCGCAGTCTCATGCTCGCCGGCCAGCCTCCACTGAGCGTCATCGATCCCATCCAGCACCTCATGCGTCAATGCCCCTGGCGATTAGCCCGTCTGGCACACCATCGATGCGTGCCCGACCCCGATCATGCCCCTTCACGCGCCGACGCATGACTTCCGTCGCACGATCCTTTGCCAATTCGTCGAGAGCGTTGCTCTCTCGCGACACGCGGTCGCAAGACGATCCGTCGGAGTGCAACCGGACGCCGTCCTGTCTACGTGGTGTCGAGATCCACGGCGCCTCGCGCCCGTGATGTTCGGAGGGTGCATGACGGAAGCCTCACGCGATCCCCAAGCCGAGCGCTCGCTCGTCCCGGCGCTCGTGCGCGGATGGCGCCGTCGCTGCCCCAATTGCGGCGGTGGACCGATGATGGAGGGGTACCTGAAAGTGCGGTCCCGCTGCGCCTCCTGCGGTCAGGAGCTCCACCACCATCGGGCCGATGATCTGCCCGCCTGGGCAACGATCTTGATCGTTGGCCATGTGCTGGCCGTGGCGCTGCTCTGGGTCGAGAGCAGCTTTCGCCCTGCGATTTGGGTGCATTGGGCGATATGGCCGGCCCTGGTTGTTGGCATGAGCCTGTGGCTGTTGCCGCGAATCAAGGGCGCCGTGGTTGCGATGCAATGGGCTTGGCGAATGCATGGCTTCGAGAGGGCCCCGACGCCGGACGGGGTGGACAGCCTTCAACCGCCGGACGCATAGTCTAGCGCCGGCCGCCGGTGCGGCCAAGGCCAAGGACCCCGCCCGTGACCGACGCCCCCTTTGAGACGCCCCCACCCGATCCGCCACAGGATGCCGCGCCAAAGGACCGGGTGCGTGACGCAGCAACCGTGATCCTGGTACGCCGGGATGGACCCGAGCCTCGCATCTTGATGGGACAGCGGGGAAAGCACGCCGCATTCATGCCATCGAAGTTCGTCTTTCCCGGCGGCGCGGTCGATGCGGATGACTCGTCGCTGACGCCGCCCCGCCCTCTACAGGACGTGACCCGCACCATGCTGTGCCGGGAGGCGCCTGACGCGCTCGCCGACCCGCTGGGCTTGGCTGCGATCCGCGAACTTTGGGAAGAAACCGGCCTGGCGCTCGCGCACCCGCTGGATGCGCCACCGCCTCATGCTCCGCCGAGCTGGACGAGCTTCTTCGATGCAGGGCATGCACCGGCTTGCGACCAACTAGCGCTTGTATTTCGAGCGATCACGCCTCCTGGCCGACCACGACGGTTCGATGCTCGGTTTTTCTTGGTCGAGGCCTCGGCGATCCGCGGAGATCTCGATGATTTTTCCCGGGCATCGGACGAGCTCAGCCATTTGCATTGGGTGGCCTTGTCCGAGGCTCGTGGCCTTGATCTGCCCTTTATCACCGAGGTGGTTCTTGGCGAGGTGGCCAATCGACTCCGCAACCCAGATCTGCCACGACCGGCGCCGTTTTTTCACCATGACGGAGGCCGCTCCTTCCTGACGGGCCTATGAGCCCGCCGCGGGCAGATGCTGTCTTCGGCGGACGGAGCGTGGTCGCCCCGATCACGGCCATCACGGTTTTTGGCCTCGCGATCTCCATGAGCCACCCGTTGCTCGCGCTGCTGCTCGAGCGCATGGGCGCCTCGGGGTTTGGCATCGGTCTCAGCACCACCGCTGCGGCGGTCGCGATCGTCTGCGTGGCGCCGCTGTTGCCGCGGGTGCTGGCACGGACGGGTCTCGGCCCGCTGATGATCGGATCGACCATCGCTCTGGCCGGCTTGATGCTGCTGTTTCCCTTCGTCCCCGACTACTGGATCTGGATCGCGATCCGCTTGGCGCTTGGCTTCTTCGCCACCGCGCTCTTCTTCAGCTCCGAGGTTTGGATCGTCGCTGCGGCACCGGATGCCATGCGCGGCCGGATCGTGGCGCTCTACGCGATCAGCCTGGCCGCAAGCTTTCTGGTCGGCCCTCTCGTTTTGCGTGCGACGGGCATCGAGGGCTGGCTCCCTTTTGCCATCACCTCGGCAATCCTGCTGGCGGGGCTTGTGCCGCTCATCTGGGGCTTGGGGCACGCACCCCGCAATCCGCCCGAGACGCCGCCCTCCCTCCTCGGGACGCTCCGCTTCTTTCGAACCGACCCGGCCATGCTGTGGGGCGTCGTTCTTTTCGGCGTGTTTGAGTTTGGTGCAGTCTCGCTGATCCCGGTCTGGGCCGTGCGCACAGGTGTCACCGAAGACCAAGCCGTGCTGGTGCTTGCCAGCTTTGCCGCCGGTTCGCTGCTGCTCGCCGCACCGATCGGGTGGGCGGCGGATCATTTGGACCGGCGGCGGCTGTTGCTCGGCATTGCGATCCTGTCGGCCGTCGCTACGCTTATCATGGTTTGGCTCTCGCCTTGGTTGCCTGGCGTGGTGGCGGCGGGACTGGTTTGGGGCGGTGTCGCGATCGGGCTTTACACTGTGGCGCTGACCGAGCTTGGGGCCCGCTATGGGGGCGCCGTCCTGGCCGAAGCCAACGCAGCCGTGATGCTGGCCTACGGGATCGGATCGCTGGTCTCACCCATGGCGCTTGGCGAAGCGATGGACCGCGTGCCGCCGGATGGGATGTTGTATCTGGCCGCTGCAACATCACTGGCCTATGCGGTGCTGGTGGCCTGGCGCATCCGAACCTCGGATCGCCCCACTGCCCCTTGACAGCGGCGGCGGGTCGGGTAGGTAACAGGGCTTCGATTTGACCCGCCGGGCGCGCCTGTGATGCGCCGGCCTTTGCGGCGAGAGCCGCGCGGAGACGACAAATGGCGAAACCGACCACGATTAAGATCCGGCTCAACTCGAGCGCCGGCACTGGTCATTTCTATGTGACCAAGAAGAACTCGCGGACCATGACCGACAAAATGGTGGTCCGGAAATACGATCCTGTGGCTCGCAAGCATGTCGAGTACAAGGAAGGTAAGATCAAGTGATCTGACGGGGCGCTCTGCGCCGCCGCTGAATCCGACGCTCCGCCCGCAGTCGTGGGCGGAGCGTTTCTGTTCTGGCGAGACCCATGGCTATCCATTAGGATAGCGCCTTGCCCCGACGGAACGCCCCGGCCATGCGCTCGAGACGTTGAGAGCCCAAGGCCCGAGCGTATATCACTCCTCCAACAGCAACGCATACGAGCCTTGAGGGTTCAAACAGCCGGCCACCCGGCACTGTTACGGAGGGGTTTCCAATGACCAACATCGTCGCTTTTCCCGCTTGCCTCGCCAACCAGCCGCTGATGAGCGATCGCGCCGCCATCGGTGAGACCGAGATCGCACGCACGCGACAGATGGTGGCCGCTTTCGCGCTGTTGCGGGACCAGGTCGGCTTCGACGCCGACAACGTGATCGACTTCACGCTCTATCGCTGGGGCGGCAACACCACCGTGGACCGCCGCGGCCCGGCCGGCGCGGCCTGTCGTGCCGAGGCCGTCGAGCGCGGCGCCGTGGTCGAGCCCATCCGCGTCGCGGTCTGAACCAGTCTTGGGTTAGAGCGGCCAGACGAGCAGGATGGACGGCAGCCCGATCGACAATACTAATAGCTCGAGCGGCAATCCCATGCGCCAATAGTCGCCAAACTGGTAGCCACCCGGCCCCATGATGATCGTGTTGTTCTTGTGCCCGATCGGCGTGAGGAAGGCGCAAGACGCCGCCACCGCCACGGCCATGAGAAACGGGTCAGGGTTCACCGCAAGGGTGCGGGCGATCTCGACCCCAATCGGCGCGGCAATCAGGCAGGTCGCGACATTGTTGAGGAAGTCGGAGAGCGTCATGGTCACGATCATCAAGACCAGAAGCACGACCCAGGGCGCGGCGCCTTCGGTCGCTGAAACGATTCCGCTGGCGATCAGTTGTGCTGCGCCTTCGCGCTCAAAGGCCTCTCCGAGCGGAATAAGACAGGCGAGAAGGACGATCACTTTCCACTCAACCGCTTCATAGATTTCCTGTCCACCGACAAGGCCGATCACCGCATAGACGACCACACAAGCCGCGAGCGCCACGGGCAGATAGACCACGCCGAAGACCGATGCCAAAATGGCCAGCGCAAATGTGGCGATCGCAATCCCGGCCTTTCGCCGTTGCATGACCCCGGTGCGCCTCCCTTCGAGCGGCAAGGCGCCGAGGCTGCGGGTGGCGCTCTCCAGCCTCTCGGGGGCGCCGAGTAGCAACAGCACGTCTCCCGGCTCGATCGCGATGCGGCGGACGCGCTCGCGCACCCGCCGGCCCTGGCGGGACAACCCCAGCAGGGTGACACCTTCGCGCGGCAACAGCCCAAACCCGATCGCCGTCCGCCCGGCGATCCGAGCGCCCTCGGGCACGATGGCCTCCATCAGCGCGAGCCCGCCCGCGGTCAACCCTCCCTCATGTCGTTCGGACCCGGCGAAATCGAGCCCGGCTTTGCCCATAAAGGCCTCGATCGCCTTGGGGTCGCCCTCGACCAGCACAAAGTCCTCGGCCTCGATGGGCTGGCGCCGCGAAAAGCCCGACAGCCGGCGGCCCTGGCGCACGAGACCGAGCAGCGTCAGGTCCTGTTCATCGGCCAGGGGCTCGAGATCCTTGAGCGTGACGCCCTCGGCCTTGCTCGCGGCACTGACGCGGAGCTCGGCGACATAAAGGCTCGCTTCCGTCTCCTCTCCCAGGAGATCTCCGCCCGTCCGGCGCGGCAGCACCCGCCATCCCAGCAGAGCAACGAACAGCACGCCACCGACCGCAACGAGCAGCCCAACGGGAGCAAAGTCGAACATCGCGAACGGCGCGCCCAGAGCATCCTCACGGTATTGCGCCACAACGATGTTGGGTGGCGTGCCGATCATGGTGATCATCCCTCCCAGAATGGTCGCAAAGGACAGCGGCATGAGCGAGGCAGAGATCGCCCGCTTGGCCTTGGCGGCAGCCTCGATATCAAGCGGCATGAGCAACGCCAACGCCGCAACGTTATTGATGACCGCCGACAGCCCCGCGCCCGCAATCGCCATGATGCCGATATGGGCCGAGGCGGAGCGCTCGGTGGCCAGAAGCCGTCCCGCCGCAAGCTCGATTGCCCCCGAGTTCATCAGTCCGCGGGATACGATCAACACAAGGGCGATGATCACCACGGCAGGATGGCCAAACCCCGCAAAGACGCCATCTGCAGGGACCAAATCCGCCGCGGCGGCGACCACCAGCGCACCGAAGGCCACCAGATCATAGCGGATCCGTCCCCAAACCAAGAGGGAGAAGACGACGCCAAAAATGGCAAAGAGGGCAGCCTGCTCGACCGTCAATGGCGTGAACTCGGCATTTTGCCCCTTTTGGCGCGGTCTCAGTCGTGCCGAGCCTAGCCAATGCGGCGGTCGGGGCAAAGGGCGGAGGGCAGGACATGCCGACCTCCGCAAGCAAGAACGCGGCCCGAGGGAGAGGCCGCGCCCGCGATCACGCCGCCTTCTCGACTGCGATTTTGGTGTAGCGCTCAAACACGCCCTGCATCGAGATATCGGCAACTGCCATGCGCGTGTGGTTCCGCCCACCGATCTCTTGAGTGCGCGTCGCGGCCTTCAGTACCGGGCGGCAGGCCGAGGCCTGTCCACGCGACGCATATCTGTCGAAGTCCTTTTTGAAGGCTAGCACCTTCGTGCTGTCGCGGTCGTACATCTTCCGACCGATCTCGAACTCTTTCAACTGCCCCGTGTACTCTTCGATCAGCTTGGCGACCTTGGGGTCGTTGCGCCACAGAGACATGGCCGACAGCTCTTTCTTCTGGCGGCGTTGGGCGTCGCGGACGTAGTCCTTGGTCACCCGGATCACCATCTCCGGATCGGGCAGCGTCCACTCGGGCACACCGTCCTTGCCGCCGGTCAGCACCATCATCGTGTCGACCCCAGCAATGCCGTCGGGCTTGAGTTTGTTCTTTTTCTGAAAGGCTTTGACAACAGCCTTGGTCTTCTCTCCGAAGAAGCCGTCGACCTTCAGCTTCGGTTTCGCGCCAGCTTTGTTCAACCGGGTTTGCAAGTCTTTGACATGCGCCCCGTTCTGGCCAGTTTTGATTTTGGTCATGGGTCAATCCTAAGGTTGGGCGCGATCAGGCAGCCTGCTGTGCAAGCTTGAGTTGGGTCTTGAAGCGCTTCACGCGCATCGTCTGCTGATCGATGTAGTAATCGCGGTCCTTGGCCTGTTGGTGCAGCTTGGCCATCAGGGCCCTGGCGGTCTTCATAATGGCCTTGGCGCCCCTCTCATCGCCTTTGGTCTTGACCGAAAGCAGGCTTTCCCATTCGGCGATCATATCTTCGAGGACATAGCGCCCCTCGCGATAGGCCTTATGCACGTGCTTGTGCAGATCGAGGTATTCGGTCTCAAATGCCTTGTAGAGATCGCTATTCTTCGCCTGTTTTTTCAGCACGTTCATACCAGTGAAGATGAAGTCGCGATTGGCCAGAAACTCTTTGTCCCAGCGCTTGATGGTGACGTTGGGATCTTCATAAGGCCAAGCATACTTGGCCATGCGCAGTTCGAGCTTGGTGGGCTTGCCCTCCAGCTTGGCGATCGTGTCGTCACCGACGATGCCGTCGGGCTTCAGACCGCTGCGCTTCTGGAACGTTTTCACCGCTTCGACCATCTGGGCATCGAACTCACCGTTGATGTCCAGTTTCGGTTTAGCGCCAGCTTTGTTGAGCTGTTGCTGTACGTATTTGACGCCATTGCCTTTGGCGCCCTTCTTCAACACGGGCATCGTCTTACTCCTAGATCAAATCTCTGTATCGATCACGAACCAAGAGACATGCGTCTCTCGTTGATTGCTGTGCGAATATAGGTGCCGTCCGAGTCTGTTAAGGTTTCAGTTGTTTCGAAATTGTTTGTTTATGTATCTCATTCAGATCGATGATGGAACGCAGCTTGGGCTGGCCCAGCGCTCGGTGCTTGACGCCAATCCGTGCGGCTGCGATCAGGGGCGCACGACGATGTTGTCCGGGCGGTTAGCTCAGTTGGTAGAGCGCCTCGTTTACACCGAGGATGTCGGGAGTTCGAGTCTCTCACCGCCCACCAGAATACCCTTTAGTATAAGGGTTTGCGCAAGCGATGCCTGTTTCCCTATGCCGGCAAGTTCCCAAAATCCCCAACGAGTTCCCAAAACCGTTCATTATCTGGGCGTCTTCTTGCCGATCAGGGGCAGCATTTCGACGGTGCCTGCGTTGCTCCGCTCGACCTGCGCGCGGCGGGCATAATTGGCGCTCATCCGCTCGCTATGGTGCCCCAGCATCGCCTTGGCGCGGGCCAAAACGTCAGCGGCGCTCTCGTGCCCTTTGGCGGCCCTCTCTGCGATCAGCGTGGCGTTGGTGTGCCGCAGCCCCTTGAAGGTCAGGCGCGGCACCCTGCCCGCCAGCCCAAGCCGCTCCTCCTCCTTGATCCAGCTGGCCCCGAAACCGGGGCCCCAAGGCTCTCCGCGGGAGGTCTGGAGGAGCGGTCAGTTCTGTTCGACGATGCCACGCGCGCGGCGCTCGGCCTGCGCCGTGTTGATAACCGCCTGAATCATCGGATGAAGGGTGATCCAGATCACGTCCTGAGTCTGCCGCTTGGTCTTGCCGCGCCGAAGGGTCCAGACGTCGTCGTTAGCGTTCGCCTCGGTGAAGCGCTCAAGCACGTCGGCGCGATCCCGCCCGGTGTCGAGCGCGACCAGAGCAACGCGGGCGATGTGCTCTTGCGCCTCACCGAGCAGCGTCTGCAGATCCGTGATCGGCCCTGGCGCGTAAGCCTCCCGCTGGCCGATACGCTCAACCCCGGCGGCAGGGTTCGCGGCGCCGAATCCACGGGGCAGCCCCCACGCGAACACCGTCGAGACTTCGTCAAAGAGCCGGTTCGCGGTTGGCGGCTTGTTGGCGAGGCTGTCGAACATCGCCTGACAGTGCAGGGTGCGGATGTCTCGGGCATCGAGAGCTCCCAGACGGTCCGTGAGGATCTGCAGCGCCTGGTCGCGCGAAAAGCGTGAGCCGTTGGACAACGCGGCATAACCCTCGTTGCGGCGATGCATCTCGACGGGGCGCGGTTCGCGTCTTTTGAGGTGGTGGGGGTTTTGGTGGTGTTGGCGGTTTTGGCGGGGTGGCCATGGATGTGTGGGGTGTGGGGGTGCCGCTTTGATCCGTCGCCGAAGGAACCGCCGGTGGCCACGGTCCCCATGCGCCGCGCCGAACGGCTTGAGACGCGCGACGGGGCCAGGCGTGACGGGGCCAGGCGTGACGGGGCCAGGCGTGACGGG
>JBCCZI010000080.1:0-21507 GCA_039187815.1 Pseudomonadota bacterium | reverse complement strand
TGCTGCGCAAGCTCGCGGCCCGGACACGCGAAGCCCTCTGGGACGCCATCGGCAAAGCCCTCGACCCCTTCGCCCCGGACGATTGCCAACACCACGCCACCGCCACCGGCCAAAAGCCCCAGCAAGGAGATCCCCCTCTAGCATGCGCCAGCCAGACGGGAAGCACTGATTTGCGCTCTATTTCGATGCATATGCATTGATATGTCAGGATGCCCAGGCGACTGAGGCGCCGTCAGCCGACGAAGGCGCGTTCGATCACGTAGTCGCCCGGTTTGTTGGTGGCGCCTTCCTCGAAGCCCAGATCCTCGAGGATCGCCTGGGTGTCCTTCAGCATGGCCATCGAGCCGCAGATCATCACGCGGTCCTCGGCCGGGTCGAGCTTGGCCTGGCCCAGCGCCTCGAAGAACGCGCCCGAGGTGATGAGATCGGTGATGCGCCCCATCTGCGGGCTCTGCTCGCGGGTGGTCGAGGTGAAATGGATCAGCGCCTCGCCCGCCATCTCGCCGATCAGCTCATTGCCCTTGGCATCGGCCACGATGTGGTGGCCATAGGCGAGCTCGGGCACCTCGCGGCAGGTGTGGCTGACGATCAGCTGGTCGAACTTCTCATAGGCCTCGGGGTCGCGGATGATCGAGGCAAAGGGCGCGATCCCCGTACCGGTAGAGAGCATGAACAGCCGCCGCCCGGGCCGCAGCGCATCGAAGATCAGCGTACCGGTCGGCTTCTTGCGCATCCAGACCGCATCGCCTGGCTGGATCTTTTGCAGATGCTCGGTCAGCGGCCCGTCCGGCACCTTGATAGAGAAGAACTCGAGCGCCTCGTCCCAGGACGGCGAGGCGATGGAATAGGCGCGGTAGATCGGCTTGGTCTCGGCAGGCAGGCCGATCATCACGAACTCACCGGAACGGAAGCGGAAGCTCGAGGGGCGGTCGGTGCGAAAGCGGAACAGCCGGTCGGTGTAGTGCTCGACCTCGCTGACGGTCAGGGCGAACACATTCGCAGGCGGCTCGATCACGGTCTGAGTGTCCATGGCAGCATCCATCTCCGATCTCCGGTTCCGTCCATCGGAAATTGCATGTATGCGAACAATTATTGCATTGCAATCACACCCTTGTGCAAAGCGGCGTTGACAGAGGCGGCAGGCCGGCGGAGGCTCGCGGGCTCGAGCAAGGGAGAGCGCATGGCCGACACCGCGCCGCAGCACCGCCACGCCAACCGGATCGGCGAGGCTTTGCCCCGGATCACGGCCTGGCGCCGGGACTTCCACGCCCATCCGGAGATCGGCTTTGAGGAGGAGCGCACGGCCGGCTTCGTCGCCGACCGCTTGCGCGCCATGGGCTGCGACCGGGTGCTGACGGGGCTGGGCCGCACCGGCGTCGTGGGCGTGGTCGAAGGCCGGGGCGAGGGGCCGACCATCGGCCTGCGCGCGGACATGGACGCCCTCCCGATGCCCGAGGCCAAGACGGTGCCCCACCGCTCGGCACGCCCCAACGCCATGCATGGCTGCGGCCATGACGGGCATACGGCCATGCTGCTGGGCACGGCCGAGATCCTCTGCCAGACCCGCGATTTCCGGGGGCGCGTGGCGCTGATCTTCCAACCGGCCGAAGAGGGCCTGGGCGGCGCGCGCGAGATGATCGCCGACGGGCTGTTCGACGCCGTCCCCTGCGCCAGCGTCTGGGGCCTGCACAACTGGCCGGGCCTGCCGCTCGGACAATTTGCGGCGCTGGACGGCCCGGTGATGGCGGGCGTGGACTATTTCGACATCCGGGTCTGCGGCACGGGCGCCCATGCGGGCATGCCCCATGAGGGCGTCGATACGGTGCTGGCGGCCTGCCATGTGGTCACCGCCTTCCAGTCGATCGCCAGCCGGGCGGTGCCGCCCCATGCGGCCGTGGCGATCGCGGTGCCGCGGTTCTCGGGCGCGACCGCCTATCATGTGCTGCCGGATGTGACCGAGATCGGCGGTTCGGTCCGCTATCTCGATGCCGAGACGCGCACGGTGATGGAGGCGCGGATGCGGGCGCTGGCCTCCCAGATCGCCGAGGGCTTTGGCGCCCGGGCCGAGATCGACTATCGCCGCAACTATCCCCCGACCGTGAACCACGGGGCCGAGACGGCGCTGGCCGCCGAGGTGGCCCAGGGCCTGACGGGTGCGCCGACCCTGGGTCCGGGCCTCGCCCCCTGCATGGCGGCCGAGGATTTCTCGTTCATGCTCGAGCGGGTGCCCGGGCATTACATCTGGATGGGCGTCGACCAGGCAGGCCACACGCCGGCCAAGCTCCACCACCCGGAATACGATTTCAACGACAACGCCATCCCGTACGGCATCGGCTATTGGCTGGCGCTGGTGGATCGCCTGCTCGGCTAAGGCTGCGGCGCCGGGGGCGGGCTGCCTGGGCGCAGCACCTCGGTCACCAGCCAGTCCGAGACGGTGCGCAGCGCGGCCAAGCGCTCCTGCTCCGCATGCGACAGCAGCCACAGCGCGCGCTCGGGCGGCGCCCCGGGCTGTCCTGGCAGGCCGATGGGGACGTCGGGTGGGTCCGGCAAGCGCTCCACCCCGGTGGCCGCGTCGCCGACAATCACCGGCAACAGGCTGCGCCCAAGCCCCGCCGCGATGGCGGCCAAGGCGGTCTCGGCATCGGCGACCCGCAGCGGCGCGGCCCGCCCGCTCGCCGCCATATCGGCGAGCCAGCGCGCATGGGGCCGATGCGCCATTGCGGCATCATAGAGGATCCACGGCGCGCCCTCGGCCTCGGCCCCTGCCGGGCCATAGACCCCATAGCGCAGGCTCCCCGCCCGCCGCATGCGCACGCTGTAGCCCCCCTCGAGCGGCCGCCCGAGCCGCAGGGCCAGATCCGCCTCGCGCCGCGTCAGGCTCAGATCCCGCGCCTCGGGCACAAGCTCGAGGGTCAGATCCGGATGGCGCTGCGTGAGGGCCGGCAGGGCCGGCACCAGCACCCGGTTGACCAGGATCGGCACCGCGGTGAGGCGCACCGTGCCGACCAGGGCGCCGCGCCGCTGCCCGACCAGCCCGGCGATGCGGTCGACCTCGCTGGCCATGGCCTCGGCCCGCAAAACGATCTCCTCACCGAGCGGGGTCAGCCGCAAGCCCTCACCGCCTGCGCGGATCAGGAGCGCGGCCCCACAGGCCCGCTCGAGCGCGCGGATCCTGCGCGCAATCGTCGTCGCATCCACGCCCATGCGCCGCGCGGCCTGCCCCAGGCTTTGCGTCCGTCCGACCGCCAGCAGATGGCGCAAATCCGTCCAATCCAAGTCCTGCATTTTTGCATTTTAAGTTGGCATATCTGGATCTTCAATATTGCTCTTTGCAGTCACAAACTGGGGCCGCACCAACCGAGAGGCCCGCCATGCTGTTCGCCGTGTTGTTCGAAGACGCCCCCGATGCCCCCGCCGATCTGCGCCAGCGCCATATGCGCGCGCATCTCGACTTCCTCGCCGCCCATGCCCAACAGATCCACGCGGCCGGGCCGCTGAACGGCGAAGGGCCGCAGGGCGGGCTGTGGCTGGTCGAGGCCGAGGACGCCGAGGCCGTCCGCGCGCTCACCCGCGCGGACCCGTTTTGGCCGACCGGGCTGCGGCAATCGGTGCGGATCTGCGCGTGGCGTCAGGTCTTTGCCGAGGGCCGCGCGCTGATCGACCCGCCCGCCTGAGCTCTGGACGCCCCGCCCCGCCGCCTCTAGCGTGGGGCCATGTTCGAGGGGTTCGAGCGGTTCGAGATCGACACGGGCGAGGCCGTGATCCGCGGCGTCACGGGCGGCGCAGGGCCGGCGCTGTTGCTGCTCCACGGATACCCCCAGACCCATGCCATGTGGCACAAGGTGGCCCCAGCGCTGGCGGAGCGATTCCGCGTGATCGCCCCGGATCTGCGCGGCTATGGCGCCTCGTCGAAGCCTGCGAGCACGGCCGACCACGCGCCCTATTCGAAACGCGCCATCGCGCGGGACATGGCTGAGGTGATGACGGCGCTCGGCCATGAGCGGTTCGATCTCTGCGGCCATGACCGAGGCGGGCGGGTGGCGCACCGGCTGGCGCTCGATGCCGAGCCGCGGGTGCGGCGCCTGGCGGTGCTCGACATCGCCCCCACCCGCGAGATGTACCGCAACACCTCCGAGGCCTTTGCGCGCGCCTATTGGCACTGGTTCTGGTTGATCCTTCCGTCGCCCCAGCCCGAGCGCATGATCTGCGCCGATCCGGAGGCTTTCCTGCGCTACAAATGCGGCCATGGCTCGGCGGGGATGGCGCCCTTTGCGCCCGAGGCCTGGGCGGCCTATCTCGCAGCCATCTGCGACCCGGCGACCGTGCATGCAATGTGCGAGGACTACCGGGCCGCTGCCTCGATCGATCTGGCCCATGACGATGCCGATGGAGCGCGGCGCCTGGCCCTGCCGCTGTTGGCGCTGTGGGGGCAGCACGGCGTGATCGAGCGGTGCTTCGACTGCCTCGCCCTCTGGCGCGAGCGCGCCTCGGATGTCCGCGGCACCGCCCTGCCCGGCGGCCACTACCTGGCCGAGGAGCTGCCGGACCTCATCACCGACCACCTGATCCGCTTCTTCGAGGGCGCGCCATGAAAACCTATGCAATCGCAACCATCCCTGGAGACGGCATCGGACGCGAGGTGATCCCCGTCGGCCAGCGCGCCGCCGAGGCTGCAGCCAGGCACCACGGCTTCGCCCTCCGCTGGACGCCGTTCGACTGGTCCTGCGAGCGCTATGCCGAGACCGGCGCGATGATGCCCGAGGACGGCATCGCCCAGGTCTCGGGCCATGACGCGATCTATCTGGGCGCCGTCGGCTTTCCCGGGGTCGCCGACCATGTCTCGCTGTGGGGGCTGCTGATCCCGCTCCGCCGGGCGCTGGATCTTTGGGCCAATGTGCGGCCCGTGCGGCTGCTCCGGGGCGTCCAGTCGCCGCTGGCCGGCCGCGCGCCCGAGGATATCGACTTTGTCGTGGTGCGCGAGAATGTCGAGGGCGAGTATTCCGAGATCGGCGGGCGGCTTTATCCCGGCACCGAGGCCGAGCAGGCGAGCCAGCTCTCGGTCTTCACCCGGCGCGGCTGCGACCGGATCATGGACTACGCCTTCGATCTGGCGAAGCGGCGGCGCGGGCATGTGACCTCGGCCACCAAGTCGAACGGGATCGTGCACACCATGCCCTATTGGGACGAGCGCTTTGCCGCCGCCCGGGCGCGCCATCCGGGTGTCGAGACGGCCCAGTTCCACATCGACATCCTGACGGCACATTTCGTGCTCCACCCGGATTGGTTCGACGTGGTGGTTGGCTCGAATCTGGTCGGCGACATCCTCTCGGATCTGGGACCGGCGGTGGCGGGCTCGATCGGGATCGCACCGGCTGCCAATCTCAACCCGGAGGGGCGGTTCCCCTCGCTGTTCGAGCCGGTCCATGGCAGCGCGCCGGATATTGCGGGCCAAGGCATCGCCAACCCGGTGGCCGCGGTTTGGACGGCGGCAATGATGCTGGAGCATCTGGGCGAGGCAGAGGCCGCCCGCACGCTCGAGACGGCCATCGAGCGCTCGCTCGAGAGCCCGGCGATGCGCACCCGCGATTTGGGCGGCACGACCGACACCGCCGGATCGGCCGAAGCGATCCTGGCGGCCATCGGCTAGGTGCGGCGCCGCTACCAGCGCGGGCGGCGCTTCTCGAGAAAGGCGGCGATCCCTTCGCGCCCGTCCTCCGAGCCGAGCGCCCAGGCGATGCTGTCCGCCTCGGCATCGAGCTGTGCCGCCAAATCTGCCTCGCCTGCCCCGAGAACCAGCGCCTTGGCACGGCCGAGGGCGGCCGACGGCCCCTCGGCCAGCCGGGCGGCCAGCGCTTCGGCCTCCGCCTGCGCCGTGCCCGCTGCGACCACCCGATTGATCAGCCCCAGCGCGTGCAGCCGCGCCACATCCACCCGGTCGCCGGTCATCACCATCTCGTTGACCAGCGCGCGCGGCAGCGCCCGCGCCAACAGCGCCGTCGCCCCACCATCGGGCGTAAGTCCGATGCGGATATAGGCGATCGAGACATAGGCCCCTTCGGCCGCCACGATCATATCCGAGGCAAAGGCCATCGAGGCACCCGCCCCGGCGGCCCCGCCCTCGATCGCCGCGATCACGGGTTTGGGACAGGCCCGCATGGCGCGGATCATGCCGTGCAGACGCTCGACCGAGGCGCGGCGCTCGGCCTTTGGCGCACGGCTCCGCTCGGCCAGCCCGTTCACATTGCCGCCCGAGCAGAAGAACCCGCCCGCTCCGGTCAGCACGATGGCCCGGGTCTGCGCGTCGGTGGCGGCCTCCTCAAGGATCACGCGAAACCCGTCATAAAACTCCCAGGACAGCGCGTTGCGCGTCGCGGGATCGTTGTTGATGACGGTGAGCACCGCGCCATCGCGCGCCGTCTCGATGGTCATGGCGCACCTTCCAGGGACAGAAAGCGCTCGAGATGATGGTCCGTATCGCCAAAGAGATGGTCGATCATCACCAGCCGTTTGGCGAAATGGGGCAGGTCGTACTCCCAGGTCATGGCGATGCCGCCGTGGAGCTGGATCGCCTCTTCGGCCACCTGGCGCCCAACGCGGCCGACCAGGTGCTTTGCGGCGTGCAGGGCGCGGGCGGCGTCGGGCCCCGGGCTGTCGGCGAGCCCCGCCGCCAGCATCACCGCCGAGCGCGCCTGCTCGATCTCGAGCAGCATATCCACCATGCGGTGCTGGAGCGCCTGAAACGCGCCGATCGGCCGGCCGAACTGGCTGCGGGTCTTAAGGTACTCAAGGGTCGTGTCCTTGCAGACCTCCATCAGCCCCAGCGCCTCGGCCGAAACGGCGAGGGCCCCGCGGGCCAGCACCGTCTCGATCACCGGCAGCGCCTGGCCGGGGCGGCCGAGCGGCTGGGCCGGCGCTTGCGTGAGCGTCAGATCCGCCGCCTGCCCGCCCTCGACCGTGCCATAGCCGCGGCGCGTGAGGCCGGGCGCTGTGCCCTCCACCAGGAACAGGCCGAGACCGTCCGGGTCCTGTGCCGCACCGTCGAGACGGGCCGAGACGACAATGGCATCGGCCGCATCGGCGTTCAGCGCCACGGTCTTGGCGCCGGTCAGATGCCAGGCCTCGCCCTCGGCCACGGCGCGGGTGGTGACATGGGCGGTCTCGAACCGCCCACCAGGCTCGCTATGGGCAAAGGCGAGGCGCCGGCGACCCTCGGCGATCGGCTCCCAATCAGCAGCGGCACCGGTCTCTCGGATCGCGGTCGCGCCCAGCAGCTGCGCCAGGAACGGCTCGACCACCGCGGCACGGCCGAGCCGCTCGAAGACCACCAGCAGGTCCTCGCCGCGCCCGCCGAGCCCGCCGGCCTCGGGCGGCAGCAGGGCCGCCACCAGGCCAAGCTCGGCCATCTCCTCCCATGCAGCACGGTCAAAGCCTGCGGGCTCGGCCGCCGCCTTGTGCCGCCGGGCCATGGGATATTCGGCCGCCAGATAGCGCTCGGCGGTCTCGGCCAGCATCCGCCGCTCATCGGAAAGCTCGAAATCCATCGCTCAGAGCCCGAGCATCGCCTTGGCGACGATGTTCTTCTGGATCTCGTTTGACCCGCCATAGATCGAGAGCTTGCGCATGTTGAAGTATTGGCGTGCCAGCGGGCCGGCATAATCGGGGCCGACGGGCTCGCCGTTCCAGCCCTCGTCGAACTGCTCGGGCACATAGGGCATGGCGCCCGGGCCAAGCGCGCGGCGCAGCAGGTCGGTCGCCTCCTGGCGCACCTGGGTGCCCTTGATCTTGAGCAGCGAGGCCTCGGGCCCCGGAGAGCGCCCCTGCCCCGCCGCCGCGACCACGCGCAGATTGAAGATCTCCATGGCCATCAGATCGATCTCGAGCCGGCCCATGCGCGCGGCAAAGAACGGGTCCTGCGCGAGCGGGCGGCCGTCCTTCTGCTGCGCCTCGGCGACCCGGCGCAGATGCCCCACGGCGGCCTTGGAATAAGCGACCCCCGCGATCCCCGTGCGCTCATAGGACAAGAGGAACTTGGCATAGGTCCAGCCCATGTTCTCCTCGCCCACCAGGTTCTCGGCCGGCACGCGCACATCGGTGAGCCAGACCTCGTTGACCTCATGCTCGCCGTCCAGCGTCACGATGGGGCGGACCTCGACGCCCGGGGTGCGCATATCGATCAAGAGGAACGAGATGCCGCGCTGGGGTTTCGCCTCGGCATCGGTGCGGCAAAGGCAAAAGAGCCAGTCCGCATGGTGGCCGAGCGTCGTCCAGGTCTTTTGTCCGTTGACCACGTAATGGTCGCCCTCCCGCACCGCGCGCGTCTTCAGCGAGGCGAGATCCGAGCCGGCGCCCGGCTCCGAATACCCCTGGGCCCACCAGTCGGTGCCATCGAGGATGCGCGGCAGGTAGTGTGCCTTCTGGGCCTCGGAGCCGAACTCGATCAGCACGGGGCCGAGCATGTTCACCCCAAAGGGCACGATGCGGGGGGCCCCGGCGGCGATGCACTCCTCCTCGAAGATGTGCTTTTGCACCGGTCCCCAGCCGGGCCCGCCATGCGCGACGGGCCAGTGCCAGGCGAGCCACGTCCGCGATTGCAGCCGGGCGTGCCAGAATTCGTAGTCCTGTTTGCTGAGCCGCTTGTGCCCACGCACCTTGGCGGACAGCTCGGCCGGAAGCGTCTCGGCGATCCAGGCCCGCACCTCGGCGCGAAAAGCCTCTTCCTCGGGCGTGTAGGTCAGATCCATCGCGCGTCTCCGTCAGCCGCCGGACGACTCGGTGTCGACCACAAAGGCGATGATCTCGAGCAGGTCCTCGACCGAGCAGAGGAACCAGGACGGGCCGGTCCCGACCAGCCGTCGGTCGCGGCAATCGAGGATCGCATGGACCGCCCGCTCGAGCCGGCGCGCATCGCGGCAGCGATAAATCACGTGCAGTTTGGGTCGGTCGGGTATGCCGGCGCCCAGTTGCTGGGCGATCCGCCGCTCGGGCGTGTCGTCGGCGGTCATGCCGATCCGCAGCCGATCAGGATAACCAGCAAAACCGTAGGCATAGAGACACTCGCCCCCGGTTCCGAAGGCCTTGAGCCCCGATGTGTCCACGGCCGCAGCGGCCCCAGTGCCGCCCAGCGCATCGCCCGCGTCGCCGCTGTCGGCCAGCGCATCCGACACGGCCGCACGAAGTTCGGCCGGCAGCTCCTCCGCCTCGACCAGATCCGAGAGCGCGATGCCATGCGCCTCGGCCCGTGTGACCGTACGGATGGCCGCTCGGATCGCGCCGTCCTCTTCGCCTGCTTCGAACCGGCGCACGCTGCGCCGGATCTGCGTCTTGTAGACCGCGACCGAGGGCGCTTGGTCGTCGCCGTCGGTGATGGGTGGGTCCAGTGGTGCCATCGGTCTTCTCCCTCAGCTGAACGCTTTGCGGTAGACGATCTTGTCCTCACCGTCCTGGTAGTAGTCTCGGATACGCGCCTCTTCCTCGAAGCCGAGGCGCGGACAAAAGGCGCGGGCCGCCGACAGGCTGGCGTCGCTGGAGGTCTCGACCAGCAAGAGCCGCGCGCCGAGGCGCTGCACCTGCTCCTCCACATGGCGGGTCAGGGCGGCGCCGTGGCCGCGGCCCCGCTGGGCCGCACGAACGCCGACAAACACGATGCTCCAGACGCCGTCGGCCATCATCTGGGGCGCCGCATAGGCCCCTGCCCGCAAGCCCACCGTCTGGTCGAGCGCCCAAAAGCCGGCCGTCTCCTCCGGCTCGGCCAGCGTCGCCTCCATCATTCCGCGAAAGGTGCAGAGATCCTCGGCCGAGAACAGCCCGGTCTCCGCCGCCAGCCCCGCCAGCGCGTCGAGATCGTCGGGTGTTCCCGGCCGGATCACAGGCAGTCCCCGTGGCCCCAGATCGCCGTCACCTGCGAGGACAGCACCCCGCCATTGCCATGGGCGAGCGAGAGCTTGGCGCCCGGGATCCAGCCGCCGGCCTCGCGCGGGCCTTCGTCATCGCCGGCCGCGGCCCGGATCTGGCGGATCGCCTCGATGGTCACGAACAGCCCGTACATGCCCGGATGCACCGCCGAGAGGCCGCCGCCATTGGTGTTGACCGCCAGGGCCCCGCCAGGAGCGATGCGCCCCTCGCCGACAAAGCGCGCGCCCTCGCCCTTGGCGCAATAGCCGAGATCCTCGAGGAACAGCACCGTGTTGATGGTGAAGGCGTCATAGAGCTGGAGCGTGTCCATATCGCCCGGCGCGCATTCGGCCATGGCAAAGGCCCGGCTGCCCGAGGCCGAGGCCGCTGTGGTCGTCAGCGACGGCATGGCCGAGATCATGCGGTGATGATGCTCCATGGCCGCGCCCAGCAGATAGACCGGGGTGCGCGGGCCGTCCTTGGCCCGATCCGAACGGGTCAGCACGATGGCCGCCGCGCCATCGGTCACCAGACAGCAATCGAGCTTGCCGAGCGGGTCCGAGATCATGCGCGCTGCCAGCACGTCCTCGACGCTGAGCGGGCCGTGCATATGCGCCTCGGGGTTGAGGTTCGCCCAGGCCCGCGCGGCCACGGCCACCTCGGCGATCTCGGCCCGGGTCGCGCCGAACTCGTGCATATAGCGCGCGGTGGCGAGGGCATAGGCCGTCAGCGGATGGCGAGGGCCGTATTGCGCCTCGAAGGGCATGGGCTCGGAGATCGATTTGAACCCGCCCGCCGTGCGCTGGTTCGAGCCATAGGCGATGACCGCGACGTTGATCAGCCCGGCCTCGAGCGCCATGGCGGCGATCAGCGCATGGGCCATGAAGGAGCTGCCGCCGATGTTCGAGCCATCCGAGAAAGCGGGGCGGATACCCAGATGCTCGGCCAGCGACATCGCCGCCATGGAGTGAAAGGCGGTCGCCGCGAACAGACCGTCGACCTCGCCGAGCGGGATCTCGGCCTCGGCGAGCGCACCGTGCACCGCCTCGACCATCAGCTCCATGGCGTTGCGACCGGGCGCCTCGCCGACACCAGCCGTCGCCAGGCCCACACAGGCGGCTTTCCCGCGAAGGCTCATGCGCTTTCCTCCGGATGGAAGATCACCGCAGGCGCGCCGTCGAGCTCGCCGATCCGCGCGCGCACCCGGAGGCCGATGGGCACCTGATCGGGCGGCAGCCCTTCGACACGCGCCATCATCCGCGGGCCCTCGTCCAGATCGATCAGCGCGATGTTGTAGTCGCCGCCCTTCTCGGGCCGCTGGCGGTTGCAGGTGCTGGAATAGACGGTGCCGAGGCCAGACGCCTCGACCCAACCGAGATCCGCCGCACCGGTGCCCGGCGCCACGGTGCGGGGATAGAACACATGCGCCCCGCTCGAGGCCGAGCGCTGGATCATGAACCGCCCTTCGGCCAGATAGGCACGAAAGCGCGCTTCGGGGCCAGCGCCCTCAAAGGGTCCGGGGGTGTCGCTCTCGGTGCTCATGTCGCCCCTCCCAACAGCCGGTGCCGGGCGGCGAGGTACTCCTCGGCCAGCCGGTCGACCAATGCGCCTGCGCCAACGATGTCCTTGACCGCGCCAATGCCCTGGCCCGAGCCCCAGATCTCCTTCCATGATTTAGGCTTGGAGGAGCCATCGGCGAAGTTCATTTTCGAGGGATCGCTCTCCGGCAGATCCTCAGGGTCCATGCCGGCATTGCGCACCGAGCCCTTGAGGTAGTTGCCGAGCACGCCGGTGAAGAGGCTGGTATAGACGATGTCATCCGCCGCGCTGTCGACGATCATCTGCTTATAGGCATCGACCGCATTGGCCTCGTGCGTCGCGATGAAAGCCGAGCCGATATAGGCCAGATCCGCCCCCGCCGCCTCGGCTGCGAGCACCGCATCGCCCGTCGCGATCGAGCCCGACAACAGGATCGGCCCGTGGAACCAGGCGCGGATCTCCTGGATCAGCGCAAAGGGCGAGAGCGCGCCGGCATGTCCGCCTGCGCCGGCGGCCACGGCAATCAACCCATCGGCCCCCTTCTCGATGGCCTTGCGCGCAAAGCGGTCGTTGATGATGTCGTGCAGCGTGATGCCGCCGCAGGCATGGGCCGCCTGATTGACCTCGACCCGCGCACCGAGCGAGGTGATCCAGATCGGCACCTTCCAGCGGTGGCAGATCTCGAGATCCCGTTCCAGCCGGCCGTTCGAGCGGTGCACGATCTGGTTCACCGCATAAGGTGCGGCCGGGCTGTCGGGGTTCGCCTGGTTGTGGCGGTCGAGCTCTTCGGTGATGCGCTTCAGCCAGGCCTCGAGCTGGATGTCCTCGCCTGGCGTCTCGCGGGCGTTCAGCGCGGGGAACGAGCCGACGATGCCCGCCTTGCACTGGGCGATCACCAGATCGGGGTTCGAGACGATGAAGAGCGGCGCGCCGACCACGGGGATGCGCAGGCCGCGCAGGATCTCAGGCAGAGCCATGGGCCTCCTCCTTTGGGATGATGAGCGCGTCGAGGCCGAGGCAGCCCTCGGGCAAGGCGCGAAGCGGATTGATCTCGGCGCTGTCGAGCGCACCAGCATGGGCCGCGGCAAAGACCGAGAAGCGGGAAATAGCGTGGGCGAGCGCCGCCATATCGGCCGGCGGGCGGCCGCGTTGGCCGGCAAACAGCGCCGTGCTGCGCAGCTCCGAGATCATCTCGGCCGCCTCCGCCTCGCCGATGGGCGCAGGTCGGAAGACCACATCGCGCAGCACCTCGGCATGGATCCCGCCGAGGCCAAAGACCACCACGGGGCCGAACACCGGGTCGATGCGGGCGCCGAGGATGCAGTCGATGCCCTCCTCCGCCATGGGCGAGACGATGACGCCCTCGATGCGGGCGCGGGGGTCGAACTCGCGCGCCGATTCCATGATGCGCCCGAACACATGGGCCGCGCGGTCGGGGCGGATGTCGAGGGCGACCCCGCCGGCCTCAGTCTTGTGGCGGATATCGGGCGAGGCGATCTTCATTGCGACGGGGCCGTCGATGCGCTCGGCCGCGCGGGTCGCCTGGAGCGGTGAGCTGACCAGGATATCCTTGGCCATGGCAATGCCGGCACCCTCGAGGATCTGCTTGGCCTCGCGCTCGCCGAGATGGCCCGTGGCCAGCGGCGGCAGCTCGGGCAAGTCGGGCGCATCGGGCCGCCCGGCGGCAAAGGCCAGGCCGAAATGCATCAGCGCCGCCATGGCAACGACGGCGCGCGAGGGGTCCTCGAAACAGGGGAAGCCGGCCTCCTCATAGGCGCTCTGGATCTCGGGCGGGGCCACCACCGATTGGATGAAGATGTTGCCGCGCCGCCCGGTCATGGCGTCCTTGAGCCCCGCCAGCAGCGGCTTGGCCAGCACAGGCGAGCCCGCGACCGAGGTCCAGAACCCGATCAGCCCGTCATACTGCCCGCGCTCCAGCATCATCTCGGTGAAGCGCGGCACCAGCGAGAGGTCGTTGAAGAACTGGGCCGTCACGTCGACCGGATTGCGCGGGCTGGCAAAGGGCACGAGCTCCTTGAGCGCCGCCTGGGCATCGTCGGGCATGGGCGCCACATCGAGGCTCAGATCCTCGGCCGCATCGGCCATCAGAACGCCCGCACCGCCCGAGATGGTGACCAGCCCGACGCGCCGCCCGGCGGGATAGATCCGCGGTCGGCAGGCATAGGCGATGTCCAGCATCTCTTCGGTGCTGCGGGCGCGCCAGGCGCCATGCCGGCGCAGCACCGCGTCATAGACCCCGTCCTCGCCGGCCAGCGAGGCGGTGTGCGAGGCGGCGGCGCTGGCCCCCACCTCGGAGCGCCCGACCTTCATGAAGATCACCGGCTTGCGCTCGGCCCGCGCGGTCTCGAGCGCCTCGACCAGGCCGGGGCCGTCCTTGACGCTCTCGGCATAGGCCATGATCGTGTGCACGGCCGGGTCTTCGGCCAACAGCCGGATCGCCTCGGCCACGTGGACATCCGCCTCGTTGCCGGTGGTCAGCCAATAGCGGATGCCGAGCCCGCGCAGATGGCTGACATAGTAGATATGGCTGCCATAGGCGCCCGACTGGCTGGCGATCGAGATGCCGCCCGGGGTGGGCGTCGCCCGGTCGATGGTCGAGCTGAAGGTCGGATAGAAGCGGATCGCCGAGTTGAAGAGGCCGAGGCAGTTCGGCCCGATGATGCGGGTGCCGCCCTCGCGCGCGGTCTCGGCGATCTCGGCCTGCATGGCGGCCCCTTCGGCGCCGGTCTCGGCAAAGCCCGAGGAGAAAATCATCACCGTGCGCGCCCGTTTGGCGACCGCATGGCGCACCACCAGCGGCACGGCAGCCGCCGGTACCGCCACCAGCACAAAATCCACATCCGTCGGGATGTCGAGCAGGCTCGGATAGGCCTGCAGCCCCTGCACCCGGTCACGCTTGGGGTTGACCGGGTAGACCGCGCCCTCGAAGCGCTGGTTGATCATGTGGCTGAGCGGGCGCCCGCCGATCCGTCGCGGATCGTCCGAGGCGCCGACAATGGCGATCGAGCGCGGCGCCAGCAGATCCTCGAGCGTGGTCGGCGGCCCGCTCATGGGGTGAAGCCCACGCTGAGGCCGCCGCAGACATGCAGCACCTGGCCGGTGGTGAAGCCCGCCTCGTCCGACAGCAGATGCGAGACCGCAGCGGCGACCTCGTCGGGTTGGCCGATGCGCCCGAGCGGCACGCGCGCGATCGCCGCCTCGCGCGCCGGGCTGCCGGGGGGCTGGTCGGTGGCATACATCTCGGTCTCGATGGGCCCCGGGGCGACGCAGTTGACGGTGATGCCGTGGGGGGCCAGCTCGAGCGCCATGGCCCGGGTGAGCCCCGTGACCGCCGCCTTGGAGGAGGAATAGGACGCGCGCCCGACCTTGCCGAGCGCGGCCCGGCTGCCGATCGTCACGATCCGGCCAAAGCCCGCGGCCTTCATGGCCGGCGCCACCGCCTGGATCGACCACAGCACCGATTGCACGTTGACCTGCATGGTCGCCTCGAAATCCGCATCCGAGACGGTCTCGAGCGCGCCGAGCGTCACGATGCCCGCATTGGCGACCAGGCGGCAGGGGCCGAACTCCGCGCCGATGGCGGCCAGCTCGGCCTTGGCGGTCGGCTGCGAGAGATCGATGCTGCGCTGGTGGGCACAGGCCTCGGCCGGACCGCGGGCAATGCCGATCACCTGGTGGCCGTCCGCGCTGAGGCGCTGGGCGATGGCCGCGCCGATCCCGCGGGAGGCGCCGGTCAAGAGGACGGTGTCGCGGCCCATCTCATGCCTCCGTCGTGGCCGGCAGGCCCAGCAGCGCGCGCCGCGTCAGCCAGGGCGTGGGGCGATAGCGCGGATCGCCCGTGCTCGCCTGCAGATGATCCAGGATTTCGTGCACCGCCGCCGGGCCGAGATGATCGGTCAGCCCCAGCGGCCCGCGCGGATAGTTGAGCCCCAGCTGCATGGCCGTGTCGACATCGCCAGGCGAGGCGAGCCCGATCTCGGCCATATAGCAGCCGAGATTGGCCACCATGGCCGAGATGCGCTGTCCGACGAACCCCGCGCTGTCGGCGATGGCGGTGACCCGGCGGCGCGAGCCGGCGATCGCCGCGGCGACCGCGCCTCGGATCGATGGATCGGCCCCGGGCGCGGTCATGATCGTCACGCGCGCATGGGTGTCACCGAGCAGATCCAGGCACACCAGCCGGCGCGGATCGAGCCGCGCCTCGGCCGCCAGATGGCTTGCGTCCTGGCCGACCGGAGCGGCGAGGATGGGACAGATGCCGTCATCGGGCCCGATCTCCAGCCCGATCTCGGCGCAGAACGCAGCCAGCCGAGCGGGATCGACGCCTGCCGCGGGCTCCTGCACCTCGGCCAGAGCGGCGTCATAGGGTGCCAGAGCGACCCGGCGCGCCGGTGGCTCGGCGGTGACATGGTCGGGCGAGGGCGCATCCACCGGCTTGCCCTCGGCATAGCGGTACCAGCCCTGCCCGGTCTTGCGCCCCAGCAGGCCGGCATCGAACATCGCCTTGTGGTTGGGGCTTGTGGCCAGGCGCGGGTCGCGCTGATAGCCTTCCCAGACGATCTGGCTGACCGGATAGTTCACGTCGATCCCGGTGAGATCCATCAGCTCGAAGGGACCCATGCGGTAGCCCCAGCAGTCGCGCATGATCGCGTCGATCTCGGCCGGGGCCGCGATCCGCTCATGGGCGATGCGCAGCGCCTCGGTGGTGAAGGCCCGTCCGCCCATATTGACCAGGAAGCCCGGGCTGTCCTTGACGGTGACAGGCGTGCGGGTCATGCGCCGGCCAAGCGCGGTGAGCGCCGCAACGGTCTCGTCCGAAGTCTCGGCGGCCCGGATCACCTCGACCAGCTTCATCAGCGGCACGGGGTTGAAGAAGTGCAGTCCCGCGATCCGCTCGCGCCGCGCGCAGCCCCGGGCGATGGCCGCGATGGGGATCGAAGAGGTGTTGGAGGCGATCAGACAATCGGGGCCGACCGCGGCCTCGATCTCGGCAAAGAGGCGGCGCTTGAGCTCCAGATCCTCATACACCGCCTCGACGATCGCATCCGCCGGGGCGAGATCGGCGACGCTCTCGACCGGCTCGAGACAGGCGATCGCGGCGGCCGCTGCCTCCGTCCCCAGCCGGCCCTTCTCGACCAGCCGGTCGATGCGGGCGGCCACGGCCTTGCGCGCCGCGTCGGCCGCGCCGGCACGGGCATCGAGCAGGCGCACCCGGACCCCGCCCATGGCCGCGACCTGCGCGATGCCCTGGCCCATGGCGCCGAGACCGGCAATGCCAAGGCAATACTCCGGTGCATCCGGTGATTTCATGCGGGTCCTCCCCCACCACCCCTCCAGCGGGATCGGCCGCCGGGTTCTGCCGGCGCTCACACCGGTCGTTGAGCGCAACCCTAGCAGAGCGCGCGGCGGATGGAATAGCGTGGTCGCCCAAAGCAGCAGACCCCGGAGGACCCCATGGCCGAGCCCCTTGTGATCGTCGAGCGCCCAGAGACCGGCGTCGCCCGCGTGCGCCTGAACCGCCCCGACGCGCTGAACGCGCTGAACATGGCGACCCGGCGGGCGCTGGCCGAGGCCTTTGCCACGCTGGGCGAGGATGAAAGCGTGCGCGCCATCGTGCTGACCGGCGACGACAAGGCCTTTGCCGCCGGGGCCGATCTGAAGGAATTCGCCGAGGCGAGCCCGGTCGAGATCCTGCGCCGCCGCTCCGAGCGCTATTGGAAAGCGGTGGCCGAGACGCCCCAGCCGGTGATCGCCGCAATCCAGGGCTATGCCATGGGCGGCGGGCTCGAACTCGCCATGGCCTGCGATCTGATCGTGGTCGGCGAGGAGGCGCAACTTGGCCAGCCCGAGATCCGCGTCGGCATCATGCCGGGCGCCGGCGGGACCCAGCGCCTGACCCGCGCTGTCGGCAAGTTCCAGGCCATGAAGATGTGCCTGACCGGCAAGCCGGTGACGGGGCGCGAGGCGTATATGATGGGCCTTGCCTCCGACTGCGTGCCCGATGCCGAGGTGCAGGAGGTCGCGCTGAAACAGGCGGTCTCGATCTCGCGCATGGCGCCTCTGGCCGCGCGCGCCATCAAAGAGGCGGTGGTGCAGGGCGAGAGCGCCTCGCTGGACGCCGCCCTGATGCTCGAGCGCAAGGCCTTCCAGCTGTTGTTCGCAACCGAGGACCGGCGCGAGGGCATGGCCGCCTTCATCGAAAAGCGCCGGCCCGAGTTCAAAGGCGAGTAACCCGCCCAGAGCGCCGACAACCACCGAAGCGGTTGACGCCGGGGACGCGCCTCGACGAAGCTGTGCTCCGACGCCCCGCGCCCGCCATCCGGGCCAAAAGGGACGCACAGGGAGGATAGACGATGAAACGCACTCTGACGGCGGTTGCCGCCATCTTTGCCATTGCGGGCCAGGCCGCGGCGGCCGATCTGAGCTTGCCGGGACAGCTCTCTTGGACCGCCTATGGCACCGGCTCGGCCGGCTACAACCAATCGGTCGCGATTGGGTCGGCGCTGAAGAACGCGTTGGGGACCAATCTGCGCGTGCTGCCGGGCAAGAACGATGTCGCGCGCTCCGAGCCGCTCCGCCAGGGCAAGGTCGATTTCTCGGCCACCGGGGTCGGCGGCTCGTTCATGGCGCAGGAAGGCGTCTTCCAGTTCGGCGCCGAGAACTGGGGGCCCCAGCCGGTCCGCGTGCTGATGGCCAACAATGGCGGGCGCGTCGGCCTCGCGCTCGGCGTCGCCGCGGATGTCTGCGAGAAGGTCGGCAAGCCGAACTGCGAGGGCTTTGAGTACAGCGATCTTAAGGGCATGCGGGTGGCCTGGGTCAAAGGCGCCCCGGCGCTCAACGTCAACAACGAGGCCTATCTCGCCTATGGCGGGCTGAGCTGGGACGATGTGGAGCGCGTCGAGTTCGGCGGCTTTGGTGACAGCTGGAAGGGCATGGGCTCGGGCCAGGTGGACGCGGCCTTTGCCTCGACCAATTCGGGCCGCGCCTATGAGCAGGAGACGACACCGCGCGGGCTGGTCTGGCCGCCGATCGATGCGGGCAATGCCGATGGGCTGGCACGCATGCAGGCGATCGCGCCCTTCTTCTCCCCGATGAATGCCAAGATCGGCGCGACCATCGACGGCACCGACGGCACGCCGACGGCGGGCTATGCCTATCCGGTGCTGATCGCCATGGCGGACCAGGACGCGGAGCTCGCCTACAACATGACGCGGGCCATGGTCGAGCTCTTCCCCGACTATGACGGCAACGCGCCGGGCATCGGTGGCTGGTCGGTCGAGAACCAGAACTTTGAGTGGGTCGTGCCCTATCACGATGGCGCCATCCGCTATTTCCAGGAGAGCGGGCTCTGGTCCGATGCGGCGCAGGCGCACAACGACCAGCTGATCGCGCGCCAAGAGGCGCTTGCGGCGGCCTGGGCCGAGCTGAAGGCCGAGGGCCCGTCGGACTGGGCCGCGGCCTGGGATGCCAAGCGGCGGGCAGCGCTCGAGGCCGGTGGCTTCGAGGTCGTCTTCTGAGCCCAGCGCGGTGAGCAGCGAGCGCGACGCGGCCCCGCCCCTGGCGCGCCGCGTCGCCGTAATCCTGGCGACGTTGCTGGCGGTCGCCCTGGCGATCCACCAGCTCTTCAATCTGCGGGCCTTCGGCATCGTGCTGATCGAGGGCCGTTATCTCTACCTGGTGGGCGGGCTGTTTCTGGCGGCGGCCTTTCTGTGCTTTCCGCTGCGGCCGAGCCGGCGCTGGGCCGAGGCGCTGGACTGGGCGCTGGCCGGGCTGTCGCTGGGGGCGGCGGGCTATCTCGCCTGGACGGCCGAGGCCTCGCTCGACCAAGGGTGGGAATACGCAGCACCCGAGCCGGCACGCTGGGTCTCGCTGCTCGCCTGGCTGTTGATCCTCGAGGGCACCCGGCGGGCGGGCGGCACGGTGCTGTTCGTCATCGTGCTGTTCTTCTCGCTCTATCCGACCTTTGCCGATCAGGTGCCGAACCCGCTCAACGGCTTTGCCCAGCCGTTCTGGGACACGGTGCCCTATCACATCATCTCGGCCGAGAGCTCCTTCGGCATCCCCATGAAGGCCTTTGGCAACCTGGTGATCGGCTTCATCCTGTTCGGAGCCGTGCTGGCCCGCACCGGCGGCGGCGCCTTCTTCAACGATCTGGCCCTGGCCTTGGTGGGCGGCTATCGCGGCGGCGCGGCCAAGGTCGCGATCTTTGCCAGCGGGTTCATGGGGTCGATGTCGGGCTCGGTGATCTCGAACGTGCTGACCACGGGCGCCGTCTCGATCCCGGCGATGAAGCGCACGGGCTTCTCGCCGGCCCATGCCGGGGCGACCGAGGCCTGCGCCTCGACCGGCGGCGTGCTGATGCCGCCCATCATGGGGGCGACCGCCTTCATCATGGCCTCGTTCCTGTCACGGCCCTATATCGAGATCGCCATCGCCGCGGCGATCCCCTCGGTGCTCTATTATCTCGGGCTGTTCGTGCAGATCGACGCCTATGCGGCGCGGCGCGGACTGAAGGGGATGGCACGGGACGAGCTGCCCTCCATGCGCGCGACGCTTCTGCGGGGCTGGCCTTATCTGGCGGTCTTCGGCGTGCTGATCTTCCTGATGGTGGGGCTGCGCCAGGACACGCTGGCACCGTTCTATGCAACCGCGCTTTTGTTGGTGATCAACCAGGTGGTGCCGGGCAACCGGCTGAGCCTCGCGGCAGCGGGCGAGACGGCCTATGCCGTCGGGCGCGCCTTGGCCGAGCTGACCGCGGTGCTGCTCGGTATCGGCCTAATCGTCGGCGCGTTCTCGGCCACGGGTCTGGCCGGCACGCTGGTCAACGATCTTGTGTTTCTCGCGGGCGACAATGTCTTTGCGCTGCTGGTGATGGGGGCGATCACGGCCTTTGTTTTTGGTATGGGGATGACCGTGACCGCCTGCTACATCTTCCTTGCTGTGGTTCTGGCGCCGGCGCTCGAGCAGGCGGGGCTGAACCAGCTCGCCGTGCACCTCTTCATCCTCTACTGGGGGATGGTCAGCTACATCACCCCGCCCGTGGCGCTCGGCGCCTTTGCGGCCGCGACGATGGCCGGGGCGGGCGCGTTCCGCACAGGGCTCGAAGCGATGCGGCTCGGCGGTGTGATCTATGTGGCGCCATTCTTCTTCGTGCTGAACCCGGCCTTGGTGGGCGAGGCGCCGGCGGGCGAGGTGATCGTCGTGCTGCTCTCGGCGATTGCGGGTGTCTGGGCGGTGAGTTCGGCCCTGCAGGGGCATGCCTCGGGGCTCGGGCCGCTCGGCAGCGGCGGGGCGGGTCTGGTGAACCGGCTGCTGCTGTTCGCGGCTGGTCTGGCGCTGGCGGCCCCGGGGGGCGAGCGCCTGGGCGTCACCCATTGGGAGCTGACGGCGGCCGGTCTGTTGCTGGCGGCGCTGCCCTTGACGCTCGCCTGGCGGAGCAGCCGACCCGCCTGAGGGTCAGGCGAAGGCCCACTCGCCCGGCGCGGTCTCCTCCAGCGTCTCGACAAAGGTCGAGCCGGCCAGGTTCTCGGCGCTGCCGGCAAAGGCCAAGAGCAGATCGGCGCGGTCATAGCCCGGCTGCGCCACCTGGCTGGTCCAAAAGGCGATGCCGCTCGCCTCACCCTCGCGGTCGAGCACATTGCGATAGAGCACCGCCACCAGCTCTTCGTCCGAAAGCTTGTTCGGATCGCCAAAGGCCGCCGCGAACTCGCCCGAGCCGAGAAAGGCCTGGGCCAGCCCATGTTCGGACAACCCGTCCTCGCGCTGGTCGATCCAAAAGTTCAGCCCGGGCAAGTCGATGACGCCATTGCGGTTGAGACCGGCCTCATAGAGATAGGCGACCTCGCGCGCGGCCTCCTCGGACAGCCCGTCGCCGAGCCCATCGTCAAGGGGGGTGCTGGGCGAGCCCGGCGTGTCGGACCCGTCCACCCCGCCATCGCCGCCGCCCAGCGTGTCGCCGACCGGAGCCGGCGGATCATCGTTGAAATCCGGCGCCTCGATCGGCACCGATGGCAGATCGCCCAGCGCATCGTTCAAGTTGTCGAGCCCGCCAAACGG
>JBCCZI010000079.1:0-21552 GCA_039187815.1 Pseudomonadota bacterium | reverse complement strand
CTAGAGGGGGATCTCCTTGCTGGGGCTTTTGGCCGGTGGCGGTGGCGTGGTGTTGGCAATCGTCCGGGGCGAAGGGGTCGAGGGCTTTGCCGATGGCGTCCCAGAGGGCTTCGCGTGTCCGGGCCGCGAGCTTGCGCAGCAGCGCCTTCGGCTTGGCGACGGCGATCTCGATCGGATTGACGTCAGGACCGTGTGCCGGCAGGACGCTCAGTTCCGCCCCGGCGGTCTCGCGCACGGCTGGGCCCTTGTGGCTGCCGAGGGTGTCCATGATGACGACATCGCCGAGGCTGAGCGTCGGCACGAGCACCTGGCGGACGTGGACGAGGACGCGTTCGCCGTTGATCGGCCCGTCGATGACCACCGGCAACCACCGGCAACGATCGGCGCGTCGATGCCGGTGCGCCTCAGCCCGGCGACGACCCTGGGCCCGTGCGCCAGGGCCCGTGCGCCAGGGCCCGTGCGGGATCGCAGATCGCAGGCGCTCGCCGCGGGGCGCGCGGCCGCGCAGCCGCGCAGCCTGGCCATCGTCGTCTTGAGCCAGGTCCCGTCGATGACGTCCCACAGGGACCGGCGCGGAGCGTTCAGCTTGTCCGGGTCCAGATCCAGCTGCGCCTCGAACCAGGCCTCGCGGGCGTGCGCAACGTCAGCGCGCTCCTGCCCGGCGGCGCGGGCCTCATTGTTTCGCCCCCACTGAACGAAAAAGGCCGAGGCCTTGCGCAGGTCCTCCACCGCCTCCTTCAACCGTTCGTTGTCGCGGCGACGCTGCGCCAGCTCGGCCGCCGAGCCCGCAGGATCCAGCGCGCGCTTCCAAGTCTTCAGCTGCGGCGCCTTGACACCCCGCTCCCGGGCTCCGACAGACGCGCCACAGCCTGCTCCTTGGACCCCGGCGAAAACCGACGCCTCACCCGCGCCGTCATCCTCGCACCTACAGGTCGCTCCATACCTTCCCGCATGGTCCGGGATCAGCCAGCAAAGTCACTAACTGGCGCGGTGTTCGGCAGGACCATGCAGCGGCACCGGCATCAGGAATTCATCCAGTTCCTGAATGCGCTCGAGCGCGAGATCTCGGTCGGCAAGGTGGTGTATGCGGTTCTGCACAACGTCTCCTCCCACAAGATCACGGAAGTGTGCGGCTGACTCGCCCGCCATGCCCGATGGACATTCCACTTCACGCCGACATCGAATCCCTGGCTGGACGCAGTCGAGCACCCTCCGCGCGCATCGCTACGCGATGTCTTCGCTAAGCTCACGAAGCGCCGGCTCAAACACGGCGTCTTTCACTCGGTCGTCGATCTGCAAGCCACCATCAACCGCATCATCGCCGAGCACAACAAGACCGAAGCCAAGCCCTTCTCCTAGCGCGCCGACCCGAACGCCATTATCGCCGCACGGAACCACGGATTCCAAACCTTGGGGTCGATCCACTATTGGCTGAGGAACGGATCACCTTTTTCAAACATCCAATAATCTCCAAGTCCTGACCATGCGCCCGGGACCACTATCAGCGCGGATGGCGATCTCGAAGGCGCTCGCGTGCGAACGCGAGATGGGCTGGTTTATCGACATCATGCAAAGCCAGCGGATCATCGAGCATCACGGTGGCGACAGCCACGCCCGTCTTGCGGGCGAGCGCTTTCTCGGCGTTTGCCAGGGTGAGCCGCCCAAACTGGAAGGACGCGGCAGTGAGCGGGCCAATGGCGAGCGCTAGAGCCGCCGGTCGCTTGCGCATAACCTCGAGGCGCTGCCAAAAATCGACCACTCCACTTGCCTCAGGCCGGACAAGCGCAAAGAGGTTGCAGCCGCCGACACCGCCGTCGCGAAAGCGCAGGATCGTTCGTGGCGGAGCGCCAGGTGGCTGCGCTGCCACCTGTCCGCGCGCGATGCCAGCGATGGCCGCAGCTCCGGTGGCAGCCGCACGCTTGAGAAAGTCCTCCACCGTCGCGGGGCGCAGCAGAGGGTGGTCTGCGGTGGTGACCAAGAGAGGTGCGCCACCGAGTGCATCGAAACCCTCTCGCACGCTCGCAGACGGACCCGGGGCAGCAGCAAGACGCCGCCACGGTCCGCTCGGCAACGCGGGCGCATCCGGCGAAACGGAGACGGAAATGGTCTCGATGGTTGGGACATCGGAGAGTGTCTTGAGCACATGCGCAATCATGGGTTGCCCAGCAATGTCGATGAAGGCCTTTGCAGGGACGCCCTCGGTTGCCGCAAGCGGGTCGCCCTCCGGACGCTCGCCCGCGAGCACCAGTGCTTGCCACCTCATGTGAGCGCCTTCTCATAGAGCCGGAGACGCTTCGCTTGCTCGCCCCCCATGCGCTCGATGACGCGCCGCACGGCAATGTTCTCCTCCAACACCCAGCCCATTTCGATGGTCTTCATTCTCCGGCTCAGAGCCCGCTGTCCTAGTGCTGCGATCATTGCGGCAGGCAACAGGCCGGCGAGGGTGGAGGACTGGACCTCTTTGATGATCCCCATCAAAGGCACGCGGCCCGACCGGATGCGCCGGCCCACGACCATCCAGGCCAGCTGCAGCCAGCCAAAAGGTAAAAGGCGCCCGTTCATTGACGCGAGCGCCTCGTTGATGTTGGGGAGCAGCACCATGAACGCGATGGCTCGGTCGTCGATCTCAGCAATCCGCACGAGTTCTGGGTCGATGATCGGCCGCAGCTTTTTAGCCATGGCCGACATCTCGGCATCTGTCAGTGGGATGAAGCCGAAATTGTCTGCCCAGGCATCGTTGAAGATGCCGCAGACCTTCCGCACCTCTCCATCGAAGGCACGCATGTTCAAGGGCCGAAGCGTGACGTTGCCTAGCGGCCGGTCGGCGAGCCTTGCCGCCGCCTTCGGCAGTCCTGAGGTGACATCCATGCGATAGGCCAGCAGATCGCGCACAGGTTTGTAGCCCGCGCCTTCGACAAGTCCCGGGAGGAAGCGCGGATTGTGCGGCATCAGCATGAAAGGGGGCGACTCGAAGCCCTCGACGAGAAGACCCGCCTCCTCATTGATCGAGAGATCGAAAGGACCGCGAACCAACCCGGCGCCGCGCTCCCGCAGCCAGTTCTCGGCGGCGACGAACAGCGCTTTGGCAAGCTCGCCGTCGTCCTCGCTGGCGATCTGGCCGAAACTGCCGACGATGTGACCTGCTTCCTTCGGAGCCAGGCGGTCAAGCTGGGCGCTCAAGCGGCCGGCCAGGCGGCCATCGCGGCGCGCGAGCCAGAACTCTGCATCGCCGTGCTCGAAGAACGGGTTGCGTTTTCGGTCGATCAGCTCGAGGCGGTCGACATGCAGCGGTTCGATCCAATTCGGATCGCCTGAGGCGATGCGCCCAGGCAGAGCAACGAATGCGCGCCGGTCGGCGCGTGTACGAACCGGTGCAACCTCGATCATGCCTTCACCCGACCGCGCGGATAGAGCATGGCGGTTCGAAGCGCGTGCCACAGGAAGGTCGCGGCTTGCCAGCCTACGACAACGGCGAAGGCTGCGGTCTCCAACCCTAGCGCGAGACCGATCGTCAAAACGAGGAGGTTGATGTTTCGCCGTGAAATGAACGAGCGCACCTTGCCATCGAGTCGTGTCATGGCGTGGAGCCCTCGGCCGAAACGGGCCTTCGCAACCATCAGCACCAGCCTATCGGCGATGTAGAAGGCCGTCATCAACCAGGCGGCGCTCCAGAGCCAGCCGGCGCCGCCGAGAACGGCTGCTCCATGCGCCCAGGCAAGCCACCAAAATGGTGGGTGGACGATATCGAGCCCATGATCGAGCACATTGCCTAGGGCACTGTCGGACAGCGTAACGCGCGCGAGCTTCCCATCGACGCTGTCGAGTACCGCCATGGCATAAGCAGAGGCAAGCCCCGCTGCAAGTTGGCCCTGCCAGAATAGCACCGTCGCAAGTACCGTCAGCAAAATGGAGACGATCGTGACGGCGTTGGGTGAGATGCCTTGGCGCGCAAACCACAGCGTAAGCGGCCAGACGAGAGGCGGGAAGACATGCGCGGTCAAGATGTCAGTCGAGCCCTTATAGTTGGAGAGAAACATCCAGCGCTCGGCCGCTTGCGCCTGAGCTGCATCCAGGGGTCGCAGAATCCAATAGGGTAGATCGCGCCTGAGGACACCGACAAAGCCGTCGAAATTCGCCTGCGCCAGCGTCGGTGTGCCCGCTTTCGCCAAGGCATCGGCCAAGGCCGGAAGATCGGCCGCAGGTGGCAGGGTGCCGTCGGGCATCAACCTGAGGGCAGCACCTTCGGCGGTCCGCGCAACGAGCGGCCCGCTTTCCGCAGCCAGCGCTCGCAAAACACGCGGATCGGTTGCCGCCCGCTCCTCGACCGCGATGACGGGACCGCCGGCCTCGACAAGCGCCGCGGCCAACCGTTCGGACAGCAGGCCTTCCGACGGGCCGGAACGCATCACGGTCGCCGCGCCCAACCCAGCTTTCCTAAGCGTGCGCGTCAGCCGTTCAGAAGGGGGAAGACCGAAGAGCGCGGGCGCATTGACGGCTCTGTCCGCCCAGACCGCGGCGGGTGGCTCCAAGCAATCATGCCGGGTCATCTCAGCCCTCACCTTCCGTCCACAACACGGCCCAAAGGCCGAGGAGCAAGGCGCTCAGCACCGGCACCCAGGCCGCGACCATCGGTGCGACCAGACCCTTCTCTCCCAGCGATGTCGCGATTCCCTCGCCCATGACGAAGGCAAGGCCGAGTGCCGCCGAAATCGCGGTCGCCTGGATCAGGGCGGCATCGCTGCGTGCCGAGCCGAGAACGACGGGGACAGCCAGCAAGATCAGCACGATCGGCATAGCAGCGAGCGAGATGGCGCGGGCCGCCCGCATCTCATAGAAGCTCCGCGGCTCAGTGGCCAACCGCTCTCCTGCAAGGACAGCCTGGGCGCTGGCACGACTGAGCGCGCGATCACTGTTTTCTAGGGCGCGGACATCCTTGGGCGAGAGAGCGAAGGACCAGTCGAGCGCCTTTACGCTGGTGCCCTCTCCTGTCTCTGCCGACGTGACCGTGGCATTCTTCAACGCCCATCCATCGTCGCCATAGCTCGCATGGCGTGCATCGATACGGCGCTCAAGCGCTCCCTCCGGGCCAAGCGCGAACAGCGTGACTTTGCCGAGCTCGCGGCCTTGCTGGTCAAGCGGTTGGGCCCGAAGGACCCAGCCGGGCATGCGGAGCCAGATCATGCGATCTTCTTCGTCGCCCGCGCCGGCCGTGCCAAAGGCAGCCGAGCGCCGATCCTCGCTGAGCGGTACCAGCCGGTCGTCCAGAACATGGAGGCCAGCTCCGAGGATCAAGCCGAGTGGCAAAAGCGCGGCCGCGATCTGCAGCGCGCTCAGGCCTGATGCGCGTAGGATCACAGCCTCGCTACGCCGCTCAAGAAGCGCAAAACCCAGAATAGCCCCAGCCAACAGGGCGATCGGTGCGACGGTCACCAGGATCTCGGGAACAGCGTAGAGTGCGTACAGCAAAAGGGCTTCGACGCCGCCTTGCGCAAGCAGCAGAGTCGCCTTCTCGCGCAGCTCAATTGCAAGCGCCAGCATGGCGAGGCCAGCCAGCGGCAAAAGGATAGCCCGGCCAATGGAGCTGTTTAGGTAGAGCAGGAGCGTCTGCGCCGGCACAATTCAATGCTCCCGAGAAGCGGCGGGATGACCCGGCCCGCGATCGGCGGTGCGTGGCAAGCTGATGACGCGAAGAACGCGCCGGAGCATCGAGGGCGAACCCTGGCTGGCGGTCATCGCATAGAGCCAGAGTGCCAAACAGAATGTGGCGGCCGCCGTGCCCCATACCGCGACTGGCGCCGTCACTTGCCCGCTCGCCCCGACCTCCTGGGCCAACAACAGCGTGTGGTGATAGAGCGTCAGCCCGACCAGGGCGATCGCAACCCTAGGCCAAACCGTCATGCGTTTGCGCACGAGCCCGAGCGGTACCATGGCGAACGCAATACTGATCAGCGAAAAGGCGCGGGCGAGACGCGCGTGGAACTCGGCAGCCGAGGCTGGGTCGTCGAGACTGGCGGCCAGCTCCGTCAGCGTGCGCTCGCGCAGCTCACCACGGGCGCGAAACCTGTCGCCATGCCCTTTGAGCTGCTGGTTCAGCACCATCTCGTCGAAGGCCAGCACACCCTTTGGCGTAAGCGAAATACCATTTTCGAGGAGAAGGCGCACCTCGCCGTTATCGAGGTTGGGGGCGATCATGCCGCGAGCAGCCGTCGTGACGGTCTCGCCATCCTTGCCGGTCTGAACGATCACCACTTGCTCGAGCCGCTGACCCCCGGCTGCGACAACCGCTGCCGAAAGCGCGAGCCCATTGCCAAGACGCACGACCTGGCCTTCTGGCAGCGCGCCGTTCCAGCCGGCGGTTACCAACGCGTGGCGTGCATCGCGGAACGCGTAGCGTGCATGGGGCTGCAAAAAGCCGAAGAGTGCGAGGCTCAAGAGCGCAAGGAGCACGCCAGAGAGAACAAAGCTCGCCGCGATGCGCCGGATCGACCAACCCGCTCCTTCCAGGGCGTCGAGCTCGTTGCTCATGCTGAGGCTCGAGAGTGCCACGAGCAGGCCAAGAGCAAATGCAGCAGGCAGCGCGATGCCGAGGTAGTGGGGCAAGAGGGCGGCCAGCATCGAGACAAGCGGAGCTATGGGCGCACCCTCGGCCGTTAAAAGATCGAGCAGTCGTATCAAACGCTCGCTCAGCAAAGCGACCAGTGCAATCAACAAGCTGATCAGCATGGGCTTCAGCGTCCGCATAAAGAGATAGCGATCGATCCGGGAGGGGCCGAGTTGGACGGCAAGACAGGTAGACCGAACGATATCATTGCCGCGGCGCGACGCATTGGCGCTCATGCACCCATCCAGGCCTTGGAAAAACGCTTGGCCGTCACCGCTAGCTGGTCGGGCGTAAGGGTCACACCGCTATTGACTCGCGGAGGCCCAGGCCAGCCTTCGTCCACCAGCACGTGGCCAGCGATCGGACGGCTGCCTTCATAGCGCGGCAAGACATGGAAATGCACGTCCGGATCCACCATCATGAGCATGAGCCAATTGATCCGGTCATAGCCGATCTCTTGCCGGGCCAACGCTTCCACACCGGCGGTGACTTTCGCCAACTCGGTAAAGGACTCTTGGCTCAGGTCGCTGAACGCCGTAACGGGCTCGGTCGCGATTACGACGAGAGAGCCGGCCGTGGGCTGCGCGGGGCGCAAGACCACGACCCAGTGCTCAAACGTCGCGACACGCGACGCAGGCCAACCGAATTTCTCCATCGTCGCGTTCATGCGTGCCTCGGCAAAATCCGCCATTGGCGAGCGTATTGGCTAACGCGAGCGATGTCCAATAGGGCTTCAGAGCCTGTAGCGGTGCGTCCACTCGTCCTCAAACCGCCCATCCGCCTGCAGTCGGCGTAGGGTGACGGTGACACTCCAGGCGCCAGGTTCGCCCTCGATCGCGATGGCATGCCAACCTGCGGGTTCCATGGCCGTGCCATAGGCGGCGGAGGCAGCGGGCGCGCCGAGCGCAAGAATGCGGGCTGTGCCAATCCGAACAGTCTCATGGCGGTGGTTGTGCCCATAGAGAACGAGCTCGACCCCGCTGCGGGACAGGGCTGCGCCGAGGGCGTCCCTATCGGAAAGGGCGCGGCGCCAGCTCGTCGTCTCGCCCGGCGGATGATGCACCAGAACAACACGTGCAAGCCCCTCCGCCGCAGCACCGGCGAGCATCGCCTCGACCGCTGAGATCTGTGCCTCCCCCAACGTGCCGGTTGCGAGCAAGGGGAGCGAGGGTAGAGCGCTCGAGAGCCCGATAAGTGCGATCGGGCCAAGCTTTCGGCACCAAGGATAGAGCGGACCGCCGAGCCCAAGCTGAGCGGCCCCGGCGGCCCAGGTCCCCTCCGCCATTGCGTCATGATTGCCGGGAACAACTGAGGCTCGATCCGCTGCTCGCGCGACGAGCGCATCCAGCCAACACGCCGCCTCATGGAACTCATCCGGCAGACCGGCGTTCGTTAGATCGCCCGTCACCGCAACATGATCGGCTCCTGCCGCCACAACATCGCAGGCGGTGAGAAACGCAATGTCGGAGCGCAACAGGTGTCGCCTCCGGCGCCGCCAATTGAAAAGCGCGAGGCGCTGCTTGAACGCAAGACCCGCAGGCCGCGCTCCCGCAGCGGCCGACGAAGTCTCGGGGCCCATATGCGGGTCGCTCACATGGGCGAGGATGAAAGGAGGCGTAGGGATCGCTTGCTCCGTGCGGTGGACCGCCTGGTCACGGTTGCGCGCCCCGGCTCATAAGCGGTAACTGATTGCATGGCCGTTGCCGAAAGCACCAGCACCGTTTTTGCCGAATCTGCGCCCCGGCGTCTTGCGCGACAGATCGCGGCCCTTCCGTTAGCGCAGCAGTCTCTGGTGCGCCTTCGCGACGACTATGTCTACACGACCGACGTCCTTGTTGCGCTGTCCAAGACGCCGCCCGGCACACGCCTCGCCAACAGTGCTGGGCAGGTGATCGGCGCCCGGCTGGGTGGCGGCGAGGATGCGCGGCTGGAGGAAGAGGTGGATTTGCTCGCCCTCGCTCCTTCTGGCACCCGAGATGCAGACGGACTTGTCGGCCCCTATGATCGCAGGCTGCGCAAGCAGGCCCGCCCTGTCGCTCTACCTGTCACAGACCCAACAGCAGAACGTGCGCTGTTCGACGCGTCCTACAAGGGCGTGACCGACATCGTGACAAAGCGCGTCTGGCCGTCTCCAGCCTTTGCAGCGGTGCGCTGGTGTGCGCGCCGCGGCGTCTCGCCCAACCTCGTCACAGCTCTGAGTGGCCTGCTCGTTGTCCTTGCCTTCTCCCTGTTCTGGCATGGGCTCTTCTGGGCGGGCCTCGCAGCGGGTTGGCTTATGTGTTTTCTCGACACAGTCGACGGCAAGCTCGCGCGCGTGACGCTCAGCTCCTCGCGGATCGGAGACATCGCTGACCACGGGATTGACCTGATCCACCCGCCCTTCTGGTGGTGGGCTTGGGCTGTTGGCGCGGGCATGGGCGCGGGAACCGAAACGCTCCTTGCAACGGCTCTTGCGGTCATCGTGGCGGGCTATATCGCCCAGCGGTTGGAGGAGGGTTGGTTTATCGCCCGGTTCGGGGCGGATATGCACACGTGGCGCCGCTTTGATAGCGTCTTTCGCGAGGTGACCGCGCGCCGCAACCCCAACCTCCTGATCCTTACAGCGTTCACGGCGTTTGGCCTGCCAGCGCTCGGCCTTGTGGCTGTCGCCGCATGGGTGGCGATCTGCTTCGTGGTGCACTTCTGGCGCATCGTGCAAGCCCACCTTGCAGCCCGCCATGGCCCGCTGGTCACATGGATGGCGGATCCGTGAGCGCGCTCGGCGTGATCCGAAATCCAGCGAGCAGCGCCAATCGGCGCGCGCGACAGCTTACCCTTCCGACCGGCGTCCCTCTCATCGCACCCCCGGCACCAGCGGCGATCGGGGAGGCGGTACGGAGCCTTCTGGCGAGGGGCGTGCGGCGGATCGCGGTGGATGGTGGCGATGGGACTGTACGGCTTGCGATCGATGCAATACTGGCCGCGGGAGCCGCTCAGGATGTCTCTATCGTCCTTCTGCGCCGCGGAAACACAAACCTCTTCTGTCGAGAGATCGGCGCGTGGACGCAGGGACTGCCCGGTGAACGCTCAGGTCACATCGTGGCCCGCCGGCTTCTGCGCGTTGCGACTGGCGAGCGTTGCTGGCATGGCCTGATATTCGGTCTGGGTGCCTACGAGCAGGCGACGCGGCTCGCGACCGCTCGGCCCGCGCTGCTGGGATCAGCTGGGGTCGCGGTGTCCCTCGGGCATGGCCTGTTGCAGGCCGTGAGCGAGGGGGCTGAGGGGGCATGGCGGCGGGGGATACCGCTTGCGCTCGCCATTGACGGCACAGCCGCGCCCGCCGGACGGCGGCTTCTCTTTGCGGCGACCGTGGCCGAAGGCAGGTTGCCGCTGGGTCTCGATCCGTTCGGCCGTGAGGGACATGGCGCGCTGCGTTGGCTCGATATCGAGGCGCCAGGGCGACACTTGGCGTCGGCAGTGCTGCCGGTGCTCACTGGGCAAAAGCGCCCCTGGCTCGCGGACGCGGGCTATCGGGTCGGCCGCGCGAACACAATCGCCCTTGAGGGCACGGACTCAATGGTCATTGATGGCGATATCGTTGAGCTGTCCGCTGGGACGCTGAACATCGGCTTGTCCCACCCTCTCCGTTTCCTCGTCCCAGAAGCCAAGTGCGAGAGGGGCGCCCGCGACGCGAGCGAGCGACCCGCGCCATGACGGACGCTCCCGCTCTGGAGTCCTACATTGCCGCGCGGCTTGCCGAACCGGTGGCACCTGACATCGCACGCATCGCTGACACCTTGATGGCTCGCCCCGGGGCGGTGGCCGTCCTCTTCTATGGCGCGTCCTTGCGCGAGGCCGACAACGCTCGGCGATCAAACGCCGGTCCGCTCGACTTCTACTATTTGGTCGATCCACAAGCGATTGGTCTCCTAGGCCGCATGCTTCCTCCCGACGTAACCTTTCTGCCAGAGGGCCCGTACGGCGCAAAGGTTGCAGTGATGAGCCTTGAGGCCTTTTCCCACCGAATGGGGCGGCACGGGCTCGACACCACGCTTTGGGCCCGGTTCTCGCAACCCACGCGGCTGGTTCGAGTGCGCGACCCCGACACCGCTCGCGCGGTCGCTTGTGCGATCGCCGAAGGGGTACGCACAGCCCGGTGGTGGACGGCGCATTTGGTTCCAGATGCCGGGATCGAACCGCTGGCCGACTGGTCAGCCCTCTACGCCTTCACCTATGGTGCCGAATTGCGGGTCGAGCGCGGCGATGCGCGTGCGGTCGCAGTCACAGCGTCGGAGCCAGCCTGGTACCGTGACCTCGCAACCCTAGCCCCGCTGCAAGACGCGCCCGAAAACGTGCGTCGGCCAGCGAGACGATCCTGGGCGCGCCGACGTCTTGCCGGCAAGCTCCTTAACCTCGCACGGCTTGCCAAGGCAGCAACCACCTATTCGGGCGGCGTTGCGTACGCAATCGCCAAGGTGGAGCGACACTCAGGTCGCCCGGTCGTTCTCAGCGCATGGCAGCGCCGCTGGCCGGCCCTGGCTGCTCCGCTGGTTCTATGGCGACTCTGGCGGGAGGGCCGCCTGCGATAGGGGCGGGCCCGCAGATACCAAACTCGGCGGCGGCATCAGCGAAGATCCCCAGGGCGCAGTCGATGTGCTCCGCCGTATGCGCCGAAGAGGCCGAGACGCGCAGCAGCGCGAGACCGTTGGGCGTGGCCGGAGGCAGTGCAATATTGGTGTAAACGCCACGTTCAATGAGACCATTCCAAAGCATAGTGGCCGTCGTAGGATCGGGGCAGACGAGGCCGATCACAGGGCTTGGCTCGGGGCCGAGCGTGAAGCCGATAGCGCGGAGCCCGTCATAGAGGCGCGCCGTGTTCTCCCAAAGCCGCGTCCGAATTGCAGGCTCGCCTTCCAGCCGGTCGATCGCGGCCATCGCAGCAGCCACTGTGCCGGGGGAACCCGAGGCGGTGAACATGTAGGGACGTGAGAGGGCGCGCACCGCGTCGAAGCCCGGGATGTCTGACACGCAGAAACCACCGATCGTGCCGAGGCTCTTGGAGAAGGTGCCGACGATCACGTCGCAGTCCGCCTCCACGCCCTGCGCCTCGGCCTGGCCGCGGCCCTTGGGCCCGAGTACGCCGAGCGAATGCGCTTCGTCCACAATAAGGCAGACATCGGACCCAGCCCGGCGCTTTACCTCAGCAATCTCCTCGAGCGGCGCTCTGTCGCCAAGCATCGAGTAGATGCCCTCGACAACGACGAGCTTCAGCCCGCCGCGGCCAGCGAGCCGATTGAGCTTACGTTCAAGATCGGCGGCAGAGTTGTGGCGGAAGCGAATGATCTCTGATCCCGACATTCGGCAGGCGTCATAGATCGAGGCATGGCTGTCGGCGTCGATCAGGATCTGGTCATCCTTGCCCGCCAGCGCGCAGATCACGCCAAGATTGGCGAGATAGCCGGTCGAGAATACGATGGCCGAGCGGCGATCGTAGAACCCTGCGATCCGGCGCTCGAGCGCGCGATGCCCGCCATAAGTACCGTTGGCGATCCGCGAGCCAGTGGTTCCAACGCCATAAAGCCGCGTCGCCTCAACAGCGGCCTCCACGCAGTTCGGCACCATCGTCGTTCCGAGATAGTTGTTGGTGCCGAAGAGTAAAACCTCGCGGCCTTCGAGGACGCCGACCATCGGCGCGATCATGCGATCGAAAGAAAGCGCGCTCGGATCGCGGCCGAGCGCCTTGACGGCCGAGAAGCGCTGCGCTGCCTGTCTCAGTCTCGCCTCGACGCTCATGAGCTGTGCCCATTGATGCCGGTGCTAGATGCCGCAACGGGAGCGGGCTGGCGCAGCCTCGTGATCACTTCTCCGAGCTCGCGGACCGTGCGCACATTGGAGAGCTGATCGAGCGGAATGGTGGTGTCGAACTCGTCCTCTAGTTCAAGCACGAAATCCATGACACTGACGGAGTCTAGGCCGGCATCAGCCGTGATCGAACTCTCCGGGCTGAGATCGTGACGCCCTAGCATCTCGGCCAGCATCGCTAGCACGCGCGCCTCTGCGATGTTCTCGGTCATGTTTCGCTCCGTCCTGTCAGCTCGTGTTGGTGTCGTATGCTTGGCGCCGGGCGCTCGCCTGGGCGGCGAGGGGCGGCCGTGTCTCGGGCGATCAGCCCAGTTAGCCTATCGGCCAGGCGCAGCGCGAGCGCGATGATGTTCAGCGTCGGATTGGCCCATCCGACGGTAGGAAAGACAGCCGAGCCTGCGACATACAGGTTGGCGATGTCGTGGAAACGGCAGTCGCCGTCGACCACGCTTTCACGTGGATCGAGGCCCATGCGCAACGTGCCCATATGGTGGTAGCCCCCGATGGCGTGGTTGCCTATACCGGGGTCGAAATGCCAGATCTTGCCACTGCGCAACCAAGTACTGGGTTCAACGCGGCCAATGCCCAGGCGCGCGCACTCCTCACCAAAGAGCGTGACCAACCGGGCGACCGAGTCGCGATCAAGTGCTGTGAGCCGCCAGTCTAGCACCGGCAGCGCAACGCCGAGCGCATCCCGACGGTCTGGCGAGAGGGTAATGCGGCTTACTGGGTTCGGCGCTTGCTCGGCTCGGACCGACAGAGAGATCTCGCGCCCGCCGATCGACGTGACAAGATCCGTAACAGCGGGATCGGACAGGCGACGCCAGATGGCGGCGCTGCGCCTTGCAAACCGCCAGGCCCGTCGCCAGGGGCCGGATGAAGGAAGATTATGACGCAGCGCCGCATAAGCTTGTCGCCCCAGTCCAGCGCCCTTAGTCTCTGGGGCCCGCAGTGCAAGCCCTAGCGCACTGTTCAAAATGCCATCTCTACGCTGCGTCTCTGCCGAGGGCCGCAGCACGGCGGCGTGACGGATGCCGCGATGGCGGGCGTGTCGGGGCAGCAAACTGAGCGCGCGCCAAGCCGCGCCTGGCCCTGGCTCGGGCGCCAGTCGGCCGCCGCGCGCGTGGGGATGCTCCATAAAGTAGCGCCCGACCGCATCGCCCCCAAAGCCCCGCGCGGCGCAGCCCGTTGTCGTAAGGCGTGAGGCAAGCACGAGACGGGGCGCCTCGATCCCTCCGGTGGCAAGCACAAAATACCGCCCGCGCGCAGACGCCGAGCGTCCCCTTTGCGATCGCAGCCGAAAGGCTGACACGCTCTGTCCATCATCTGCCAGATCGATGGCGATCACGGTCGCATGCAGCACGATCCGTACCTTCGGATCAGCCACAAGATCGGCCGCATGCCGAAGCGTGAATCGATCCGCCCGCTCGTCGAATTGCCAGAAGCCGGGCTCAAGCTTGGCCGGATCGACCGGCGACCCGCTCTTCCCAAGCCGCCTCCAGCCCTGCTCGGGCGATGCGATGCGCGATAGCCCGAGGCTCTCGTAGGCCGCCTTCAGCCAAGGCAAGAGATCCGCGTGCGTGATAGGCCAGCCGGAATGAGGCACGTGCGAACGACGCTCGAAATCGATCGCGTCGAGCTCCGCGACGCGCCCGCCCCAGACGGCTGTCGTTCCGCCAAAAAATCGCAGACGGCTCTCGCGCAGGGCGTAGTAGGGAAACCCGGGCTGCGCAACTTCGCCCTCGGCCAGATCCTGGGCGGCGGCCGAATAGTCCCGCCCGCCGCTCTCGAGCAACAGCACATCGACGCCTTGCCTAGATAAAGCACGTGCGAGCGTAACTCCGGCCGCTCCGGCGCCGGCGATGCAGACGTCTGCCGCCAGATCCGACCCACCTTCGCCGTTGTCGAGGTCGAGCAGCATCAAGCGCCGCCAGCCGCTTGGGCAGGTGCGTCGCCCATTCCGAGCCCGGCGCGAAAACGCGCCACGGCGGCTTCGGCCTGTAGCAGGTCGGTCGGAAAGTCGACCTCCGCCCAAGCCTCTCCCTCGAGACGCACCACACCGACATGGCCCTCAAGCGCGAGTGCGTCGATGATCGAAAGATACCAGCGTTTCAGCGCCTCGGGCTCAGCCAGCGCAGTGCGCATTGCATCGCGGAACAACGCGCCGCCCTCGCCGAGAAAGCGTAAGAGGCCGATGGACTCGCCATCAATCGGATCCTCAAGCGTCTTCCCGATGGCGCACAGACGGTCGCCTTTGGCTCGGATCTTCATATCATCGGCGTCGTAATGGGCCTTTTGATCAGCCGTCACGGTGATCGGCGCATGCGCATCGCACAAAAGGCGAGCCAACACCTCGGCTCCGAAGAGCGTATCGCCGTTCATCAGCACGGTGTCGCTGCCGAGATGGGCCTGCGCCTCCCAGCAGGAGCCGATATTGTCCGCCACCGCGTGAAACGGGTTGAAGACGATCTCGGGAGTGAACGGCAGGCGCATCTGGCCGACTGCGTGCTCGACTTTACCGCTCTCGAAGCCTGTCACGATCGCAACGCGCTCTACGCCATTGGCCGCAATGGCACGGAGCTGCCATTCAAGAATACTCCGCCCGCCAATCTCGACCAGGCATTTCGGCCTGTTCTCGGTGAGGGGCGAGAGGCGCTTTCCACGCCCGGCGCTCAGGATCACGGCATTCTGGGTCAAGACGCTTTCCTCGTGGCACCGGAAGAACGTGTTTGCGGGCGGATGGGCATACGGCGTCGCCGCAGGAGCCGACTGGATTCGAGTACCCTGACCGTCCGCTCAAAACCGTCGGCCAGAGAGAGCCTCGGCGTCCAGATCACAGCAGGCGGCTGCGCGGCTGCGCAAGAGGACCAATCCGTGTGTCGCAACTCGCGGATCTTGTCGGCGGTGAGCGGTCCGATGATCCGGCGGGCGATGGGCGCGGCCTCTGCAACGGTGCCTAGGGCGTCGACAAGCCAGGGCGGCAGCGCGACCGGCCGCGGCGACCGTCCCATGGTCTGTGCAAGCTGTTCGGCCATGTCGCGCCATGCATATCCGACGAGCCGAGCGTCGCTGATCTCCCAAAGCGCCCGCGCTGGCGCATGTTCGGTGACTGTGCGTATAGCTTGCGCGAGGTCCTCGGCATGGACGAGGCAAACCCGAGCGTCCTCTGGCCCGACAACCGGCTGAAAGGGGGCGTTCGCCATGCGGAAGAGCGCCAGCGTTGCCGCGTCGCGTGGACCATAGACCGCGGAAGGCCGAAGGATGCACCAGTGGCCCGGACGCTCATAAAGCACCTCCTCGGCCCGTCGTTTGGACGCAGCATAGGGACTTATCCCGGGCTCGCGGGCCGCCATCGAGGAGATCAACGTAAAGCGAGCTTTAGGCGCCACCTTCTGCCAGGCGTGGATCACGGCTGCCGTACCGGCGACGTTCACTCTCTCAAAACCGGCCGGATCTTTGCTGGCAGTCAATCCCGCGGCATGAACAATGGCATCGGCACCGGCCAACAGATGCTCAAGAGCACCCGGCTCACCGAGGCCGCCGGCGACGGTCTCCGCCGTTACGGGCGGAGGCGGCGAGCCCAGACGCATCAGCAGACGACAGCGCCAGCCCGCCTCGACAAACGCCTCGGCCACATGACTTCCAACGAAGCCGCTGGCCCCTGTTATGGCGACAAGACGTGTCACGAAGCTGCGTTCACCGCGGTTTCTTTCGCGGCCTCGAGATAGATCTCCCGAGCCGCGGCGCGCTGCAGTTTGCCAGAGGACGTGCGCGGCAGAGACCGCGGCGGCCAGAGGGCAACCTCGACCTCAATGCCGTGCTCGGCGCGGACCGCGGAATGCACAGCGTCGATTATGGCGGTACGCTTGTCCGGGGCGCTCTCGCGCACCTCAAGAGCAAGGATCATCGCTCCGTCGTCTAGTATGCCTCCTCGGCCCGGGATCCGAAACAGAGCGGCATCTCCAACGCCCGTACGCTTCACCGCACCCGTTGCTGTCCACTCCACATCCTGCGGCCATACGGCCCGACCGTGAAGCATGAGCACATCCTTCTCGCGGCCCGCAATGACAAGCTCGCCATTCCGCAGGAAGCCAAGATCGCCTGTGGTGAACCAACCGTCTGCATCGAGCGCCTCGGCTGTCGCATCCGGCCGGTCGAAGTAGCCGGACATAAGACCCGCGCCGCGGGCGTGGACGCGGCCGACCCTGCCCTCACCCAGTGCCGTCCCCTCAGGACCTCGGATCTCGATCTCATGCCCTGGGAGGGGATGGCCGCAGAGGGCGAGCGCTGTAGCCCCGTCAATCCTTGGTTGGCGCACCCGGTCGCCAAGGTTCAGATGCGCGCTATCGACCTTTGCAAACCGTGCACCTCGCCCAGCTGGCGTGAAGGCGAGACCCAGTGTCGCCTCGGCCATGCCGTAGCTGGGCAGAAAGGCGCGCCGGTTGAAGCCGCTGTCATGGAAGGCGGCGGCAAAGTCCTCGAGCGCGTCGGCGCGCACCATGTCGCCTCCGATGCCGGCCACACGCCAAGACGAGAGATCAATCCCGTCCGTTGCCCGCGCCCGCTTGGCTGCCAGTTCGTAACCGAACGAAGGCGCGTAGCTTACGGTGCCGCGATTGCGCGAGATCAGATCGAGCCAAAGGGTTGGCCGCACAGTGAAGTCTCGGGTCGAAAGGTAGTCGGTGCTCATGCGGCATACAATTGGCAGCAGCAGCGTACCCACAAGCCCCATATCGTGGTACCAAGGCAGCCACGACACCCCGCGATCACTTGGCCCGATACCGAGGGCGGCACCGATTGCCCGCACATTGGCCATCATCGCACGGTGGCTGATCGCAATGCCTTTGGGCGCCGAGGTCGTACCCGAGGAGAACTGTACATAGGCCGTATCGTCAGGCGCTAGGGTGATCGGCGAGAGGCTGGCAGGCTCGGGTAACGCATCCGCCGCGCCCGCAAATACGAGGCCGCGTCCCACGAACGCCTCATGCAGCCAATCGGCAAAACTTTCTGGTGCGATGATGGCCTCGGCAGAGCCCACGAGCCGGCGCAGCCTTTTGAGATAGGCGGCTCGGTCGCCAAAGGCGAAGGGCAGCGGCGCAGGGCAAGGCACAAGGCCAGCCCGGATCGCACCAACAAAGAGCGCAACGAACCGCGGGCCCGTCTCAGCCAGCAGAAAGATTCGCGAGCGAGATGCAAGGCCGAGCCCAGCAAGCCGCCGCGCTGCGATCTCTGCATCCTCGGCTACTGAAGCCCAGTCGTGCTCCGACAGCACCGCGCCGCGAGAGCCATAAAAGGTCATGCGACCGTCGGCATCCGCTGCCTGCTCCAACGCCGCGACCAGATGGGTGGCCGAAGCTTCCAATCCGGAGCCTTGGTCGCCGCTCAGTGCGGCCATATCATCCTCTCTAGTAACGGTCATACGGTCTCCGGTTGGTCGACAGAACAACGGCCGCGTACCACAAAGCCCACCACCAGCAAGCGGCCGAGAAAGAGCAACGTCGCATGGGCAAGCAGAGCAATGCCTGCGCCAACAAGTCCCTGCGTCGGCAGCAACCAAGCAAGCAGGAGCGCATAGACCAGCGCGGCCGAGAGGCATAGAATCAGCGCGACATCGGCGCGCCTAGCCGCGAGCAAGGCAGGCTCGAGCGCGAAACCCCAGAGCATCACCGCCGCGGCCGTCGATGCGAGCAACAACAGATCGTCCGCGGCCAACGCCTCGGGTCCAAAAACCGTGGCTAGGAGCACGTCTCCAGCCAATACCATCACCGTCACAATTGCGGCCATCGCGAGGAGGCCGACGCCGAGCGCTCGGGCCATAAGTGCATTGGACGCATCGGCCGAACCTAGGCGGGTCTCAGAGAAGGCCGGAAGCATTACGGGGCCGAGCAGTTTCGCAGGTTTGGCCAAGGCCTCAGAGACCTGTCGGACGATCGCGTAGAGCCCGGCAGCCGACGGACCCAGAACGGCGCCCACGGCCAGTGTCGAACCATGCAGCATCGCCGAGGAGACCGAGCTCGCTAAGTTGGTCGACAGAACGAAGCGCCAGAAGCCGGACGGCATCTTGGCGCCACCAACCTCGGGCAAACGCCCTTGCATTGCGCGGTAGATCACGACCGCGCGCCACATCATCCAACCACCGGCAACCGCAGCTGCGCCGAACCAGACAATGATCAGCGCGTCCAACCCGAGGCCCAACCAAAACACAAGGAGAGCGCCCGCCAGCCGAATTGTTGCGTTCGTGGCGTGCTGCCAATTCAGAACATCAAAACGCTCGGCCAGGCGCAGCACACCGGTCGGCGTGGCGGAGGTCATGAAAACCGCAGCCAGGGCGTAAAACCGGACCCAATCCTGCACGTCCTGCGACCAGCCGAGCACTGCGCCGAGCCAAGGCGCCAGGATCATGAGCAGGCCAAGCGCGACGGTCAGGGCCGCAACATCCAGGGCCAAGGTGACCCCAACAAGCCGCCTTAGCCCGCGGCCTTCGCTGCGATCGAGTAATGGGGTGCCAAAGGAGAGGATGGCTTGCCAGGATTGAAAGCGCAGCGTGTCGCCGACGAGCCGCGCCACGGCATGACAGAGAACAACAACACCAAACGCCTCGAAACCTAAGGCCCGAACCGCCACCGCGGCGGCGGCCAAATTGACCAACCCAAACGTCGCTCGGTTGCCCAGCAGCACCACTCCCGTTCGGCCAAGCCCGCTCGAAGGTGATGTGGCTTTGGAGGGATTGGGTGTCGTTTTGGGGCTGCTCATTCGAATGTTCTGTCGGTGTGTCGCGGCAATCGTAAACCAAATTCACGCAATCGCCACTGACCCTTCACAATTTTGAAGATGATGTGTCAAATTTTTTGAGAATGCCTTTGGTGGACCGTTCGCGGCCAACCGATCTTTGGCCCTTCCGGACGCTTAAGCGTCCAAGCGCCTTTGAGCAAGGATCTGCTATGCATCCTGTCTCCTCGGCCGCGCGATGTTCCCGGGGAGAGTGTGCTTGCTATTGGTGGATATGAAGTCTGGATCTATGCAGCCTGACCTTGCACCATGATCCCGGACCAGGGCGCTGTTCATCTATGCGGCCGGCGCGATGACCATGTCCATCCTTGCTTGGGCAGGCGTTCGGTCGCCGATACCCAAGTGTCGGCGCCGGCGGTTGTAGAGGATCTCTATGTACTCGAAGAGCGCGCTGATGAAGAAGCAGAAGCGAATACAACACGTGCTCATCAATGCCTCGACGCTGGCCGCGTGTTTCGGTCTCAAGGTGGTCTGTGCGACGCCGCTGAAGACGCTTGACCAGGACAGGGACACCAGCGCCATCGAGGGGATGATCGCGCGCTCGATTCAGATGACCTCGGAGTCGCTGATGCGCTTGCGCCGGTTGCTGCGCGAGGCCGCCAGGCAGATCCCGGAAGATCGCCGCGAGCAATGGGAGGCGAAGGCGCGCCAGCACTTCAGCGATGTGCAGCTCACTTACAACCGCATCGCCGAGTCGCTCGAGACCGACGACAGTGCCGTGCAGGAGCGGATCGAGCTGTTCGAGATCTTCGACCGTGCGGCAAGTGATGTCGTGCCGATGGCCAAGCGTAGCTCATGGCTGACAACCGAGCTGCCGTTCGACCGCATCACCGTCCTCGGGGTGCCGGGGGATCTCGCGCATGTGTTCAAGTCGATCCTCAAGTTCCTGCACCAGGAAAAACCGGACGACCAGCGAGTCAAGGTTCAGTTTGCCTCGAAGAAGCGCGGCGACCGCAGGTTCGTCAGCGTCCAGATCAAGGCGCGCAGCGAACAGATGGTGTTCAAGGGCATGGATGCACTGAAACAAGCCTATCAGGTGGCTACGGCGCTGGCGGAACTCGATGAGCCGTGGCTCCGGCGCATCATCGAGGACGATCATTTCGGCAGCTACGGCAAGAAATACAGCGACGCTTGGCAACGCTACAAGTTCGACATTGAGCTTCCCGTCGCGGACCTCGAGGTAGCGGACGACGCACGGTACCGCCATGCGTGAGGTCAAGATCGTCACCGTCTCGTGCAACGACCTCCACGACGACGTGAACCATATCATCCACAAAGAGCTGATGACACTTTACAAAGGTGTGCTGGGCTTTTCCCACCGGACTGCGAACTATCGCGACAAAGTAGCCCAGAACCTTGGCAGCCAGGACGATCCCGATCTCTGCGAAGTCCTGATTATCGAGCCCGGCACCAGGTTAAATCGCAAGACCCCGGCGAGCTCGAACGCCCTGGCCGATGCGATCGACTGCCTGACGGAGATCGATGAGGACAACGGTTGGGTGCGCCCAATCCTGATCGCCGACACGCTCGACGAGCTGTCCCGCCCCCGACGTTACGGCCTGCCCGTGCGAGTTGTGGAACGCGGGCAGGTCGAGGACTATGAACCATCTCTGAAGAATGTCGAAGAGCAGATCCGGCGAGTCATACGGGGCAAGTTCGGCACCATGACCAATGAGCAGGCGAAGTATACAGCCGGCCGCGCCGACGAGCGTGTGGCCTGTATCGAACTCACCTTTGTCGATAACACGCCGACCTATCGGGTCCCATTCTTTACCGAAATGAACAAGGACGTTCCCCAGCACAAGCCGCTCCGCTGCGACCCGAGCAAGATTCAAGAAATTCTTGATAGCTCGGCCGATCTGGATGAGATCATCTCGAAGCCCAACGCCTCGACTGATGATCTAGTCAGCAGGATCAATGACATCGGAGACCTCAGCCTCAAGCTCTTTGAGAAAGGCAAATTTCTGCGCGACTACGGCGAGGCGCTGACGCGCTGTGAGGAGATGTAGGCTAATCACAACCGGATTGCCTAAAGATCACAACCTCGCCCGACAATTACCCTGGCATTTCCGAGGCGATCAAGATGCAGCGGGACGCGCGCCCGGTGAGCGTGCTGTACCCGATGACCCGCACGGTGCCCTTCGACATCCACAAGCCGGCGTTAGAGCGTTTCCCGATCAATCTGAGGACCTCTATCAACTCGGTTTGCGCCGTGGCTTTGAACGTCAGACGTCGGTTCCCCGGTGATTGGGGCGCGGCGGAATGCTGGCGGTGATGGTCTTCGGGGTCGTTCTCGGTGTCAGGCCATCTCGGCCTTTCTG
>JBCCZI010000078.1:0-21791 GCA_039187815.1 Pseudomonadota bacterium | reverse complement strand
TCCAAGATCTACCCGACGCCCAAGGGGCCGCTGACGGTGGTGGAGGAGTTCGATCTCACCCTCCACAAGGGCGAGTTCGTCTCGCTGATCGGCCATTCGGGCTGTGGCAAGTCGACGGTGCTGACCATGACGGCGGGACTGAACCCGATTTCGGCCGGCGCCATCGTGCTTGATGGCAAGCATGTCACCGATGCCGATCCCGAGCGGGCCGTTGTATTTCAGGCGCCGTCGCTCTTTCCCTGGCTGACCGCCAAGGAGAACGTCGCCATCGGGGTCGACCGGGTCTATCCCCGCGCGAGCGCTCCGGAACGCCGGGATGTGGTCGAATACTATCTGGAGCGCGTCGGTCTGGCCGATGCCATGGACAAGGCGGCGGCAGATCTCTCCAACGGCATGAAACAGCGCGTCGGCATCGCCCGAGCCTTTGCGCTGAGCCCCAAGCTGCTCCTGCTCGATGAGCCCTTCGGCATGCTCGACAGCCTGACGCGGTGGGAGCTACAGGAGGTGCTGATGGAGGTCTGGTCGCGCACCAAGGTCACGGCCATCTGCGTCACCCATGACGTCGATGAGGCGATCCTGTTGGCTGACCGCGTGATCATGATGACCAACGGTCCGCGCGCGCGCATCGGAAACATCATGGATGTGAAGCTGCCCCGCCCGCGCACGCGGAAAGCGCTGCTCGAGCATCCAGACTACTACGGCTATCGCGAAGAGCTGCTCTCCTTCCTCGAAGAGTACGAGCACGGCGCGCATTCGAAGGCCGCTTGAGAGGGAATCCTATGACACTCACCGACCGACAGATCGAGCTGGTGCGCGAAAGCTTCGCGCAGATCCAGCCGATCGCGGGCCTTGCGACCGAGCTGTTCTGCGCCCGCCTGTTCGCCATCGCGCCGCATATCCAGCCGCTGTTTCCCGAGGGCACAGGAGCATTGGCGCCCGAGATGCTGGCGAGCCTCGCGATCGTCATCGACGGCCTCGACACCGCCGATGGCGTTCGGCCGGTGGCGGCCGACATCGCCGCCCGCCAAGTGACCTATGGCATCACGCCCTCGGACTATGAGCCGATCGGCCAGGCCTTGGTTTGGACCCTGGCCCGCAGTCTGGACGATGGGTTCACGCCCGAGCACCGGGCCGCTTGGCAGGCAGCCTACGCCGCGGTGTCCGAGACCATGGTGCGCTCGGCCTATCCGCTGGCCGCGCCGGCCTCGAAGGTGGCCGCCCAATGACCGCGCGCGAGAAACTGGTTGTTGTCGGGGCGGGCATGGCCTCGGGCCGCATGCTGGAGCATCTATTCGACGCCGCCCCCCATGCCTTCGATGTCACGCTGTTTGGAGCCGAGCCGCGGGGCAACTACAACCGGATTATGCTGTCTCCTGTTCTGTCGGGCGAAAAGACCTATGCCGAGATCGTGACCCATGATGCAGCGTGGTACGCCTCGCACGGTGTCACCTGCCGGTTTGGCGAGGCGGTGACCGGCATCGACCGGGCCCGCCGCGTAGTGAAGACCGAGGCGGGTGAGGCGGCCTATGACCGTCTGGTGATCGCGACCGGCTCCAGCCCGTTTATCATCCCCGTGCCTGGGCGCGATCTTCCGGGTGTGCTGACCTACCGCGATCTGGACGATGTGGAGGCGATGCTGGCCGCGGCCGGAACCCCGGGCGCGCGGGCTGTCGTGATCGGCGGCGGCCTTCTGGGGCTCGAGGCGGCAGCAGGGCTGAAGGCCCAAGGTATGGAGGTCACCGTCCTCCACCTCATGCCGCATCTGATGGAGCGCCAGCTAGACCCGGCCGCCGGCTATCTCTTGCAGCGAGAGCTTGAGCGCCGCGGCATCGCCATCTGCACCCGCGCCAACACCCACGAGATCGTCGGCCAAGACCGCGTTCAGGCCGTGCGGCTCGATGACGGCACCGAGATCCCGGCAGACATCGTCGTGATGGCGGTGGGCATCCGCCCGGAGACCGCGCTCGCCAAATCGGCCGGTCTGGCCACGGGGCGCGGGCTGCATGTGGACGATGCGATGCTGAGCTCGGATGAGGCCATCCTGGCCGTCGGCGAATGCGTCGAGCACCGGGACCAGTGCTATGGTCTGGTCGCGCCGCTTTATGACATGGCCAAGGTGGCCGCCCAAACCCTGGCGGGCGGCACGGCGGCCTATGAGGGCTCGGTCACGGCGACCAAGCTCAAAGTGACCGGGGTCGATCTCTATTCCGCCGGTGATTTCGCCGAAGGGGAAGGGCGCGAGGAGATTGTGTTCCGCGACCCGGCCCGCGGGGTCTACAAGCGCCTGGTGATCGAGGACAACCGCATCATCGGCGTGGTGATGTATGGCGATACCGCCGATGGCGCCTGGTTCTTCGGCCTGCTGAAGGACGGCACCGACATCTCGGAGATGCGCGAGACGCTGATCTTTGGCCCCGCCTATGCCGGAGGGACCCCGCTGGACCCTATGGCGGCCGTTGCAGCCTTGCCGGATGAGGCAGAGATCTGCGGTTGTAACGGCATTTGCAAGGGACAGATCAAGACCGCCATCGGGGGCGGTGCGACGACGTTGGACGCGGTGCGGGCAGGCACCAAGGCGTCGTCGTCCTGCGGCACCTGCACTGGCCTGGTCGAACAGCTTCTGGCGGTCACGCTCGGTGATGCGTACGCCGCGCCGGAGGCCAAGCCAATGTGCGGTTGCACGGATCTCACCCATGAGGATGTGCGCCGGCTGATCAAGTCGCGGGAACTTAAGAGCATGCCGGCGGTCTGGCAGGAGCTCGGCTGGAAGACCTCCTGCGGCTGCCATGTCTGCCGGCCCGCGCTGAACTACTACCTGCTGGCCGACTGGCCGCTCGAATACCGCGACGATCCGCAGAGCCGGTTCGTCAACGAGCGCAACCACGCCAACATCCAGAAGGACGGGACCTTCAGCGTGGTGCCCCGCATGTGGGGTGGCATCACCAACGCGCGTGAGCTGCGCGCCATCGCGGATGCGGCCGAGAAGTACAACGTGCCGACGGTCAAGGTCACCGGCGGGCAGCGGATCGATCTGCTCGGCGTTGCCAAGGCGGATCTGCCGGGTATCTGGGCCGATCTGACCTCGGCGGGCCTGGTCTCGGGCCACGCCTATGCCAAGGGCCTGCGGACCGTGAAGACCTGTGTCGGCACCGACCATTGTCGCTTTGGCACGCAGGACAGCACCGGCCTTGGCATCGCCATCGAAAAGCGCATGTGGGGCAGCTGGACCCCGCACAAGGTCAAGATGGCGGTCTCGGGTTGCCCGCGAAACTGTGCCGAGGCGACCTGCAAAGATGTCGGCGTCATCTGTGTCGACAGCGGGTTCGAGATCGGCGTCGCCGGGGCCGCGGGCATGGACGTGAAAGAGGTCGAGCGCCTGACCAAGGTGGCGACCCCGCAGGAAGCGATCGACATGATCGTGGCTTTTGTCCAACTCTATCGCGAGCACGCCAAGTATCTGGACCGTCCCTACAAATGGGTCGCCAAGGTCGGCATGGACTGGGTCAAAGCCCGGGTCGTCGACGATGCGGAGGAGCGGGCGACCTTGATCGCACGCTTTGACCTCTCCCAATCCGTGTTCCAGACCGATCCGTGGGCCGAGCGGGCGACCCCAGCGACAGGCCGGGCCTATGGCCCGCTGGCTGATCTGACCCTGGAGGCCGCCGAATGACCGCCGAGAGCTCGACGGAGCGGTTCGTCGATGTCGGCCCGCTCGACGACATCCCGGTGCGCGGCGCCCGCGTGCTCCGCACGGCGGCCGGCTGCGTGGCTGTGTTCCGGACCGGAGCCGACGAGGTTTTTGCCCTCGACGACCGCTGCCCGCACAAGGGCGGGCCCTTGTCCGAGGGCATCGTGCATGGCCGTGCCGTAACCTGTCCGCTGCACAATTGGGTGATCTCGCTCGAGACCGGGATGGCCGGTGGAGCCGATGAGGGCTCAGTGACCACCCATGCGGCCCGGGTCGAGTACGGCCGCGTTCTGGTTGACGCCCGCTTGATCGGCCGGCGGAGCGCGGCGTGACTGTCCGCACCGCCTGCCCCTATTGCGGTGTCGGGTGTGGTGTTCTCGCCCGCGCCGACCGGACCGGCCGGGCCACGATTGCGGGCGATCCGGAGCATCCAGCGAATTTTGGCCGGCTCTGCTCAAAAGGTGCTGCGCTGGGCGAGACCCTGAGCCTCGCCGACCGGCTCCTAACCCCGCAGATTGATGGCCTCCGCGCGAGCTGGAATGCGGCGACACGCCTGATCGCGGACCGCTTTGGCGAGGCGATTGCGGAGCACGGCCCGGACAGCGTGGCCTTCTATGTCTCGGGACAATTGCTAACCGAGGACTACTACGTCGCCAACAAGCTCATGAAGGGCTTTATCGGCTCGGCCAACATCGACACCAACAGCCGTCTTTGCATGGCGTCCTCGGTGGCGGGGCACAAGCGCGCCTTCGGTGCCGACACAGTGCCCGGCGTCTATGCCGACCTCGAAGACGCCGACATGGTCGTGCTCGTGGGCTCGAACCTCGCCTGGTGCCACCCGGTTCTGCACCAGCGGCTCGCGGCCGCGAAGACCAGCCGCGGCACGCATGTGGTCTGTGTGGATCCCCGGCGCACGGCCACCGCCGAGCTTGGCGATCAACTGCTCCAGCTTGCGCCCGGCAGCGATGTGGCGCTGTTCAATGGGCTGCTCAACCGGATCCACGCATCCGGAGCGATCGACGGCGGCTATGTCGGCGCCCATGTCGACGGACTGGATGCCGCCGTGGATGCGGCGGGGGCCATGACGCCGGCAGAGGCTGCGCGCCAGACCGGGATCTCCGAGGTTGCGCTCACCCGCTTCTATGACCGCTGGATCCAGACCGAGAAGGTCGTCACGATCTACAGCCAAGGGGTCAACCAGGCGAGCAGCGGCACCGACAAGGTCAACGCCATTCTCAACTGTCACCTCGCCACTGGGCGGATCGGGCGTCCTGGCATGGGGCCGTTCTCGGTGACCGGCCAGCCCAATGCTATGGGCGGGCGCGAGGTCGGCGGGCTGGCGACCATGCTGGCGGCCCATCTGGACCTCGATGTGCCCGCGCACCGCGATGCGGTGCAGAGCTTTTGGGCAAGCCCGCGGATCGCCTCGCGCCCGGGTCTGAAGGCGGTGGATCTGTTTCGCGCGGCAGGCGACGGCGAGATCAGAGCGCTCTGGATCCTATCCACCAACCCCGCCGTCTCGATGCCCGAGGCCGACCGGGTTGCCGAAGCCATCCGGGCTTGTCCCTTCGTCGTGGTCTCGGACATCACCGGCACCACCGATACAGCGAGGCTCGCGGATGTGCTGCTGCCCGCAACCGCTTGGGGCGAGAAATCGGGGACCGTCACAAACTCCGAGCGGCGGATCTCGCGCCAGCGCCCGTTCTTGCCTGGCCCAGGGGAGGCGCGCCCGGACTGGCAGGCGCTTGCGGATGTCGGCAAGGCGATGGGGTGGGCCGACGCCTTCACCTGGGACGGTCCTGCGGCGGTCTTTCGCGAACATGCGGCGCTCTCGGGCGTGGCAGGCCAGCTCGGGCGGGACTTCGACATCTCCGGTCTCGCGACGCTCGGCGACGCGGATTACGACGCCCTCAAGCCTGTGCAGTGGCCCGTGACGCACGACCGGGAAGGAGGGCGGTTCTTCGCCGGCGGCGGCTTCCTGACCGGCAATGGAAGGGCCCGAATGCTGGCGGTTGCGCCGCGGGCACTTGCCGAGAAGATCGGCGCCGACTGGCCACTGCGTCTGAACACCGGGCGCGTGCGTGACCACTGGCACACGATGACGCGCACGGTGAAGTCTTCACGGCTGTCCCAACATATGGCGGAGCCGTATCTGGAGATCCATCCGGCGGATGCGGCCCGCGCGGGGGTCTTGCCCGCGGATCTCGCCACGGTCGAGAGCCCGGAAGGGGCCGCTGTGCTGCGTGTGCTGGTCTCGGACCGGGTGCCTGAGGGCTCGGTCTTTGCGCCCATGCATTGGACGTCCGAGACCTCGTCGAATGGGCGGATCGATGCGCTGGTGCGTGCTCATACCGATCCGATTTCGGGGCAACCGGAGCTCAAGGCGCAACCTGTTCGAGTACGGCAGTTTCCCGCCCTTTGGCACGGCTTTGCTGTCAGTCGCGGCGCGCTTCGGCCCCGAACGGATTACTGGGCGGTCGGGTCCGTGCAGTCCGGCATCCGCGCCGAGCTCGCCGGGCAGGTCGAGCCCGACTGTTGGGAGCGCTATGCGCGCGCGTTGTTCGGGCTGGATGCAGCCCCATGCATCTCGGTGATCGACCAGAATGCGGGCTCGGCGCGCGTGGCGCTCGGCCAAGCGGGTGGGCCAGCCGGCGTGCTGTTCGTGTCCCGCGGCCCCGTAGAGGTGGCGCGGGCGCATGTGATTGCCGAGATCGAATGCGGCGCTGCACCCGATGCCCTTTTGGCCGGTCGGCCGAGCGCGGACAGGCCCGAGGCTGGAGCGATCGTCTGCAGCTGCCACGGCGTCGGCGTGAACACGATCCTCGCGGCGGTTGCCCGAGGCAGCACGACGCTCGACGCGGTGGGCTGCGCCACGGATGCCGGAACGGGCTGTGGCTCCTGCCGTCCTGAGATCACGGCCCTGCTCGCCTCTGCAGAGCCTCGTGTGGCGGCCGAGTGATCGCCATGCGTGGATTTGCGACGCATCCGTCCCTCTGGTGGGGAATGTGGGGGCTGCTTCTGCGGCTGAGCCCGCGCGTGTTTCGCACCGTTGCACCTTCGGGGCGGCCGCCCGCCCTCCGCCGCGCAACACGGGGTCTCGTCAGCCTGGTGGGTGCGGGGCCAGGATCGGCCGATTTGATCACCTTGCGCGGGCTCGAGCGTCTGCGGTCGGCGGATATCTGCTTCTACGATCGATTGGTGGATCCCGCACTGCTCGATCACCTGCCAGCGCGGGCCAAGCGGGTCTATGTCGGCAAATTGCCGGGCGGGCCGAGCTGGCCACAGGCCCGGATCAACGCGGCGCTGGTTGCCGCGGCAAGCCAAGGCTGGCGCACGGTCCGGCTGAAATGCGGTGATCCCGGCATCTTCGCCCGGGGCGCCGAAGAGGCTGCGGCGCTCGCGGCCGCCGGGTTGCCATGGGAGAGTGTGCCCGGTGTCACCGCTGCCTCTGCAGCCGCGGCCACCAGCGGGACATTCCTGACCGTCCGCGGAAAAACCGAGACACTGGTTCTGGCGACCGGGCGGCTGCGTGCCGGCGGTGGACGGCCCGATTGGGCCGGACATATGCGCCCAGGGACGTTGATGGCGCTCTATATGGGCGTGGCCGCGGCTCCGCAGATTGCTGCGACCCTGTTGGCCGACGGTGTGCCTGCCACCTGTGTGGCCGACGTCGTCAGCGCGGCGGGGACGCCGGGGGAGCGGGTGTTGCGCACCTCTCTCGGCGCCTTGGCACGGGATCTCGAGGCCGCAGCCCTGCCCAACCCCGCGATCATCTTCCTGCGCTGGCCAAAGCCCCAAGGGGCGGATCAGCCAAGATCGCCCATCAGCTCGAGCACCCAAGGGTCGATATAGGCCAATCTGAGCTCGGTCGCCGTCTCAGAGCCTGGGTTGGCGGTGCCAGGTTCGATGGAGGTCGGGGGCCTCCCCGCGCCGGTGCCGGAGATGCCTTCGAGCCGGACGGTCCACTCGGCGTGGCCATCGCCCCCCCGGTCGATCAGGAGATCCACGTTGCCATCGAGCTCCCGCAACCGCGCAGTGTCGTTTGGCAATTGGGCCAGGGCGTCGAGCGAGTCGATCACCTGAACACTCTCAAGCGTGCCGAGACCAATCAGCTCCAACCGGTCGCCCGCGGCGAAATCCAAATCGCTGATGGTATCGGCGCCCGCCACGGCATAGGCCGCATCGAGCTGGAAGATATCTGCCCCGGCCCCGCCGGTCAGCGTGTCTTGGCCAGGGCCTGCGGCCAGGCGGTCCGCCCCTTCGGTGCCGATCAACAGGTCCGAGCCCGAGCCTCCGGTGATGGGATCTCCCGCAGCGCGGTCCTCTCCGATCCCAGTGATGCCCTCGAGATGCAGCCGCCAATCGATCTGCCCGTTGCCGTTCAGGTCAAAGTTCAACGTGGTGGTGTCGGCGCTGGTCGCGGTCGCGCTGATTTGCTCATGGTTCACCAGCTCGATCAAGTCGGCCATCTCGGTGGCATAGGCGCCCGAGCCATCCTGGTTGCGCGGCAAGGCGTTCTGCGGATCGACCGCATCGTCGAAATAGAAGACACCAAAGCCAAAGGCGAAGTGGATGTAATCGTTCTCGGCAAAGTCGAGATCGGTGATCCGGTCCTCTTGATCGGTGCCGGGCTGGAAGGCGAACTGGTCCGCCCCGAGGCCACCCGTCATCACATCATCGCCCGATCAGCCGTAGAGCGTGTAGATGACCGATCCGCCCACCAGGGTGTCGTTCCCGCCATGGCCAAAGATCTTGAGCCCCGTGTCGTCGGCCTCGAGCAGATCATTGCCCTCGCCGCCTTCCACCGGTTGCTCGACCGTGTCCCAGGGGTTGTTTAACCAATCCACCAGCCAAGGGTCGAGCGCTCGGATCCCGACACCGTCCTGGCCGATCCGCAGATCGTCGGCCCGCGGCACGATGGCGCCCTCGGTGCCCGGCAAGGCCGTGCCCCAATAGTCGCTGTCCTGGGGGTCGTTGCTGTGAACGGTGTTGCCATCGATCACGACGTTGACGGGTGTCTGTGTCGCGTCGTTGTTGCGATAGGAAACGGCGTCCCCAACAGTTCGGTTGTCGCTGACCAGCACGTTGACCGGCGCATCGCCGTAATCCGGGTCCGGACTGGCCGCGCCGATGGCGATGAAGGGCACGCCGCCGGTCGAATTGTAGAAGGTCGGGTCCGCCGGCGCTGGCAGCAGCGTGTTGTGCTCAAGCGTGATGTCTTGGGAGTCAAACAGCGCAAAGCCCCAGATATGCGCCGTGTGCACCAGGTTGTCGGAGATCTCGATATCGGTGAAGCTGACCTCATCCGCCCGCGGACTATCGAGGGTCAGGGCGCCAAAGAAGGTATGCGTCGGTCGCCCGTCGCCTTGGGCAAACACGTTGCCCCGCACGGTCAGCCCATCGATTCCGATCGGCTGGTTTAGGACATAGGCCTGGAGAAAATCGCCATGGTCAGCCCGGTGCAGCGCATTGGGCGGGAAGGCCGGTTGGTTGCTGTGGAACAGCGAGTGCTCGATCACCGTATCGGTTGTGTTGCTGAGCTTGATACCGTCCGAGCGCAGGTGGTGCAGATGCGCATGGCTGATCCGAGTATCGGTCGTCACGTTCAGATGGATGGCGTCGACGAAATCGCGGATCTCGATCTGTTCGAGCACCGTGCCCGTCGATTGGCTGATCCACATGCCGGTGCCCCAGGCCATCTCCTCGATCGGGCCGTCGGCAATGCCGGGGGCGCCGAACTCGGACATCGACAGGCCGTTGGTCTCGTCGGCGAGCTGGCCCGCGATGGTAACATCGGACATCCGGACGTTTTCGGTGCCTTGGAGGCGCACGGCCGGCACCCAGAACGCATCGGCCAGATCGGCCATGATGAAGTCGACCTGCTCGAAGGCGAGGCCCGCGGAATCGAAGATCCACACATTGTCGTCGAACACGGCCCGGTCATTTGGGTCGGCGCTGGTGATCGTTACGGTGCCGTCGAACTCGTAGTTCCGAAGCGTGACGCCGTCATAGCGGCCGGGCGCGAGCGCGATCCGATCGCCCGGAGAGGCGGCGCCCAGGGCCGAGAGCAGCTCGGTCGTCGTGCTCACGTTGACGGTGCTCATGGGGGTCTCCCGTGATGCTGATTGCGCGGTGTGACGCAAACTTAACGCGAGACTATGAAGCGAGGCTCCAGAGAGATGGTGTAGCCCAGGGTAACCAAAGATTCATATGCGGGGCAATTCCGCGCTCCAATCGCGGCGCTCAGCGTCGTGGACGGAGACCGCCCGAGGGAGAACGGACTTGCGGCCCTGAGGCCAGTCGTGGGCGCCTCCGCAGCCCTGGTCGCCCCGGTTTTCCGTCAGTGGGCGGCGCAGCGTCGGTCTCGTCCACCGGGGTTTCTTTGGCTACGGATGGGGTCATCCGGCGGAGCCTCTCCCGACGGCCGCTGCCTTTTCCCGCAGTCTCGGCCCCAGCTGCAATCTCCCACCGGGCAAACACCGCCGCCAACCCGATATAAAATGCGAGGATCGGCTCCATCTTGTCGAAGAAGGACACCGTCGCGCCCGAGACGAAAATGCCGACCAGCGAGAACAACACGGCGCGCCGCATCCGGGCCTGAACCAGCGGCAGTTCCTCGTCTGGCCGGCTCATCATCTGGCGCAGGATCAGAAAGATCGCCAAGGCCATTGCGCCCATGCCCAGAATGCCCATGCGCATCATCAGCACCAGCCAGTGATTGTCGACCGATCCGGTCATCCAGTGCGGACGCGTCCAGTTCTCTGTGACGAAGCCGAAGATGGGGTTGCGCATCACATCGTCGATGCCGTGCTCCCAAATCCACCGTCTGTAATAGGCTGTGTGGGCGTTCAGGGTCAGAAAGCGCGTCATCACTCCAAAGGCGCCGCTGTTCGCCGCGACCTCAAGGAACGTATAGACGCTGAGCATGCCCCAAAACGCATACATCATGCGCTGCTTTATGCCGCGGGTGAACCATTCGACACTGATCAGCACGATCTGCATCATCAGCGGGATAAGCGCGCCCGCCGACAGCGAGAAGAACGTGCAGAGCGCCGCCACCAAGCATCGCAAAAAGCGCAGCGCTGTTGGCCCGCGCATGTACCACAGGAAGGCAAATGTCGAGGCGCAGAACAGCCCGAACAGGATTGGGTGCGCGAACACCGTCGCCGCGCGCAGCATGCCAAGGCGCGTGTCACCCTGGATCTCGATCGCCGTTCCGAACAGGCGACTGAACGTGGCGTGGACATAGCGCGTCTGGGTGATCGACTCGATCGCTGCAATGGGCAAGAGAATCAGCAGAATGATCAGCACGATGCGGAATGCCGCTTCGATCTGTTCGGCCCGTTTGATCGAGATCTGCACCAGGGCATAGACCCCGATCGTGTGCACGAAATACAGCCCTCCGAACTGGACGCCCTTGCCGATGCCATAGTTCAGAGCATGCGTGATCCCGTACCAAAAGACCGAGAACAGGAAGAGGTAGTCAAAGGCCCTCAACCGTATCGTCATGACAAATTGCAGAACGACCGGGATCGTGATGATCAGCAGAAAAATCCGCAGCGGCGAGAGCACGAGCGGCCCGACCGAGAACAAGGCCGCCGCCGGGACGAGCAGCAGAAAGAGAAACAGCATCACGATCAGCGGCACGCTGGATGCCTCCGCGTCGGCCCGGCGCTGTGCCAGCCGTCGCGGCGCCCGGGTGCTGGCGCTTTCGGTCACGCTCATCGCATCTCCCACCGCGGCGTTTGGGTGCCCTCATCTGCGCGCCCATCCCGATGACCTAGCATTGCGCGGCTCCCATGGCGAGAACCGGTCGCTTTCGAGGCTATCTTGCTGAGAGTAAGCATGCGGTTAGGCCGTGACGTTAGGAAGATCTCAAGGCGACGGTCACTTTTTTGCCCACGGAGATCTGCTATAGACCGCCGCGGGTCGGTGGACTTTGGCGAATTGGGATGAAGGAGCGACGGCATTGGGCGTTTTGCTCGTAGTCGATCTGGATGGGAGCTTGATCCGCTCGGATATGCTGGCCGAGTGCTTCTTTGCGGCACTCGGGCGTAACCCTGTGGGCGCGATCGGAGCGCTGTCGCGTCTGGGCGAGGGGCGTGCGGCGCTCAAGTCCCGCCTCGCCGCCATCGCGCGGCCCGAGGTCGAGCGGCTTCCCTATAATGAGGCGGTGCTTGGTCGGTTGGAGGAGGCCCGTGCGTCGGGTCGGCGGACGGCGCTTGTCTCGGCGGCCGATCAGTCGCTGGTCGAAGCTGTGGCGAGCCATCTCGGTCTGTTCGACGAGGCGCATGGCTCGGATGGGCGACGCAACCTCAAGGGTCAGGCCAAGGCCGAGTTCCTGGTCGAACGCTATGGGCGCGAGGGCTTCGACTATTTGGGCGATGCGCGCGCCGATCTCGATGTCTGGGCCGAGGCGCGCCATGCCATGACGGTGGGCGCCGGGCCGGGTTTCTCCGCCGAGGTGACAAGCCGTCATCCGGAGGCCGAGCATCTGGACCCGACCCCTGGCGGGCTCGCTGCGCTTGCCCCCTATCTCAAGGCCATGCGCCCCCATCAGTGGTTGAAGAACACGCTGGTGCTGCTCCCGGCCCTGGCGGCGCATAGCGAGGACCTGGCTGCTTGGGCTATGGCCCTGCTGGCAGCCATCGCGTTCTCCCTGACCGCCTCCAGCGTCTATCTGCTGAACGATCTGCTCGACATCTCGGCCGACCGGGCGCATCCGCGCAAGCGGTTTCGCCCCTTTGCCGCAGGGCGTGCGAGCCTAATGAACGGGGCGTTGCTGGCGGTCGCATTGCTTGCGGCGGCTTTCCTTTTATCCCTGGCGTTCCTGCCCCTCCAGTTCCTCATCGTGCTGGCGGTTTACTACGTGCTGACCTTGGCCTATTCGCTTGGCCTTAAACGCATGCTGGTGGTCGATATCGCCTCGCTTGCGGGGCTCTACAGCCTGCGGGTGATCGCCGGCGCAGCGGCAACCAGCATCGCGCTGTCGCCCTGGATGCTGGCCTTCTGCGGGTTTTTCTTCTTCGCGCTCGCGGCCGTGAAGCGTCAGGCCGAGCTCACCGATGCGCGGGCTTCGGGGCGGGCCGAGATCGCTGGGCGCGCCTATCGCATCGAGGACTGGCCGGTCGTGATGGCCATGGCCGTCGCCGCCGGGCACGCATCGGTTTTGGTGCTCGCCCTCTACATCGCCAGTCCCAAGGTGCAGGGGCTCTATGGCGCGCCGGATCTCTTGTGGGGCATATGCCCGATCCTGCTTGCCTGGCTCTGTCGCCTGTCGATCGTCACCCATCGTGGCGAGATGACCGATGATCCGCTGGTCTTTGCCATCCGAGACCGTGTGAGTTGGGCCGTCGGCGCAGCCTGCCTGGCCTTGGGCCTGTTGGGGACCGTGTTGTGAGCGCGCTCGCCGCCTCCGAGCCACTGACCGCACGCGGTCTGGTCCTGCGCTATGCCGGCTTTGCGGTTATCGCCACGATCTGCAATCTGGGCGCGCAGAGGGTGGCTTTGGCGATTTTGCCTGAACCTTTTGCCTTTCCGGTGGCCTTGGTGGCGGGGACGGGCCTCGGCCTGGTGGTCAAATATGTCCTCGACCGGCGTTGGATCTTCGCCCTGACGCCAGCGCGCCCTCGGGATGAGGCCAAGCGCTTCTCGCTCTACACCCTCACAGGCGTGGCGACGACGCTGCTGTTCTGGGCGACCGAGACCGCGTTCTTCTTGGCATGGCAGACGGATGCGGCCCGCGAGCTCGGGGCGGTCATCGGGCTGGCGATCGGCTATACGATCAAGTACCGGCTTGACCGCGCCTTTGTCTTCCGCTCTGAGGGGGCGTGATGAGCGCGCCGGTCAAACTCTCGGGCTGGGGACGCCATCCGCGTCTGACCTGCCGGCTCGAGACCCCGGCCGACGAGGCGGCGGTGGCGCGGCTGTTGGCCGAGGGTGGGCCGCTGATTGCCCGCGGAGCGGGCCGGGCCTATGGCGACAGCGCTCTCAACGCGGCGCTTACTGTGTCGACCCGGCGGCTGAACCGTATGATCGCCTTTGATCCCGAGCTTGGATTGCTCACGGCCGAGGCGGGTGTGGTTCTCGGAGATATCATTCGCGCGTTGCTGCCGCATGGTTGGTTCCCCATGGTGACCCCTGGGACCAAGTATCCCACGCTTGGCGGGCTGATCGCTGCGGATGTGCATGGCAAGAACCACCATGCAGCCGGCTCCTTTGGAGCGCATACCCGCTGGATCGATCTGATGGGCGCCGATGGCGCTGTCAGCCGCCTGCATCCGGGCGATGACCTCTTTGCCGCGACGGTCGGAGGCATGGGGCTGACAGGGATCATTCTGCGTGCGCAGATCGCGCTCCAGCCGGTCGAAAGCGCTTGGATCCGCGAGACGGTTGTGCCGGCTTCGGGGCTGGATGCGTTGATGGCGAGCTTTGATGCCGCCGCCGAAACGACCTACTCCGTTGCCTGGGTCGATGCCTTGGCCCAAGGGGCGGATCTCGGTCGGGGACTGCTGTTGCTCGGCGAGCATGCCAAGCGCGACGAACTGGACTTTCGCCGGCGCGCGGCCCCCTATCAATGGCCCGCGCGGGGCCGCGTGCGGGTGCCGCTTGACGCACCGTCCTTTGCCGTGTCGCGCCCGACCATTTGGGCCTTCAACCAACTTTACTGGTGGAAGGGATGCCGCACGGCCCGGGGAGGTCCGCATCTGGTGGATTGGGACCGCTACTTCTATCCGCTGGATGCGCTCAGCGATTGGAACCGTTTGTATGGCCCCCGCGGCTTCCTCCAATTCCAATGCGTGCTGCCCGAGAGCGGGGCCCGTGACGGATTGGCCGAGATCCTGGAGGCAACCGCCGCTGCCGGGGCCGGCTTCCTCGCGGTGCTGAAGAAGTTCGGGCCGGATCAAAGCCTGTTCTCCTTCCCAACCGCTGGGTGGACCCTGGCGCTTGATCTGCCGGCCCGGCGCCACGCCTTGGGCCTTGTCGACCGGCTGGAGGAGATTGCTGTTGCGCGCGGCGGTCGCTTCTATCTGGCCAAGGACGCGCACCTCACGCGCGCCCGTTTCGATGCCTCGGAACCGCGCGCCGAGGCGTTTCGCCGCTTTCGCACCGAACACAACTTGGCTGAGCGCTTCGCCTCGGCCCAATCGGAAAGGCTCGGCTTGTGAGCACGCTGCCCGCCCCGGTGCTGATCCTCGGCGCCCGATCCGACATCGCCCGCGCCTTGGCGCACAGCTATGGTGCGGCTGGCCACCCGCTCCAACTCGCCGCGCGCGATCCCGCCGGGCTTGAGGCCGACAAGGCCGATCTCGCGCTCCGCCACAGCGTCTCGGTCAGCACCCATGCCTATGACGCGCTGGATACCGCGGCTTTGGCGGGCTTTTTCGACGGCCTTCCGGCGATGCCGGGTGTTGTGATCTCGGCCGTCGGATACATGCCCGATCAAGCGGAGACCCAAGCCAATCCCGAGCTGGCCGCCCGCGTGGTCGCCTCGAACTTCACCGGCCCCGCCGCGGCGTTCGAGGAGGCCGCCCGGCGCATGGCCGCAGCCGGAGGCGGCACGCTGATCGGCATCAGCTCGGTCGCCGGCGATCGTGGGCGGGCCAAGAACCACTGGTACGGTGCAGCCAAGGCCGGCTTTACGGCCGTGCTCTCGGGCTTGCGCCAGCAATACGGCCGAGCCGGCGTGCATGTGCTGACGGTCAAACCCGGCTTTGTCGCCACCCGGATGACCGAGGGGATGGATCTGCCCGCGCCGCTGACTGACAGCCCCGAGGCGATCGCGGCCGCCATCCACCGCGCGGCCGAGCGCCGCCAGAACGTCTACACGCCCTGGAAATGGCGCCTCATCATGGGGATCATCACCAATCTGCCCGAGTTTGTCTTCAAACGGCTGAGCTTCTGAGCCCCGTGGCTGATCCCGTCGTCTCGATCATCGTCGTCAGCCACAACACGGCTGCGATGACTCTCGACTGCCTGGCCAGTATTGCGCGGGAGACGTCCGATCTTGCCCATGAGGTGATCGTCATCGACAATGCCTCGGGCGACGGGTCGGCCGATGCGATCGCGTCCGCCCATCCGCAGGTGCGCTTGATCCGTCGAGACGAGAACATCGGGTTCGGGCGGGCCAACAACCGGGCCGCCGAGCAGGCGCGTGGACGCTTCATCCTTCTGCTCAATCCGGACACGGTGGTGCTCGACCAGGCCATCGAGCGGCTGGTCGCCTTTGCCGGGCGGCACCCGGACGCGATGATCTGGGGGGGACGCACCGTCTTTGCCGATGGGCGCCTCAACCCGACCTCATCCTATCTGCGGCCGACGCTTTGGTCATTGGCATGCTTCTCGCTCGGGCTGTCGCGGCTCTCGCCCCGGTCGGCCTGGCTCAACCCCGAGTTCGTAAGCCTGCGTCGGGATGGCGAGGAGATGGCGGTAGACATCGTCACCGGCTGCTTCTTGCTGATCCAGCGCGCGGATTGGCAGCGGCTCGGCGGGTTCGACCCGGACTACTTCCTCTATGGGGAGGAGGCGGATCTTTGCCTGCGGGCTGCCGCGCTCGGCGCTCGGCCACGGGTGACGCCCGAGGCGACGATTGTCCACCATGTCGGCGCTGCCTCGGCGGCCCGGGCCGACAAGATCGAGCGGGGCTTTCAGGGCAAAATGACCCTGGCGCGCAAGCATTGGGGGCAGACACGCACAACAGTGGCCGCTGGCTTGCTGCGCGCTGCCGTTTTGCTGCGTTGGTCTGGCTATGCTCTGGCCTCAGCTCTGCTCAGACGCCCGGCGCACCGGGCGGCTTCGGCCGAGTGGCGGGACGCCTGGCAGCGGCGCGCAACCTGGCTGGCAGGCTATCCCCCAGCCCCGCCGGAGTTCCGCCGCTAGGTTCCGGGGTCAGGCCGTGCTGCCGCCGTCCACCGTCAGGACTGTGCCCGTCACGCGCGTGCCGCCCGGCCCGATCAGAAAGGCGACGGCGGCGGCGGCGTCTTCGGGTGCCGCCAGGCCAAGAGGCGCGCGCCGTCGGATTTGCTCAAGCCGCCCGCCGTCGAGCCCGGCCGTCATCTCGGTCTCCATATATCCCGGCGCCACGCTGTTCACGGTGACGCCCCGCTTGCCGACTTCGCGCGCGAGCGACCGGGTGAAGCCCTCGAGCCCAGCTTTGCTCGCCGCATATACCGAGAGCCCGTGGAACCCGGTCGAGGCGATGATCGACGAGATGTTCACGATGCGCCCCGCCCCGGCGGCCATCATCGGCCGGCTGAGGAACTTCGCCAAGGTGATGGGCCCTGTGAGATTGACCGCGATGACCCGCTCGATCTCGGACTGGTGCATCGTCGCCAACACGCCGTCGAGGCCGACGCCGGCATTGTTGACGAGCCCCCAGATCGTGCGTTCGCGCTTTACAATAGCGCGGGCGGTCTCGGTGATCGCCGCACCATCGCCCATGTCAAGCGTCTGGAAGACGGCGTGGTCGGGCTGCTCGGCGGCCAAACTGGCAAAGCCGCCTGCCGTGCGCCCGAGGCCGAGCACCCGGTAGCCATCCGTCACCAATCGCTGGGCGATGGCCAAGCCAAGTCCGCGGGAGACGCCGGTGACCAGCACGCATTTGCGCTCGGTCATGCCGCCCCTCGCGTCAGCTTTCCGGCCGCGTTCAGCTCAAGCTCGGAGACCAGTTTGATCTGGGCGGGCATCGCCTCGCGCGGCAGGCGTTCCTTGCAAAAGGCGGAGATCGCGCGGCGCAGCGTTTTGGGATCCGCCTGGCTGTCGCGTGGCACCAACGTGAGGGTCAGCAGCGATCCGGCAATGGGGTTGGGACGATGGGCAATGCGGGCGATTGCAATGTCGGGATGCTCGTTCAGCACGCGCTCCACGGCCTCCGGCTGGATCTTGGTGCCGCCTATGTTCACGGTGGTCGCATCGCGGCCCAAGAACAGCACCCGGTCTTTGGTCAGCTCGACCCGGTCACCGGTCGGAAAATAGCCATCGTCATCTGGGGTGAGGGCAGACGCAGCCACGCCCTCGGGCACGGCACCCGGTGGCCGGACCCAAAGCGTGTCCTCGCGGATGCGCAGATCGACACCGTCCCGGCCGCTCTCGAGCCAGGCGCGGGGAAAGCCAGGGTGTCCATCGCGCACCGAGAAGCCAACCCCAAGCTCGGTCGATGCATAGATGTGCCGGATCCGTGCCTCTGGGAAACGGGCCGCCAGCGCCGCGAGAACCGGTCGGTCGGCGATCTCGCCGCCCCGGGTGTGCTGCGAGGGAGCGAGATTGGCAGGCGCGTCCATCAGAATCCGTCGCCACAGTGTCGGCGTGGCGGAGAGATGGCTGACGCCCCGATCGGCCAACAAAGTGAGCCGCTCGGGCATCGGAGCGTCGAAGGCCGGGGCGATCAGCCGACCACCGCCGGTGAGCGCCTGGAGCACCACTTGCAGCCCGGCAAAACGCGTCGGCTCATAGAGCAGACCCCAGATCGGCGGCGGTACTTGCGCCGGCTTCACGGTGCGCAACAGGCTCGCCAGGCGATGGCGCACGATTTTCGGCCGTCCCGTCGTGCCAGAGGTCGTCAGCAGCCAATCGGTCTCGACGGTGGGTGCATGAGGGGGGGCAACGGCGGCATCTGGCGTCAAAGTGGTGAGTGCCGCCAGATCCGCACGGTCGGACACCAGGCGCGAGAGGCTTGCCTCGGCCATCAAAGTGGATGTGTGCTCGGGGCTAAGCGCCGGCGACAGCAGCAGCATCGCATCGGCTTGCCCATCTGCCGCCGCCAGCAGGCGGATGAGTTGAGCCGCATCCCCGACCGACACTGCAAATCCCGATGCGAGATCGGCCGCCAAGCCGGGCACAAGCTCCGCGTCGCCGAGCGTCGTCCCGCCGGTGTCGACCCGCGCCCCCGCTGAGGCCTGTCCCGCCGTGATGCGTGCCGCGAGCGTCATCCTTGGGCGTTCTTCTCGTAGAAGGCGACGAATTCGCCAAAGGTACGCGGGTAGTAGGCCTCGTCCGAAGCCGTGAACGGGTCGAAGCCCAGCTCTTCGTCGAGCCGCGAGACGAAAATGGCCAAGCCTAGGCTGTCGAGACCGCTCTCGAGCAACACCGTGTCGTCGGAGAGGACCGGTGGCGGGCCGTCTTCCTGCTCGGCCCAAAGCTCTTCGAACACCCCGCGGATTGTATCGCGCATCATGCTTCTCCTTGCGTGCCGGGCGGCTCTAGCAGCTCGGTGCCCGGCAGATCGTCGTCCGGTTTGGGTTTGATCCCCCAGGCCACCGTCTGGATCCCACGCTCGATGACCCGGGCCGGATTGCCCATCACTAAGGAATGAGGTGGCACATCACGCATAACCACGGCGTTGACGCCGACGATACAGTGATCCCCGACCGTTACGCCTGGGAATATCACAGCCCCTGACCCGACAAAGCAATAGCTGCCGATCGTGGTGGTCTTGTGTTCCCGGTTGACGAAATCATGGCTTAGTATCGCTGCGTTGAAGGTGATGGCCGTATAGTCGCCGATCACGATCCCCCGCGGGTTTGTCTTGTCGAGCGTGGCCCGCAGCGAGATGCGGCTGCCGCGGCCGATGCGCATGCCCCAGATTTTTGAGTAGTACAAGCGGACCGAGTGCACCACGAAGCGGTGCGCTAGATTCCGGATCAGGACCAAGGGCGGCTTGGTCATGCTCAATCTCCCCGACCCTGCCGCGGCCGCGGCCCCCGCGCGGTCCTATCCTTCCGGGTGCAAGCGTGCAACGGCAAACTGTCGCGTGTGTGACCGAGGACAGCCGCGTCTTGACAGATTGACGCGGTCGCCCTTTCTAGCCATCCAAGGGCGCGGTAACAGGTCCCGCTGGTCGACAGGAGGGACATGGTGCTCGCGAACATCTGGGTAAGTCTGGCCGTGCTGCCCGCGGCGCTCGCGCTCCTGATCATCGCGTCCGACTATTTCCTGAATGGGGCCATTGCGCTGGCAAACCGCTTTCGTTTGCCGGAGTTCGTCGTAGGCAGCCTGATCGTTGCGGTCGGGACCTCGGCGCCTGAGCTGGCCATCAACATCGTCGCCGGGCTTGAGGGCCAGGGCGATATCGTCATTTCGAATCTGGTCGGCTCGAACATTGTGAACGTCTGCCTCGGGATCGGCTTTGCCGGGCTGTTCGTCGCCTATGGCGTCATTCAGCGGGCCTATTTGGTCGCCTTCGTTCTGGGCTTGGTAGGGGCGGTCCTATTGGTGGCCGCCACGTTGCTCAGCGGCCGGGGCGGGCTCTCGGTGCTGCCACAGTGGGTCGGCATCGGGCTGTTGGTGGTCTTTGCCATCCATGTCTGGCGGAGCTTGGCGTCGGGTGAGGAGGAGGCCAGCGAGGACATCGAGACCGTGGCGCGCCCGCTGTGGATCTCGATCGCCTTTTTGATCGGTGGTTGCGCGGCCATGGCGTTCTTTGCCGATCTCGCGGTTCAGTCGGCGGTCTTCATCTCGGACTACGTGGGCATACCAGAGGCCGTGATCGGCGCGACCGTGATCGCCGCGGGCGGCAGCTTGCCCGAGATCTTCTCTTGTGTGGCCGCCGCGCGGCGCAGGATGCCCAACATCGTGCTCGGCAACATTGCGGGCAGTCAGATCTTCAACCTCTTCGGCATTCTTGGCGCTACGCTCTTGGTGGTCCAAGTCGACTATTCGACCGCGCTTGCGGTGGATATGGGCTTCCTGGTCTTTGCTACGCTGGTCCTGTTCGGCCTCGGCTTTGCCGGTGCGGCGGCCCGACGGCTGATGCCGTATGCGCTGCTCGGCACCTATGGCGCTTATGGCGCATATCTCATCTCGATTTCGCTGTGATTGCGGGAGGGGACGATGAAGATTTCCGATCTGGACTGGGGTGAGGCCGAGACGGGCGGCAGCCTGAAATCGGCCTACACGGTGGCCGAGGCCAAGTTCACCTATCACGACCGGCCCTTTGTTGCGGTGGAGTGGTTTCATCGCACGGGCGGGATCTTCAAGACCTATGCCAGCACGATCCTGATCGCCGAGGTTTGCGATAAGACCAAGGACGGCGCCCTTCTGCGCTCGATCGCGTTTGGTGCAGCGGGTCAGGTGGCCGATGGCGTGCCCCATGCGGTGCGTTCTCAGACGCTTGAGCGCAAGGTGATCGTGATCAACGATCCGACCAACCGCGAGATCGAGCTGGACACGACCCTCGAAGAGATCCTGTAGCGGCTCACCCGGCCAGATCCGACAAAACCGCCTGGCCTGCAGCCTGAAGCCTGTTGGGATCAGCGTTGGCCAGTGTTGCAGAGCAGATCGCGGCCCAGCGCTCGGGCATGTCACAGGGCACGAGGTCGGCCACGCGCTCGGCGCACGGCCGGTGCAACCAGGCCCGGATCTCTCGGTGCGGTGTGCGCGCCAATCCCCGCCCGCTGAAGTTCGCATCGGCCAGCCGCGCGAACCGCGCCCGCGTCACCGGCGCAATCACGGCATCGGCCGAGACGACCAGACCTCGCCGTCCCTGAACCAATCCTTCGAGCAAGGCCCGTCCGCAGCCGGCGACCAGGGCGCGGCGCGGAAACCGACAGGCAGGATCGGTCGCATGTCCGTGGACCCGGACCCGGGATGTTAGCCCCGCCGTTCGGATCTGAGCCTCGACCAAAGGGAGTGCAGGCCCGCCGCCAAAGAGATCCAATGTCAGGCCAGGTGATGCTTGCAGAAGGCGCAACAGGTCCAGCACACCGGGGATCTTGTCGGGGTCGAGCCGCGTCGCCATGGCCACGGTCCGTCCGTCCCAGGGGAGAGCTTTGCCTCCCCGGCAGACGCCATTGGCCAGTACGTAAAGGGGCGTACCGGAATAGGCTTGGCGGATCAGGTTGCGGGTCTCTGGCGACACGGCGACGAAGACGGGCCGAGCCTCCAGCCGCAATCTTTCAAAGGTCGCGCGGTGCCACTCGGCGCCTGGCAAGCGCAACGAGGTGGGACCATGGAAGGTCAACAGTGCAGGCCGGCCGGCCAAACAGGCCGCGAGCAGCCCGGTTATGCCCGCATGGAAGGGATGCAGGTCCACGAGGTCCGCCTCTGCCGCACGGATGCGCGCGGCCAGCGACTCGGCCTTGGCCGCCAGACCTTGCGGGCGAAAACT
>JBCCZI010000077.1:0-21821 GCA_039187815.1 Pseudomonadota bacterium | reverse complement strand
CCCCTGGCGCGCCCGCCCCAAGGCACCCTCGGCATCCTCACCGAGGCCCTCCCAGCCGCCACGATCATCAAACCAAGCCATCCGCCCCAAAAACCCACCCCAAAAACCCCAGAGCCCCGCAAAGGAGACGCGATCAACCGCCAATGCGGATCCGGTTCGGATGCGCGTTCGGCGCCTGCCGTACCCTTGGCGCGCCGGCGCCTGCGATCCGACCGAGCCCCGTCAGAACTAGGTCCATGCCGGGCATAAGAGATACTTAATTCCGCATTCGGCGGATCCGCGGTTGTCTCCGTTCAGGCCCGAGATGGAGCACCCCATGGCGAAGCAATCCGACCCCAAACCGCTGTTCGACACCGGCGAGCACAGCTTTGGCGACATCCTTTCACAGGGTGCCCTGGGCGGCCGGCCAGCGCTGCAGGACTATTTGCAGATGCGCAGCAGCCGGCTCGTCCGACAGATGCGTCAGATGCGCGGCGACAGCCAGGATTTCGAGCGGATCCGGCGGGCGCTTTTGGCGATGTCGGAGGCGTCGAGACTGATCGACATGCTCGAAGCGCCCGACGCTTCTCAAGAGCCGGGCCCGCAAATCTCTCAGACGGCGCAGACGGCGCAGACGGCGCTGGCGCGATGATCATTGCGCGCATCTCCTCCCAGGGCAAACCTGACCGGTTTGTCGAGCTTGAAGCCGGCCGGCGCAGCTTCGGCTCGGATTTGAGCTGTGACGTGGTCCTGATCGAAGAGGCGGTGCATCCGCTGCACTTCGCTCTCGACATCGGCGTCGACGGTGTCTTTCTCGAGATGTTCGACGGCTGCACTGGCGGGTTCCACGCAGGCTCAGGCCGCCGCAAGCCTGTGGGCGAGGGCGAGCGCAGCTTCTGGGGCCCGTTTGCCAGCCTCCAGATCGGTGCTCTGATGATCCAGATCAAGGGCGAGGAGTGTCGCGCACAGCCATCCCATCTGGCGCGGATCGCGACCTCGGTCATGGTGCAATCTGGCCGCGTGCTGAAGGTCTCGGCGGTTGTCCTGCTCTCGGTGGTCGTGGTCACGGTCACGGCGGATGTTCTGCTGCGCAGCATCACGCCGCCGCAGGATCCGCAGGCCGCCATCGCGCTGTCGACGCCTGGGCTTGCGGATCTGCTGGCGCCGGGCGTTGCCGGTCTGCTTGGCGCGGGCAGCGACCCGATCACCGCCGAGCGGGTGCGTGCCGATCTGACCGAGGCCGGGTTCGAGCCAACCGCGATCGAAGCCTCGGGTGAGGATTGGAGCGCGGTCTTTCATCTGCCCGCCGAGACCGATCGCCAGCCGCTTCTAGAGCATCTGTCGCGCCTCGACTACACCGTAGAGCCGCGGATCTTTGTCGACACCACCTTGCTCTCGGCAAGCCGTTTGGTGCTGCAGAACATCGACGGCAGCGCGACGATCTTGAGCATTCAGCGAGGCCGGCTCGAGCTCTCGCTGCTCGAGGGCGATGCCGAGACCGGCCAGACGATGCGCGACACGCTTCTCGCCGATGTGCCGGGCCTTCGCGGTGTGGCCTTTGTGGGCGGCGCGGCGAGCATCACGCTGACATCGCTTCAGGACGAGGTTCTCGCGATCTGGGGGGGCAAGCGGCCCTATGTGGCGCTCCGCGACGGACGCCAAGTCCGCGAGGGCCAGCCCTTGGCCGACGACATCACGCTCATCGCCGTGGAAGCCGCCGATCATCTGATCCTCGAGGTCGATGGCGACAAGAAGGAATTCAGGCTGCAATGACCGAGACACCAATTTTCATCCAGGACGACTTCTACGTCATGGGCAATCTTTGCATGGCGGCGATCGCGGTCGGGCACGGTGATCGCGCGCGCCAGATCATGTCCCTGATCCAGCGCGAGCGCCCCAACCGAGCCCAGGGGTTCGTGATGGAGGCTCTGTTCCTGCACAATGCAGGCAAGACCGCCGATGCGATCGCTGTGCTCGAGACGCCGGCCGCCCGTGCCGCCGAGATCGGGCGGGACGAGGCGCTGGCCCTCTACGTCGTTCTGCTGGGCGCCTCCGGCCAGGAGGAGCGCGCCAGTGCCCTCGGCCAGCGGATGATCGGGGACGGCGTGCTCCGCTCCAGCACCAGTCGCTACATGGTCCTCTCGGTCATCGAGAAGGCCGGGGATCTGCCGGATCCGGCCGGTGCAAGGGTTGGTGCAGGGGCCGGTGTAAAGGCAGTGCCCCAGCCCGCCCAGGCCTGATCGCAGTCCTCGGGGCCGAAGCCGCCCCAACCAAGGAAAGGAGACCGCCGGATGAGCATGTCAACCGATTCCGCAGGCCCCGCAGTCGCCCACGCCCAAACGCTGACGCCGCGCCCGGAGCCCGTCGCCGACAGCCATATCGACAAGTTCTTTGGCGACGCGATCGAGCAGATGAAGCATCGCGAGACGAAAATGCGCGAGAGCTTCTCGGCCGCGTCGGATCCCGACAGCGGGCTCATGCGCATGCCCGATCACATCTTGCAGGAGTTCAAGCGGCTCGATGATGCCGTCCGGACACCGGAGGACCGCGCGCTGGTCGCGCGTTTCAAACGGGGCGTGACCGAGACCTTCGAGGCGAACCGCGAGTTTTACCAGAACAAGATGGAGGCGAAGCTCGACACCTTTCAGATGAAGGTCGGCACCCAGGTCGTCTCCAACACCATCAAGGGCGTGCAGCAACTGCTGTCGGCGCAGTAGGCGGCCAGAGGGGAGTGGCTGTGGTCATGCGGATGCTTTGCAAAGGGCTTCGGGGGATGGTCTTGGCCCTGGCGGTGTCGGGATTGGCCGCATGCCAGGTCGAGATGCACTCGGCCCTTGATGAGCAGGCCGCCAACGAGATGCTCGCGGCGCTGCTCTCGAACGGCATCTCGGCATCCAAGGAGAAGGGCAAGGACGGCGTCTCGCTTTTGGTGGCCGAAGCCCAGTTCAGCGAGGCGGTCGAATTGCTCGCCAGCAAGGGTCTGCCGCGCAGCGAGTTTGCCAATATGGGCGAGATCTTCAGCGCCGAGGGTCTGGTCGCCAGCCCGACCCAGGAATGGGCCAAGCTGAACTACGCCAAGAGCCAGGAGCTCTCGAAGTCGATTGCGTCCATCCCCGGGGTCGTGCGGGTCAGCGTCAACATCGCCGAGACGCGCAAAGAGAGCCCCTTTGCCGAGGTGAAGCCGCCAAGCGCCTCGGTCGTGGTGCAGGTCAACGAGGACCATGTGACCGAGGATCTGGTGCCCCAGATCAAGCAGCTGGTCTCCTACTCGGTCCCCGATATCAGCTATGATCGCGTTGGCGTGATCGTCGCCCCCATCCGCCACCGCGAAGTCGATCAGAGCCTGGTGAGCCTTGGCGGCATCCTGGTCCACCGCAACAGTGTCTTGGCCGTGCGGGTTCTGGGAGCCATAGCGGCGATCGCCTCGATTGCAGCCCTCAGCTTCGGGACACTTGTGCTGATGAATTGGCGCACGCGGCGTTCCGAGCGTCAGACCCAGACCGAGCTGGCCGCAGGGATGCCGAGCTGATGCTGCCCTCGGTCCTGTCAGAGAAGCCGCTGGATTTTGCTGAGCCGGCCTATCGGTCGCAACTGCTGGGGCTCAAGAACCCCGATCTGGCCGCAGCGCTGATGGCGGTGGCCCCGTTGCGACCGCGCCTCGACCAGCGCGTGGACGAGATCCTCGGCGAGCCCGAGGACCTGCCAATCGGGGAGTTCTCGACCATGGTCGAGCTGCTTAACGCCGATCTGGAGATGCTGGCCCGCGTTGCGCGGATCGTCGCGGTGTTGGTCCACGCGCCCTCGATGGCCACGATGACCGACGGGGCTATGCTGCGCCTGGCCGTCGCCCATGCCGGGACGCGGGAGATCGTGCGGCATCTGCACGATCCCAGCAGCCCGGTCTTTGAGTGTCTGCCGCACACCATCTACATCACCCAAGAGCTGCTGGACCTCTATACCCAGCAGGTGCTGCGCTACATCTTGGGCCTGATCCCGACCCAGCTGATGCAGCGTGTGATCGTGCGCTTTCCCGAAGGCGCGCTGCCCGCGCCGGACGCGCTGACGGATCGGCCCGCGGACCGGGCGGCTCTGCTGGCGCTGGTGGATACGGCGCTCGCGCTTTTGCCCGGTGCCGCCATGCCCACGCCGCCCGAGGAGGCGCGCAATGCGGCGCATTAGGCTGATCGACCCCGACATCCTGCCCGATGGCGGCGTGCTGCGCGCCGATCAGGTGCAGGCGCTTTGCACCGCCTCGGATCTGATCGAGCGGGCCGAGGCCTGGGCAGCCGAGCGCGATGCGGCCTATGCGGCGCGTCTCGATCAGGCGCTGGCAGAGGCGCGCGAGCGGGCCTATGCGGACGGGCTGAAGGCCTTGCTCGAGGCCTCGGCCGCCTATCGCGGCGCCACCCGGACGCTGCACGGCAAACTCACCGGCCTGTTGCGCGACTGTCTGGGCCATGTCTTTCGCGAGCGGCCGGCCGAGGATGTGCTGCACGCGGCAATCCTGCCGGTCCTCAGCAGCATCACGATCGACGAGGACGTCGCCATCGTCGTCCATCCCAGCCGTGTGAGCGCACTCGAGACGGCCTTGGTCCGGGCCTCGAAGACGATCGGCGAGGCGCGCATCGGTGTGGAGACCGATCTGGCCCTCGGGCCCGAGGAGTGCCGCATCTACACCGATACCGAGGTCATCAATGCCGGAGCCGACGTGATCACCGAACGGCTGATCGGCGCGCTGGCGCAGCACCTGAGCGCGGCCGAGGCGGAGGGCGCCACGGCGCCAGGTCAGGAGCGGATCGATGGATGACAGCGCCGCGCTCGCGATCGAACAAAGCCTCAGCCAGACCCAGCTGTTCCGCCGCGATGGGCGGGTCTGTCAGGCCGCCGGTCCGCTGATCCATGCCAAGGGCAGCTACAGCATCGGCCAGATCTGTGCGATCACCCGGGCGGGCCGGTCCGATCTGCTGGCCGAGGTGGTCGGCTTTCGTGGATCCGAGGCCATCCTCACCCCCTACGGCACGCTTGACGGCATGTCCTATCACTCGCAGATCTCGCCCGTGGCGCCCGAGTTCGAAGCGCCCGTCGGCGAGGCCCTGACCGGCCGCGTGGTGGATGCCATCGGCGAGCCGATCGACGGCAAAGGCCCGCTCAGCACGCGCCAGCGCTATCCGGCGATGGCGTCTCCGCCCGATCCGATGGCGCGGCCCGTGATCGACCGTCCCTTTCCGTTGGGCGTGCGGGCGCTCGACGGTGCGCTGACCTGCGGGCTCGGCCAGCGGGTCGGGATCTTTGCGGCCGCTGGCGGGGGCAAGTCGACGCTGATGTCGATGTTGGTGAAGTTTGCCGAATACGACCGCTGTGTGATCGCGCTGATCGGCGAGCGCGGCCGCGAGGTGCGCGAGTTCGTCGAGCACAGCCTCGGCCCCGAGGGCATGGCGCGGGCGACTTTGGTTATCGCGACCTCGGACCGCCCGGCGATCGAGCAGGTCAAGGCCGCTTACACCGCAACCGCGATCGCCGAGTATCACCGGGACCGCGGCGCCAAGGTTCTGTTGCTGATGGACAGCTTGACCCGCTTTGCCCGCGCCCAGCGTCAGATCGGCCTGTCCGCCGGCGAGCCGCCGACCCGGCGCGGCTTCCCGCCCTCGGTGTTCGAGAAGCTGCCGACGCTGTTGGAGCGGGGAGGGCTGACCGAGACGGGCTCGATCACCGCGCTCTACACCGTGCTGGTCGAGGGCGACGATATGAGCGAGCCGGTGGCCGACGAGACGCGCTCGCTGCTCGACGGCCACATCATCCTGTCGCGCAAGCTCGCGGCCTCGGGGCACTATCCCGCGATCGATGTGGGCGCAAGCGCCAGCCGTATCCTAAATGCGGTGATCCCGCGCGAGCATGTGGATGCAACGCTGAAACTGCGCAGCCTGATGGCGAAATACGCCGATATCGAACTGCTTGTGAAGATCGGGGAATACGCCTCCGGATCGGATCCCGAGGCCGACGAGGCGATCGCCCGCAAATCGGCGATCGACGGGTTTCTGCGCCAGCGCACCGATGACCACACCGCGTTCGAAGAGACGGTGGCGCGATTGTTCCAGGCGGTCGGCCATGGTTGACCTCGGCCGCATCGTCGAGATGCGTCAGCGCAAACTGGCGGATCATGAGCGCGCAGAGCGCCAGGCGCTGGCCCATCTTGGCGATGCGCGCGCAAAGCTCCAGGACGCCCGGGCGGCCATGAAGGCCTATGCCGCCGAGGTCGCCACCATCGAGCGCGACATGCTGAGCAACCTGATCGGCAAGGACGTGTCGCTGGATGACATTCGCATGATCGAGGAGACGCTGCGCGAGGTCGAAGAGCGTGCAAAGGCTTTGTCCAACGCCCATGAGAGCGCCAAAAAGCGCGTGGCGGAGGCCGAGCAAAACGCAGCCCGGCGTCGTTTGGCGCGCGAGCACATCCAAGCGAAATTGAACAAGATCAGCGAGATCGACACCGTCCTCACCAAGGAACGCCGCGCGGCCGCACGGGCCGCCGAGGATGCCGAGATGGACGGCTTTGTCGACATGATCGCCGGGCGCGGGCGGGGCTGATGCTGGATCTTACGCCCCTTCCCCGGCTTGCGCCGCCGATGGCTGGGCTTCTGACCCGGCTTGCCGCGCTGCGCGGCGCCTGTGCGGTCGATCTCGGACCAGAGCGGGCTGTTCTGTCCCTGGCGCCGGACAGGGGCTGGCCACCGGGCAGACCACCGGGCAGGCCACCGGGCGGGCCTGTCCTCAGGGTGCCGGTGGCCTCGGACCTCGGCAGCTTTGCGCTCTATCTGGAGACGGCACTGATCGATGCGCTGTCGGATGCGGTCCTGCCCGGTTGGCATCAGGAGAGTTCGGCCGCCCTCCCGCTCTCTTGGCGCGCCATTGCGGTCGTGCACCATCTGGCCGCCGGGATGCCGGTCGGGGCGCTCGACTGGACCTATGGCGAGATCGCCGAGAGCGCGCCTCCCGCCCCCGATCCCACCCGGATCTGCCTGGCGCTGGGCTGGCTCGGTCATACCCATGTGCTGGCTCTCGAGATTTCGGATGCCCCGGATCTGGCGCTCGCCGATTTGCTCATCCCGGATCCGGTGCCAAGCGGGCTGGCCGCCCATCCTCTTGATATCACGCTCGAGCTCATGCTGCCCGCCGGCGGTCTTGCGCTTGCCGAGGCGGTCGGGCTGCTCCCGGGCGATGTGGTGCTCCTGCCCCGTGCCGTGGCCAGTGCGATCCCTGTCCATGCCGTGATCTCGAACACCATTGGCTGGTCCGGGTCTCTCTCGGCCGATGGCGCCTTCCACCCGCTGAGCCGACTTTCGAAGGAGCACATCATGCGCGATCACTGTGACGAGCCGGACGACGCCGCATTGACGGCCAAGGCGTCCCAGGCCGCGGGCTTGGATGATCTCGGCCTCGACGAGCCGATGCTGGCCGAGCTGCCCGTTCGCCTGGATATCCGCCTTCAATCGCTCTCGCTTCCCCTGTCCGCCTTTGTCGGGCTGGCACCCGGTGCGGTGCTAGAGCTCGAAGCGGATCTCAGCAGTGCGCTCGAGATCCTCGCAAATGGCCGCACCGTCGGCACCGGGCGGTTGGTGCAACTCGACCAGCGCATCGGTGTTCAGATCGAGCGCTGGCGCGACCGCTGACGAGCACGCTATGGCAAGCGAAGACATCCCGGCCTTGCTGCCCAGCATCTTTGTCGTGATGGGGTTGAGCCTGCTGCCGTTCATGGCGGTCATGGCCACCTCGTTCACCAAGATCACGATTGTGCTGATGATGCTGCGCAACGCCATGGGCGTGCAGCAGGCGCCCTCGGGGCTGGTGATCAACTCGATCGCGCTGACGCTGACGGTGTTCATCATGGCGCCGATCGGCAACGAGATCCTGGGTCAGCTCGAGGCCGAGAAGATCCAGATGACCGATTGGGCCAGCACCGAGCGTGTCTTCACCATCGTCTCGACGGCCTTCGTCGACTATCTCTCCCGCTTCACCGAAGAGGCGGAGATGGCGTTTTTCATGGACGCCGCCCGCGAGATCTGGCCCGAAAACATGCACAAGCATGTGCATGAGGAGAACATCTTCCTCATTCTGCCGGCGCATGTGACCTCCGAGATCACCCGGGCCTTCCAGATCGCGTTCCTGCTGTTCCTGCCCTTCGTGATCATCGACATGGTGGTCTCGAATGTTCTGCTGGCGATGGGGGCCATGATGGTGCCGCCCATGCTGGTCTCACTGCCGATCAAGATCCTGTTGTTCATCGCTGTCGATGGATGGGGCCGTCTGTTGCACGGCCTTGTCCTCAGTTACGCTTAAGGAGATCCCGATGGAGCCTGCAACCATTCTCTACTACGGCAAAAGCACGATCATGATGGTGTTCCATCTGTCGATGCCGATCATCATTGCGGCGACGGTCGTGGGCCTGATCATCGCCTTGTTCCAGACCCTGATCCAGCTCCAGGAGCAGACGTTGGGCTTTGCCTGCAAGCTCTCGGCCGTGGTGGCGGTGATCATGATCTCGGGCGGCTGGATGACCTCTGAGCTGATGCAGTTCCAAGAGCAGATCCTGACCCGGATTTCCGGCCGCTGATGGAGACTTCGGGCACGCTTCGGGTCACCGAGCTGGTCGATATCGCAGACGCCGATCTGGTGCTGATGTCGGCCGTGCTGGTGATGGTCCGGATGCTGGCCTTCACGTACATCTCGCCGTTCTTTGGGGCCAAGGCGATGGGGCGCATCGTTCGTGTCGGCTTTCTGCTGACACTGTCCTTTGTCTTGGCGCCGCCGGTCTTCACCGAGTTCAAGAGCGACCCGGCGCTGGCCGATCAGTTCGTTCTGCTGGTGCTAAAGGAGCTTCTGATCGGCCTGGTCCTCGGAGCTCTGGTCTGGATGCCGATCCACGGTCTCGAGGTCGCCGGCGTCGTGCTCGACACCCAGCGCGGCAGCACGATGGCTCAGGACTTCAATGTGGTGTTCAGCTCGCCCCAGGCGACCCCCACGGCGATCCTGATCTCGCAGATCTTCAGCGGGTTCTTCTTCTCCATCGGAGGGTTGCTGATGATCGAGACCGTGCTGTTCGACAGCATGGCGATCTGGCCGCCGACCGAGCCGCTGCCGCCTCTGGACAAGGACGTGGCGGTCCTGTTCGGCGCGCTCGCCGGATCGCTGCTCTTCACGGCGATCGTGTTTGCCCTGCCGATCTCAGGCTTTATGCTGCTCGCGGATATCGGCATTGCCTTCATCGCCCGTGCCGCGCCGTCGCTGAACGCGCTGACGCTCGGCATGCCGGTGAAATCCGCCGTGCTGATCTTCATGCTGTTTTTCTACATGGACATCGCCTTCCCGCGCCTGATCGAGGGGTTGGGCGAGTCGATGGCCGTGGTCCGGCTGGTGCTGCAGAAATGAGCGGCGAGAAGACCGAAGAACCGACCGAAGAGAAGCTCCGCCAAGCGCGCGAGAAGGGCCAGGTTCCGTCGCGCAAGCATGCGGTCGAGGTCGTGCTGGTCGCAACCGGTGTGGGCATCATCGCCGGGACATGGACCATCGTTGTCGATCAGATGACCGGCGTATTTGATGCGGTTTTGCAGGCGCCGGAACAGGGGTATCAGCGCAGCCTTGCGCGGGCCTATGACGAAAGCCAAGGCATGATCATCTACATGCTTGCGGTCACGGGGGTCATGGGGCTTCTGACCCTTTTGATTACCCTGCTTCTCAACAACTTCAACTTCGCTCCAAAGGCGCTGGAGCCCAAGTTCAGCAAGCTCAACCCGGTGAGCGGGCTGAAAAACATGTTCTCGATCAGCACGCTCTACAACTTCATCCGGATGACGACCGTGTTCACGGCGATCTTCACCATTTGCTACCTCATCATCCGCGGCAATATGGGGGATGGGATCGATGCTTCGGCCTGCGGGCTGACCTGTTTGGCGAGACTCTTTCCCTCGGTGCTGGTCAAGATGGTGGCGCTGATCATCATCGTGCTGTTCTTGGCCGCTGCGATCGACTTTCGCATCCAGGACATGCTGTTCAAAAAGCAGCAGAAGATGAGCAAGGACGAGGTCAAGCGCGAATACAAGAACAACGAGGGCGATCCGTATGTCCGTGGCGCGCGCCAGAGCATCGCCGAGGAGAATATCTACATGCCCTCGATGCAAGAGGTGACGCATGTGGTGTACTCGAACAGCCTGCTGGTCGCGTTCATGCACGTGCCAAACGCATCGCCGTTTGTCGTGATGAAGTCCAAGGGCCGCAACGTCTCGCGATTGCAGCAAAAGTTCCGCTCGATGGGCAAGAGATGCGTCAACCTGCCCGCGGCCGCCTCGGAGCTGCACCCGGTGTCCGTCATCGGCAAGAATATCGAGGGCAAACAGGCCGCCCGGAGCTGGTTCAAGGTGCTCGCTGCGGCAGGCGACCTCTAGGCAACGCTGCGCGCCGCCAGCGATGGGACGGATGCCCTAGACAGCGTCGGTGCGCCAAGGCCGCGGGCGTCGACCGCCCGGACCGCGGACGGCCTCAAGGACCGGGAGCCGCCTCCCCGGGCCCGATTAAACCCAGCCGCTGTGCCACCGCCGCGAAGCGCGCCGCGATGACCGCCGCAGCCCGTCAAGCACCACCCCATACGCCGGTTATAAGCAGAGAGAATGTGCTTTTATTCCATGACAGTCCTAGCGTTGTGTTGCTGCCCTTCGGGGCGGTTTTGTAGACGTCCAAAGAGGCTCAAAGCCGATGAAAAAGGCCGCCGATGTTTTGTACTTGCTTGCGACGTACAGTGTGCGTTCGGGGTTCGTGGAAAAGGCCTCCGCTTATGCGGAAGTTGGAACACGATTGTTCCCGCATGATCTACGGCTACTAGAAATCTACGTGCATCTTCTAATCCTCGGCCGTCACTATGATGAGGCGGAAAAAGTGCTGGGTGCCACGACGTTTTCGAGCCGGAATCTAGAGTATTTGCGTAGTCGCGTTGCTATTCTAACGTCAAGGCCGCAATCGGTGATCCAGTCGAGTCTCCGGCGATACCTCAGTTCGTAGGCGTTGCGTTTGGCCAAATGGCCTGGCTCCGAGTTTGTTTTGAGCCATACTGGGTGCGGCATATTGCTTGCGTGCCGCACCCACACCACCACAATCATCATCAGCAATGGACCTGGCTGCTGGCGCCGGGTGGGTTCGCCATGTCAACACTTCGGCGGTCACAGTTTCTCCATCTGGGTGCAGCCATGAAGACAATTGAGGCATTTCATCTCATTTTCTTTCGCCGTGCTCCATATTTTGATCACAATTTGCCATAAGTAATCCAAACTTGTGGGTTTATATGGGTCCACGTTAGGGTATACAAATTGAACGAAATCAAGCCGGTCACAAACCTTCAGCCCGCGTCCACAGTGCAGTTTCCGGAGCGGGTGTGGAGACCAGCAAGAGGGGTGACTCAGCGTGAACCAGAAAACAGTTCGGTTGATGGTCAATCTTGATCTTGCCGACCAGCACTACACGTTCGTGCGCTCTCACCTCAGATCGAAGGTTCTGGATCCAGACACCAGCATCCTAACGCTTGATGATATCTATGCCGGGTCTCTCCGGGACGATATTGAGCCGCTTGAGATCATGGTCTTTCACAAGCGACAGGTGAATTGGAACGTGGACCTCATCAAGCCGGCCTTGCGCTCGATCAGCGATATGTGCGCGGTAATCGAGGCGGCACAACTCAACTCCCGTGTTCGGCGCGTGATCCTGGTGGACTGTGGCGACACGTTGCGGGAACCGCTCTCGGATGTGTCGGTTCTGGCCCAGTATCTTGAGGCGATCTCGGAAAACCTGTTTGATGCCGAAGGGTTCGTCATGGTCGCGGACTGCGATTTTGAGGCCGAAGGCTGCCCTACCGTCACGCTTTGGGACACGCGGACCGAGGACTTCGTCGATCATGTCGCCGACTATGTCCGCAGTTCGCTGAACAATTTGAACAAGGGGTTCGGTCAGGGCGACGTGCCTAAACTCGGCGGCGCCAAGCAGAGCGACATAGAGGCTTTTTTGAAAGCCTTCGCCATCATGCGCCGCCGTAAGCCGCCGGGTGGCAGTGCGCCGCCGGACAAGTCCCCTTTGGACTCCTAAATCAGGCCGTCATAGGCGCGGCGGGGGATCTCGATTTCGATCACGGCAAAGAGTTCGGCGGCCAGGGCAGTCTCGAGCGCTGCGGCCGCTTCTCCCGGCCCGCGCACCGAGAGGCCCTCCCCACCATAGAGCCGAGCGAGATCTGCGAAGGCGGTGCGCTCGAAATCCACGCCGGCGTTCTGGAGACCCATGCGCCGCTGTTTCAACTCGATCAGCGCCAGGCTGCGGTCCACCAGCACTATGATGACCACCGGCAGGCGGCTGTCGCGCAAGGTGGCGAGTTCGCCCAGCACCATCTCGAAACACGCATCCCCCATGACCGCGATGGCAGGGCGCTCCGGCTCGGCGATCTTGTGCCCAAGCGCCAAAGGCAGCGCGCAGCCCATGGTGCAGAGCCCCGTCGACTGCATCAGCATGCGCGGCCGGGCGGCAAAGAACTGTTGGCTGAGCAGGATGCGGTGGGCGCCTGAGTCGACCGTCACCGCGGCCTCGGCCGGCATCACTTGCAGCATCTCGGCCATCGCCCGGTCAGGCCCCCAGGCATCGCGGGGCGCAAAGGCCTCGAGCAGCGATTGCCGCCGTCCCCCACCCATCCATCGAGCCGGCTGGGCCCGCGCGCCATCGAGCGCGGTGAGCCCAGCACTGACGGAGCAGACCCAGGACATGGCCGCATGGTGCATGTCATGGGTGTTGGGCGCATGGGCGAACTCGATGCATTTGGCCGGATCCCACGGATCGCGCCAGCCGGTGCGCATCTCGATCGGGTCGTAGCCGGCCGCGATCACGCAATCGGCCTCGGAAAACACGCTCATCAGGATCGCATCGGCCTTGGGGCTGAGCCCGTGGCCGCCGAGGCAGAGTGGGTGATCCTCGGGCAGCACGCCCTTGGCTTTGTAGGTGGTGGCGATGGGCACACCATTGGCCTCGGCAAAGCGGCGCACGGTCTCGGGCCCGCCGGGCTCCTCGAGCACATCGAGGCCCACCACCATCACTGGGCGCTCGGCGGCGGCAAAGCGGGCGCGCGCATCGGCCAGCGCCTCGCCGCTGGGGGCCGTCGGCAGAACGGCGCCGCGGCCCGGCTGGCGGGGGGCGGGCTGCTCGGCGGCGGCGACCGCGATCGGCACGTCGATGTGCACCGGGCCCTTGCGCGGCGCCATGGCGAGCGCCAGCGCCTTGTCCATCATCACATCCACCGCGCCGTTGGTCGCCTGGAAGCTGCCCTTGCAGACCCGCGCGAACACCGCCTGGTGGTCAAAGACCTGGTGGGTGTAGCTGAGCGCCTCGGCCGGATCGACCATGCCCGAGAGCACGATCAGCGGCACCCGGTCCTGCTCGGCATTGGCGACCACGTTGAAGGCGTTGGCGACCCCGGGGCCCACGGTCGCCACCAGCACGGCCGGGGCCCCGGTGGCATGCCAGGTGCCCTCGGCCATAAAGCCGGCCGCGTTCTCGTGCTTGGCGAGGTGGAAGCGGATGCCCACCCGCTCGAGCGCGTCGATCAGGGCCAGGACCTCGCCCCCGGGGATGCCAAAGGCGTGGCGCACGCCGGCGTCATAGAGGCGGATCGCGATGATATCAGCAGCGGAGAGGGCCATTCACTCGCCCTCGAATTCGACGAGGACATGGGTCTCGACACCCATCTCCTCGAGTCGTTTGCGCCCGCCGAGATCGGGCAGATCCACCACGAAGCTTGCTGCGATCAGATCGCCGCCCAAGCGTTCGATCAGCTTGACGCCCGCCACCGCAGTGCCGCCAGTGGCGATCAGATCATCGATCAGCAGCACCTTTTGGCCCGCGCGCAGCGCATCATCGTGGATCTCGACGATCGCCTCGCCGTATTCGAGGCTGTAGGCCTCCATCAGGGTTCCGCCCGGCAGCTTGCCCTTTTTGCGGATCGGCACAAAGGGCAGGCCGAGTTTATAGGCCACCGCGCCGCCCAGGATGAAGCCGCGCGCATCCATGGCGGCGATCACCTCCACATGGCGATCGAGGTAGGGCTCGGCCAGCCCGTCGACGGCGCGCTGGAACCCGACCGCATCGCCGAGCAGCGTCGTCACATCGCGGAACTGGATGCCGGGGACGGGGAAGTCCGGGATCGTGCGGATATAGTCGGCAAGCGGGATCATCGGCGCCTCGGTGGTCGGCCGGCCGGAGCGGCGGGCGCGCGCGATCCTATCCGGTTCGCCCCCGAAGGCAACGGGGGAAGGCCGTGGGTCCGGCCGCAGCGTATATGGCGGCGGCCGAACGGGGCCCGGAGCGTCGCATGGGCTCCAGGCCTTGGCGCCTCAGGTCGGGGTCAGCCAACGCGAGATCAGCTTCTGATACACCGAGGCGGGCAGGTAGCTGAGCCGCGGCTGGCTCCAGTCGCACCGGGTGCGCACGGGGCTGAGAAGACGAGCTGTGTACAGGTTCATGTCCGTGTCCTTTCGCAATGTCAGGTCGAAATATGTCTAGACATATGTGCCGACGCACCCCCGGTGATCAAGGGGCTGTGTCGCAAAATGGACATAATTTAGTCCAGGCTGAGTTTATGTGCCTAAGCAGACACACCCCCGTCAAGGGCGCAACCGGTCACGCGCGGCGAAAGTGTTGCCACCAGGTGGGCCAAGAGGCTGCGTCGGCATACAGCGATGGCGAGAGATAGCCGAGCCGCAGGCCCGGGCTTTGCCCGCACTCACGCAGCGCGCAGAAAAGTCGGGCGGCTTGCAATGTCATGGCGCGTCCTTCCAAGGTTTTCCACAATCTCTGCACAAGTTTGTGGATAATTTATGAACACGCTCACAGATAATGAAAATTTTGCGAGAGTTGTTGGGAAAAGGCACGGGATTGCGGCGCTTGCGCGACAGTTATGCACAGCACTGCCGAACCGGCAGGCCGGCTCAGAGCGGAGCGGGGGTCTCGCCGTGCAGGATCTCGGCGAACAGCCGCGTGTCGATATTGCCGCCGCAGAGGATGGCGGCGACCCGTTTGCCCGCGAGCCGCCCACGCTCTTGCATCACGCCGGCGAACGCCGCGGCGCCGGCCCCTTCGGCCACGTTGTGGGTGTCGCGATAGAGCCAGCGCACCGCATCGGCGATCTCGTCCTCGGTCAGGCGCAGAACGCGCGCGGCTCCGCGAGAGATCGCCTCGACCGCCTCGGGCACCGGCACGCGGCAGGCCATGCCATCGGCAAAGCTGCGCGCGGCATTGGTCGATACGGCGCGCCCCGCCTCAAAGGACAGCGCATAGGCCTCGGCGCCCTCGGCGACCACGCCCACAACCTCGGTGCTGAGGCCCAGCGCATCGCGCGCCGCGATCACCCCGCAGATGCCCGAGCCGAGCCCGATCGGCACATAGACCGTGTCGAGCCCGCCCGCCGCCTCGGTCGCCCGGAAGAGCTCGAGCGCATAGCTCGCCACCCCGCGCACCAGCATCGGATGGAACGAGGGCACCAGATGCAGCCCCTCGGCCTCGGCATAGGCGACCGAGGCGAGCCGTGCGGCCTCGAAATCATGCCCCGAGACCACCAGCCGCGCGCCCCAGGCCTGCATCGCCCGGTTCTTCTCCTCGGCATTGCCTTCGGGCACAAAGACGGTGACGGGCAGATCGTGCAGCCGCGCCGCATACGGGATCGACTGGCCGTGATTGCCGCGGGTCGCGGTCACCAGCCCCTTGGGCCGGCCATGGTGCACCAGATCGTCCAGGTAGCTCAGGCCCCCGCGAATCTTGAAGGCGCCGATGGGGGTATGGTTCTCGTGCTTGATCCAGACCTCGCAGCCCGCGCGCTGGCTGAGCAGCGGCCAGGGATAGGCCGGGGTCGCCGGCATCTGCCGGTGCACCAAGGCGGCGGCGGCCTGGATCGCTTGGAGCGGCAGCATCAGACCGCGATCCGCGCGCCCGAGCGCCAGGCCCGGGTCCATGCCACCACCCCCCAGACCGAAAGCGCCAAATAAATGGCGTAAAGGGCCATCGTCGGGGGATTCCCGCTTTGATAAAAGAGAAGGATCGAGAGCACGTTCACCAGCATCCAGACCGCATAGGTCTCGACCCGGCGGCGTGACTGGAGGTACTGCGCTCCGGCCGCGATGCAGGTGGTCGCGGCGTCCAGAAAAGCGAGCCGTGCACCAAATTGCGTCTCCATCAGCCAACCGAGGGCCGGGATCGCAAGGCCGACCGCCACCACCAGGGCCAGAAACTCGCCAGTGGGGCTGCGCTCGATCACAACCAAGCCGTCGGCGGCCCGACCGTTCAACCACCAGTAGACCCCGGCGGCAAGCATGCCTATGTAATAGATGTACAGCAAAACTTGGCTGTAGAGTTGCCATTCGTAGAACAGCCACGCGTAGATGATCACACAGGGGATGCCGAACAGATAGTTCCACACCGACCGACGGATTGTCAGCACGACCGCGATGAAACCCAGGGCCGCGCCTGTCCATTCGAGCAGGCTGGAGCCGACCATACCTTGGACGAATGCCTGAATTTCCGGGCCCATGCCGGCCTCCTATGGTGTGTGGCGCCAGATCGTCCGGACAAGATGGCTTTGTCAATTGGCCAAATCGTGGAAAGATCGACGGGCAGATTTCAGACGGCCACCGGCCGCACCGCCCATTTCGACTGAGGCGATAGCGAGGAGCAATAGATCGTGGGAGCGAGCTTGCGCAGCAGGGGGGCAAAGGTCACCTACTATACGGTGGCGGGAGAGAGCCTTCCTGAGATCGAAGAGCAGATCAAGAAAAAGGGACCAAAGGATCCGATTTCGGGCAAACGTTTGGCCGGAGTGACCAAGTTGCGCCTGTCTGTGGCGCTGGATCGTGCTGAATTCGAGCCGGCGGGCAAAATCCTCGAGGATGAAAAGACGGATCTCTACGCGTGCCGGGGCAAGGTGAAGAAGCTCGAGATCGGGCTGTCCGGCGTGATCACCTTGCCGCGCCTGCAAACCAAGGATCTGTCGAAAAAGGCGCGGTCCGAATGGGAGCGCTTTGCGAAGGATCTGCGCAAGCATCAGACCCAGCATCTGGCCGCCGCTGAGGCCGAGATCAACAAGGTGATCGTCGAGATCGATGAGATGCGGGCCGAGGCCCAAGGGGTCTCGACCCAGGAGGCCTCGGACAAGGCCTATGCCCAGCTCCGCCGCGATCTGGTCGAGCGCTATCGCGGCAACATCGACAAGCGCGTGGAATGGGCCCAGCAGAAATTCGACAACAAGAACAATTACGGTCCCACGCTGAACACCAAGATCAGCTGATGGGCACGTCAGTCGGCCGGCGCCAGGGGTCGGCTGAGGTCCTGGGGCACCAGGCTGGCGGCCGGGCCACCGAGCAATCGGGCGGCGATCTCGACAGGCGCGCCGCGGCCGAGCACCCCGTCGGTATGCGTGAGGCTCCAGCCGAGCGCATAGATCGGCACGAGCAGCCCCACCAGCCATATGCGCCAGCCGGCCGCATTCGGCCTCGCGCCGCTCCGCGCGACCAGCGCCAGCGCCATCAGCGCGAGGCACACCCCGTGCACATAGAGGAACCGCCCCCAATCCACCGCGACGGCAAAAAGCGGCAGGGTCGCCAACAGACTGACCCCCGCCGCCGCGGCCAACGCGCGGGCATGAGGCGCCTGGACCAGCGCGGGCCAGAGCGGCAGCAGCGCCAGGCCCATCAGCGCCAGCGCCAGGGGCAGCTCGCGGGCAAAGAGCGGCAAGAGCTCGGCCACCAGCCCAGCGCCGTCCGCCGAGCTGCGCGCCAGCCAGACGATCGGGTTGTCCGCCGCCGCACAGTTGACCAGCACAGGCGGCAGCGGCCCTTCGGCGGCCACTTGGGCACAGATCGCCCGGGCGGTCTCGGCATCCCCGGGGTGCATGAGCGCGGCGCCAAAGGCAAGCGCGCTGGCCGCCAGCAGGCCTGCGATCACGGCCACGCGCCCGGGCGTCCAGCGCACCACCGCCAGCGGCACCAAGGCATAAGGGAGATAAAGCGCCAGCATCTCGTGCCCCAGGATCAGCAGCGGCGCGAGCGCCAGGGCGCCCACCGTGGCGGCAAAGACCCCCGCCTCGCCCGCCCGCGCCAGCCGCACGGCCAAGACCGCGACCACCGCCAGCAGCAGCACCTCCTTGCGAAACCCGCCCGTCCAGTCGGCGATCTGGAACAGCGCCACGAACGGCGCATAGAGCAGCCAGAGGGCAGGGCGCCGGTCGGGCAGCGCTTCGGCGAGCCGCCACAGCCCCCAGAACAGCAGGCCATAACTGCCGAGCTGCACCGCCATCACGCTGAGATCCACGCCGAGCCCGGTCAGGCGCTGGAGCCCGAACGCCGCCTCGCCGAACAGCCCGCGCCGCACGAACCCGCCAGCATAGCTGATCAGCCAGTCGAGCAGCTTCCACGGATTGGGCTTGACGAGCGTGCCGAGCACCGCAAAGCCGACCGTCGCGACATAGGCGCCCATCAGGAACAGCCCATAGATGCGGGGCCGAGCAAAGAACGCGGCACAGGCGGTCCCGGCAGAGACGATCATCGTAGCCTCCCCTCGGGGCCGATCGGCAAAGTCGAGGCCAACCTAGCGCGCGCGCCATCTTGGGTCCATGCGCCCGGGCCGCGCCGCCGGCTGATCACTTTTGCGGCGCTGGCGTTGGAGGCAGCTTGGGGGGAGGGTATGGTGACGCCGCACGGGTCCGCCCGGCTTGCTTGCTGCCGATTTCGGAGGCCTCGATGGCCGCAACATTGCTCTCTGCCGCCACCTGGTACGCCTGGGCCGGGCTTGGCGTTGCGGCTGTCTTCCTGCTCTGGGGGGCGGCGCGGTGTGAGCCCAATGCCCGCGGCGCCTGGGCATTTCGGCCGCTCCTGGTGCCGGCCTGCGTGCTGATCTGGCCGCTGGTGCTGGCGCGCTGGGCGGTGCTCGAGAGCGGGTGGGACGAGGCCCGCCGCCATCGCCCGCCGCGCCGTGCGCAAGACCTCGCCGCGCTGGCGCTCGCCCTGGCGATCCCGGCGATCATCGCCACCGCGCTGGTCGTGCGCCAGGACGGCCCCCGCGAAGCGCCGCCCGTGCTGTTGGAGGCGCCGGAGCCCGCATGAGCGTCCGCTACATCCCCGTCCAGTGGAACCGCAACAAATGGCTCTATGACGCCGCGCTGGTGGCCGCCATTGCGGCCTATGTGCTGGCGTTTTTGGAGCTCGGCGCCGCCGAGGCCGACCGCACCCGGCCGGTGGATGGCGCGATCCTGCGCATGCGGGCCTTTGGCACCTGCGCCTTTCTGATGCTGACGGTGGTGCTGGCGATCGGGCCTCTGGCGCGGCTCGACCGGCGGTTTCTGCCGCTGCTCTACAACCGGCGGCATTTCGGGGTGCTGACGGCGCTGGTGGCCTTCACCCATGCGGCCTATGTGGTGAACTGGTACTTCGTGTTCGCGCCGACGCCGCGGCTCGAGAACTTGCTGGGGTCCAACACCGCCTATGGGCAGCTGTTGGGCTTTCCCATCGAGGCGTTGGGGTTGTTTGCGTTGTTCTGCCTCGGCGTGCTGGCGGCGACCAGCCACGACTTCTGGCTCTCGTTCCTGGGCGCGCCGCTGTGGAAGGCGCTGCATCTGGCGATCTACCCGGCCTATGCGGCGGTGGTGGCGCATATCTGGCTGGGCTATCTGCAGGACCAGGGCAACCCGGCCTTTGCGCTGGTGGCGGGTCTCGGCGCGCTGACGGTGGCGGGGCTGCACTTGGCGGCCCGGGGCCGGCCCGAGCCGCGCCTGCCCGGAGACTGGATCGATGCGGGCCGCTGGGACGCCATCCCCGACGGGCGCGCGGTGATCGTACGGGTGGGTGCTGAGGAGCGGGCCGCCATCTTCCGCAACGGCGCGACGCTGTCGGCCGTGTCCAATGCCTGCGCCCACCAGAACGGGCCGCTGGGCGAAGGGCGCGTTCTGGACGGCTGCATCACTTGCCCCTGGCATGGCTTCCAGTACCGGCCCGAGGACGGGCGCTCACCCGCCCCGTTCACCGAGCGCATCCCGACCTATCGCTTGCGCATCGAGGGCGCGCGCGTGTTGCTCGACGCCCGTGCCAACCCGCCCGGCACGCCGGTCGCGCCCACGCCCTTGCCGGAGGGCGCGCCATGACCCGTCCCGACCCGGCGCGCGAGGCGTTTTTTGTCGGCTTCCTCGCGCCGCCGCGGGCGCTGGCGCGGTTCCTCGGCGTCGTCGCGCTGGCGCTGGTGGCGCTGTTCGCAGGGCTCGGCTGGCTGGTGGCGGCAACCCAAGGTGATCCGGGCGACGGGGCGTTCCGCTTCGATCTCGGGCGCCAGACGGTGACGGGGGTGCTCGAGGCGCGGCCCTATCCGATGCTCCATGTGCTGGAGAGCGAGCGCTTCCCAGCCGGGCATACGCTGCTGCTCTCGGGCCAGGGCAAGCGGGGCGTGCAGGCCCGGGCCGAGGCGCTGGACGGCCAGGTGGTGACCGCCTCGGGCGTGCTGCTGCGGCGGGGCGCGCTCGACATGCTTCAGCTCCGTGGCGGCACCAACGGGCTGGCCGCGGCCGAGGGCGATGGCGCAAGGCCCGAGCCCGTGCCGCTGGGGCGTTGGCGCCTGACCGGCGAGATCTGTGACGGCAAATGCTATGCCGGCGCCATGCGCCCGGGCACGGGTCTTGCGCACAAGGCTTGTGCCAATCTCTGCTTGATTGGCGGGGTGCCGCCCGTGCTGGTGACCACCGCCGAGATCGCGGGCAGCCGGTTCCTGATGCTGGCCGATGCCGAGGGTGGGCCGGTCACGGACCAGGTGCTCGACCGCACCGCCCTGCTGATCGAGGCTGAGGGCGCGGTCGAGCGGCGCGGCGATCTGCTGGTCTTCCGGCTCGATCCCGCGACGCTGAGGGCCGTGCCATGATCTGGGTCTGGCGCCTCTTGCCCGCCGCGCTCGCCTTCGGGGCGGCGGCGCTGATCTGGTGGGGCTGGGAGGAGCTCGGCCAGCTCCGCGGCACACCGGTCTGGGAGTTCCGCTATATCCTGCTGGGCATCGCGGCGATCCTGGGGCTGGGCGTGCTCGAGGCGGTGCTCGCCCGCCTCCCCCGCCCACCCGAGGACCGCTAGCCTCGGCTCCTACTGAGGACAAAGCTACCCTCGGACAGGACCACCTTGTACGTCTCGGTCACCGAGCTCGACCGCTCGAGCGCCGTATCCGAGGTGATCTCGCTGCCGCCTTTGAACACGGTCGCATCGATCCCGACCGAGCCGGTCAGCCCAAGGCTCTCCATCGCCTTGCGCCCGCTCGTGGCGGTCACCGCCTTGACCACGGTCTCTTCGTGCGCGTTGATGATCAGCGTCTTGCCCGTGGGCGCCCCCTTGGGGTGCACCTTGTGCTTCAGCCTCAGATCCACGTGCCGGTTGCCGTCGGGCTCCACCTTGATGCCGCGAAAGCGCATATTGCCGTTGGACATCATCTCGGCGAGCCGCACGGGCCGGGGGCTCGGGTCCACCCGTTCTGCAGCCTGGCGGCGCCGATGTCCTTGTTCCGGTGGTCGGCGGCGTTGAAGCTGATATCGAGCTCGACGAGGCCCTTGGCTTTGCCCGATTGCTCATAGGCGCGCTCGACCTTGACCACGGCCATCCGGGCCTTTCGCGCGCTCGGCACAAGCTGAGGGCCTCTAGAAACCTCGCCACCCGAGTGATTTGCTGATTCAATTGCGGTGCTGGAGCAGCGCGGGAGATTGGCATGGCGAAGCAGCCGGGGTTCTTTGACTTCGACGACCGGATGCGGCGGCTGAGCGATCT
>JBCCZI010000076.1:0-21888 GCA_039187815.1 Pseudomonadota bacterium | reverse complement strand
TGATCGAGGCGTGGCGGCGCCACTACACCGCCGTCTGGCCTCACTCCGCGCTCAGATGGCAGCCGCCGGCCCCAGAGGTCAGCATCACCCCGGCAGCCCTCGTCCACTAACATTCAATCCGCATCTGTGTCCGGGGGCAGGCCAGTCCGGGCGCGAGGACGAGAGGCATGTGTGGGCCCTGTCGCGCCCTCTCAATAGGCGCCGCGCCCGGATACGACTGCGCGTCCAGTCAGGGCCAGGATTGCAAGATCGAGCAGAAACGATTGGGACCGCACATAGGCCAAGTCCATAAAGATCATCCTGTCGAAGCCGATATCCGCCCGACCGGCAATCTGCCAGAGCCCTGTTACACCAGGTTTGGCCGCCAACCGGCCATAGGCCTCGTCTGGATAGGCGGCCACCTCTTCAGGCAAGGCCGGGCGAGGTCCGACCAGTGACATTTGGCCCCAAAACACGTTCAACAGCTGTGGCAGCTCATCCAGGGAATAGCGACGAAGGACGCGGCCGATTGGGGTGACGCGCGGATCCGCCTTGGCTTTAAAGCAGACACCCTCGCGCTCGCTCTGCGCCAAAAGATCTGCGCGCCGAGCCTCGGCGTCGGGATACATCGAACGAAACTTCAGCATACCGAATGTCTTGCCATTTTGTCCGACCCGCGTTTGGCGGAAGAGAACGGGACCATCCGAGGTCGCCCTGATCCCAGCTGCGATACCCAGGAAGACCGGCAGAAACACCGCGAGTGCCGCACCACTGCTTACAATGTCGACCATCCGCTTGACCGTTCCGCGCCGTGTGGCCTGGCTGATCCCAGCGCGCGCCGCATGGCGGAGGGCCCGCGCAATGAACAGTGGATTGCCCACGAGGTAGCGACGTGCCATGCGTCTCGGTTCGATCGCCAAACGCCAAATCCACTCGCAGCCCAGCCGGCGCAGCGGTTGCGGCGCGCGCGAGATACGCCCGGAATGAAAGTCAAACTGCGCACCGACACCCATCAAGAGGCTGGGTTTGAGGCGGTCGCGATGCGTCTCGATCCAGAGCTCCTGCAGCGGGACGCCCATGGCAACCAACAGGATGTCGGCACCAGAGGCGTTGATGTCCTCGATCACCGCATCGGCCTCAGCGGGCTTGAAATAGCCGTGCTGCGTGCCCGCAATGCTCAGACCGGGGACGCTCTGCTTTGCGCGCCGGGCTGCGATGCTGGCCACGCCAGGAGCCGCTCCAAGCAGATAGACCGATTTTCCGTGCGCTGCGGCTGCACGGCAAAGCGGGAGAAACAGGTCCGTGCCGTTCAAGTTTTCCCGCAGGCGCCCACCACTGAGGCGTGCTGCCAGGGAGATGCCACTGCCATCGGGCAGCAGATACTCTGCCGCACGCAGCGTCCGAGCATACGATTTGTGGCGCGCGGCGATGTTCACGCAGTGGGCGTTTACAAAGTGCGCGACCCGCTGGCCTGGGCCTGCCAGGAGCGCCTCGATTGCCGTGGATCGCTGAGCATTCACCAGCGGCAGATCGAAGAGGGTAAAGGTATTCATCCACCAACTCCGTTCAACATTGGGCTGACGGAGCCGTGCCACCGACACGCGGATAGACGCAATCATGCGAAGGTACTAATCAGCTAAAATAACGAACGAATTTTTATTCTATACTCGTAGATTTTTCTCCTTCTGGTGAGGAATACTACACTTTGGGATAGGGTCAAATAACCATAAGATGCGTTTTCGCGCCTCTCTATCCCATGCATTTGACACAATCAGATGTAATATCACCGGAAAGCGGGTTGGATTAACCCATAGACAAGGAATTGCCATGCGCATCCTGATTGCCGACGATCACGAACTCGTCCGAGATGCGATCTCGGCCTTTCTCGCACGAGAAAGCGATATCGATGTGGACTGCGCCGACACGTTCGACGACGCGCATTCCAGGATTGAGTCGGATGGCCCCTACGACGTCGTCATACTGGACTACCAGATGCCGGGCATGAACGCGCTCGACGGGTTGAAGCTGGCCTTGCGCTCAAACGGTGGCAATGTTGCGCTGATCTCTGGCTCCGCGGACAAGTCGGTTGCCGAGCGAGCGCTCGCCGAAGGGGCGGCCGGTTTCCTGCCAAAAACCATGGCGGCCAAGTCCTTGGTGCATGCCGTTCGTTTCATGGCGGCGGGCGAGCAATATGCGCCGATCAAATACATGACGCAGGACGAAGAAGAGAGCAGCCATCCCCTCGCAACACTCCTGACCAGACGGGAGTTTCGGGTGCTGCAAGCCCTGTGCCGGGGACTGTCGAACAAGGAAATTGCCCGCGAACTGCACGTGCAAGAAGTGACCGTGAAGGTCCACGTCAAGACAACGCTGCGCAAACTCAATGCGCGCAACCGAACACAAGCCGCCATGATCGCTCGCGACACCGGGTTGTTCTAGGCGGGCCCATCCCGCCAACCAAGCTGATTGTTGCAATCGCATGTTTGCCAGCCGAGCCGAGGCGGAACACCTCGGCTCGGTCAGAGGAGAGGTATGCCGATGAATGCCCACACCCGTCCGACCCCAAGAGAGGCCGAGATGCGCGCAACGTGCGGTCCGGCTCATGCGCTGGTTGGCGGCGAAAAGCCGGCCGTTGGGAAGGCTGGCTCTGCCGACACGGGCGAAACCACAGGATGGTGGGGCAGAACGCGCCGCTATGCCCGATACGGTCTGTTCAGCGCTTCTGGCCTGTTCATGATCTGGGCCCCAGTGATGGCCTATCTGGGGCATGCGCCGCTGCGCTACACATCGAGTTTTTCTCTCATTCTCCCCGGTGCTGGGGGACAGGTCTCGGTCAATCTCTCGGGCATCGGTCAGGCCTCTTCGGCGGCTGCTTCGCCCTTTATGGGAACACAGGTCAGTCCCACCGTGACCTATAAGCGCCTTATGGGTGCGGATCGTATTGTGCTCGCGGCGGCCAAGCGGTCCGGCGCGGATCGTCGCGTGTTTGGCACACCGCGGATCAAACTCGTCGACGAGACCAGCCTTATCCTGGTCGAGATGACGGGCGACCGACCGGACGACGCTCAGGCCTTTTCAACGGCGCTTTTGTCGAGTTTCCTAGCCGAGTTGGACCGCCTGCGCGCCGATGAGGTCGAACGGCGCGAGGTCAGCGCCCGGTCCACCATCGCGGAGTACGAAGCCGAGGTCGGCAGCATTCGCGATCAGATCACCGAGTTGCAGCTGTCCAGCGGTTTGGTCTCTGTCGATCACTATGACGATCTGGTCGCCGGCGCGGCAACCCTGGAGCAGAAGGTCAAAGACACCGAGGCCGCCATGCGGCGACTGGCCATCCAGGTGGAGTCCATGCACGCAGCCTTGGGCATCGACGCCGAACGGGCTGCGATGACCCTTCGCCTGCAGGCGGACACCGAGTATCAGATGCTGGCCAAGACTATGGGCACCTACGCGGCCAAGCTGGCTGCGGCTCGTGGCAAATATGGCGAGCGTCATCCAGACCTGATCGCCATTCGCGATGCCCATAGGGGCGCCAAAGCCAGGCTCTACCCGCGCGCGATCGAGGTGACGGGCTACAGCCGGCCCGAGATCGACCGTTGGATCGACATGGATCCGTCGGGAGAGCGCGGAACGTTGTTGGCCGGGTTGGTCACCAAGACTGCGGACCGGGACGGTTTGGCCGCAGAACATGCCTCCTTGGTGCGGGCGCTGAAGGACCATCGGGCCCGGGCGACAAACCTGATTGCAGCGACGGCGCGTCTGGACGACCTAAACCGCGACTATCAGATTGCCGAGGCGGTGTTTTCCTCCGCCCTGGCACGCACGGACACCGGGCGCGCTGACATCTACGCCTCTTATCCTCTGGTGCAGATCCTCGAGGACCCATCGCTGCCCGAGGCGCCCTCCTCGCCCAAACGGCTGCTGGCCGTTGCCGCCGGTGTGGGGGCGAGCCTCTGTCTTGCCGTTGCTTTGCTGTTGGCTTGGGTGCGTCGTCCGATCATCGATAGGCTGGCGGGCATGACCGCGTCTGCAGAACAATGAACCCGATCGAGTGTTGGTTGGCCCGGATGATCAGCTGGACCTGGGCGTTCTACCTGATCGGAGCGCTCTACATCATCGGCCCGGTGTTGGCATGGGTTCTTGGCGGCCTGGCCTTGCTGACCTTGTATCTCGGTCCTGCGGTCCGGTCTGATCTGCGCGCCACGGGGCCAGTCCCACCGGTTGTCTGGGCGTGGATCCTCTCCATGGGCGCGATGCTGGTGATCTTGTGGATTGGTCACATCGACTGGTCACTGGGCCTCGCTCAGACGGTCAAGTCCAGCATAGGCTGGGCCAAGGGCTGGGCCCTGATGGCGCTTTTGCCTTTGGCGGGCGCCTGTCTGCCGATCCGCCGCGCGCCGCTGATCCGGGCGCATTGCTACTTGGGTCTGGTGACGTTGCATTTGCTGCCGCTGTTTCTGATCGCGCCCCATGCGGGGCTGCCGCAGCTGATCTTCACCTCTCCGCTCAAGATCGTCGGCGGCCCGGGCCCCGAATACTTCAGCGTTTTCCTTTACACGATGGACCCTGGGACAAGCATGGCGCGCTGGCAGTTCTACGTGCCTTGGTCCCCCTTCGCCGGATTGTTGGGCGTGACAATGATTCTCTTCGCCCGTGAGGATCCTGCACGGCTTTGGCGTCGGGTGGGCGTTGCGGCCGGCATCGCGATGATCCTGATGTCGCGCAGCCGTATGGCTCTGGTCGCCTTGCCCCTTTGTCTTTTGCTGCCGGCGATCATGCCTTTGATCCTGCGGAGCTGGGCCTGGGCCGCGCTCAGCGGTGTCGTGGCCTCCATGGCGGTGTTCGGGGCCACTTTGGTGCAATTCGCACAGGACGGTATGGCCGCCTTTCGGACTGCCCGCGCCGACTCCAGCCGGGTCCGCGATGCCCTCCAGCGGATCGCCGAAGATCGCTGGCAGATGGATGCCTTTTGGTTCGGCCACGGGATCGTGCATCCGGGATCTCACCTGATCGAGTACATGCCGATCGGGTCGCACCACACTTGGTTTGGCTTGCTGTTCGTCAAAGGGCTCACGGGCCTGATCGCGTTGCTCATCCCGATGCTCTGGCAGACGGCGCTTGCATTGCTGGATGCGGCGCGAGGGCCGAGAGGGCGCCTGCCCTTGGGCATCATGATGGTCTTCGCGATCCTCAGCTTTGGTGAGAACATCGAGATCGAGACCTACATGTTTTGGCCCTCGCTGATCGTCCTCGGCATTCATGCGCGTGAGATGCAGTGCGGCCGGACAACGGCCTAACCCTCCGCGTCTAGAACATCCTGGCCCGGCGCGCCGATCACCCCGATCTGGCGTCAGGACGCCAGATCTTGTAACGCTGGCGCCGCGACGTGCTGAAACAATGCGGTCCATGCCAGACGAGATCGGTTGGCCGCCTCGAGCGCCCGCGCACGGACGAAGCGCACCCGATCACCGTCATGCAGGGCATCCAGATCCGCCATGGCCCGACACCAGTCCGATAGATCGGCCCCGATGCGCACCGCGCCATCGGCAACCTGATCGTCCAGCCCATCGGCGCCACTGACCAGAACCGTACGGCCAGCGGCCCGGCCCTCCAGCGCGACGAGGCCAAAGGTTTCGCGGCGGGAGGGAACCGCGATGATCTGAGCCTCCGACATCGCAATCGCCGGATCCGACTGGCCGTAGAACGTGATCCGCGGGTCCTGTCCGGCCAGCTCAACGAGATCCCTCTGCGCCGATCCGGTTCCATAGACGGACAGTTTTATGTTGTCCGGCGCCGCCATGCGGAAGGCTTGGATCAGAACGTCCACGCCCTTCTCCTCCTCAAGCCGGCTGATCACCGCGAGGTTCGTGACCACGCCCGAAGCGGGCTGCAACCGCAAAAACGGTTGCAGATCCGTCAGCGGATGGATCGCCGAGCATCGTGCCTCTTGGACCAGCTCCCGATCGAGCATCCAAGCCTGCTGCGCCTTGCTGACGGCGACAACATGATCGAAGAGCGCATAGACCGTCCGCAGAACCGTCTCCAAGCGGGTTTTGTTCCGCGCCTTTTGCTCCATAAAACTCGGGGAGTAGCTGTGCTCGATATGGATCAACGGCGTGTTCGGGTTCAGGGCCCGCAAGGCCAGGAACATCGCCAGGTTCTTCCACGAGACCGACAGGTGCGAGACGATGACGTCGGCCTCCAGCACCGGGGCAGACCACCGACCTCGTCGGATCTCAACATAGTCTTGCTCGAAGGCGGCCTGAAGCTCGGGCAGCATCGCCAAATGTTCCAGAAAGCGTGTGACGCCTCCTGCCGTCAGATCGTCAACCAGGTGGACAATTTTACGGGACATTGGGTCTCTCCGGTTCAAAGCCGAGCGCGGCGTGCGGTCAGGAAAAGCGCTTCCAGGGGGGCGTAGACGCGCGCACCGGCGGTGGCGAGAAGAGCCGCGGCCCCCAGCGTTCCGATGGTCTTTACAGGCTCGGACCAAAGGGGGGCGGTTGACCCACGCACCAGGCGCGTCAACAGCGCGGCAGCGGCCTCTCCATCCCTTGCCGACACGGCGCGCCGCAGGAGGTAGCGCAGCTGATAGGCCCGAGCGGCCGGCCCGTGCCGTGCCACAAGATCAGGCGCGATCGTTGCCAGTTTGCTCAGCATCCGCTCCCAAGTCTGATACTGGACATCGGTATTGGCGGACAGTCCGTGCAGATTGATCCGGTACCGGGTGAGCAGGCCGGGAATGCCTTCGATGCGATACTCAGAGAGCACGGCGAACCGGGTCCACCCTTCGATATCGTCGGATTGACGGAACTCCTCGTCAAACCACCAGTCGCGATCATCCGGGTCGGGAGCCCGGTGGCGCAGGCTTTCCAGGGCCTCTCGTCGCATCACGGGCGCCGAGCCATTGCCGATGGGGTTGCGCTTCAGCACATGGGCTGCGTCGATGTCCCTCAGCCGAGGGCGCTGTGCGAGGCCGATGGGGTGACCGGCCATATCGATAAAGGCGGATCCCGAAAAGGAGATCCCGACTCGGCTTTCTGCCTCGAGATGCGCCAGGTGCCGCTCAAGCTTGTCCGGTACCCACAGATCATCGGCATCGCAAAAGCCAATGATCGGGCTGTCCGTGGCGGCGATCCCGGTGTTGTGGGCACCGGCCAAACCACGGTTTGCCTGGCGGACGAGGCGCAGGCGAGGGCACTGGACCTGCTCGACCACGGCCAGAGTTTCATCGGTCGACCCATCGTCGACAACGACGATCTCAAAGTCCTGATGGGTCTGGGCCACCAGAGACTTCAGGGTCTCCAGGATGGTTGCTTGCCCGTTATAGGCGGGCACGATGACGGATGCCTGAGGCATTGAGTGGGCTCCCTTGGGTTAAAACACGGCGCGCCGCAGGGAACTCGGAAGAAGCGGCTGAACCAGTGCCGCGGCGAGGATCAGCAGACCGCGACGCGGGTCGGAGAAGAAGCCCGCCGGGCTGCGCCTCAGCGCCCGCATGACCATACCGCGAACGACCGGCGCAGGCAGCTGCGTGCGCAAGGCGCGGCGGCTGAGATAGCGCAGATGAACGGCCTCGGCTGCGTGAGCCGCGCTCTGGCTGATGCTTGGGTTGACCTCACGCGCTGTCTGCATCGCCTGGCGCCAGCCGATATGCATCGCCTCGAGGTTTGACGAGAGCCCGCCAAGGCTGGTCCGATAGAAGGTCAGGATCAACGGATCGCCCACGACCCGGGCCCCCTGTCCGGTCAGGCGCACCAACCACTCCAAATCCTCGGCATAACGCATCGCGGTGTTGAACCCGCCCGTGCGTGCAAAGACCTCGGTGCGCACCGAGAGATTGGACATCGTGCAAACCGGGTTCTCGCCCAAAAAATCCGGAACCGAGAGCGGGTGACGGGGCAACGTCGCCGTGGCTGTGGGTCGGCTGGGGTCCTCCTGAAAAAAGACCGTTTTGCCGAACACGGCATCGGGCGCGTCCGGCGCCCTGAACCGGTCGATGATCTGCTGCAAGCGCGCGTCCTGCCAGACATCATCCGCATCGAGAAAGGCAAGGATCGCGCCGCGTGCGATCTCTGCCGCCCTGTTGCGCGCCCGGGCCGGCCCGCCATTGGCGCATCTGAGGACACGGATGCGCGGGTCGGCGATGGACGCATCCTCGAGGATCCGCGCCGTGTCATCCGTAGACCCATCATCGATGCAGAGCGCCTCCCAATCCCGACAGGTTTGGCTCGCCAAGACGTCAATCGTCCGCGGGAGGGTCTCCATGGCGTTGAAACACGGGATCACGACCGAAATCTGCGGCATCATCAGGCCTCCTTGGTCCGCAGAGTGGAAATGGGGACCAGCACGAGCCCGGCGGCGCTGGTTTGCAGAACAAACGCAGCGATCACCGTGCCCCAGGCCACGACCTCGAGCCCCAGGGGCGACAGCGCCGCTGTGACCGCCAGAGCGGCGACCGCCAGCGACAGGCTGAGACCGAACTCCAAGGCCGCTCGATCTTGGGCGCGCAAAAACTGGGCGCAGGCCGTCCAGATAAGATGCGGGATCGCGGCAAGGCACAGGATAGAGACCAGGCCGCTGATGGCTGCCCAGCGCTCCCCAAACAGCAGCGGCACATAGACGGGGGCCATCAGCGCCTGAAACACAACCGCGGGCGCTAGAACGCAAAGCGCCAGCAGAAGCGTGTGCCGCAGCGTGCGCGCCGGATCGGATGATGCACAGAGGTTGGGGAACAAGACGGTTCCGAGGGCGACGGAGAACGAGCTTGCAAGCCCCAGTCCCGCATTGACGGCGAAGAACCAGAGCCCGAGCGCTTCGGCGCCCAGAACTGCGCCGATGATCAGCTTGTCCGCTTGCAGTCGGAAGGCTTTGAGGATCTCGACCCCGAGAACTGCGGCGCCAAAGCGAAAGAAGGGGCGAACCGGTGCGGGCGGGACCTCGGGCCTCTGCCAGGGCCGCAACCGGCGCATGGCGATCAGCCAGATGGCACCGGACAAAACCTTGGGCAAGATGATCGCATAGGGGTCGGGCCAGACGAAAACCAACACAGCCGTTGCCAAATTGGCCCCGACGATCTGGCCGCCAGCGATTGTCGCGGTCTGGGTCATGCGCCCCTCGCGCATCGCCAATGCGCATTGGACCAGGCCAGCCGGCATAAAGAGATACTCGATCGCGAGCACGGCGATCATACCGGCGATCAACCCGCTGCCGCCGGTGACGTAAAACACGCCGGCCAACGCCACCTGGATGAGGAACAGCCCCACACACCAGATCCAGAACAGACCATGCGCGCAGCGACAGGTCGCCTCCAGATCCGCCTCGTCTGCTCGGATGATGCGCAGCGAAACACCATTCTCGGTGAGCGCCTTCAGAATGTCCGAAACCGCCATGGCCGCGGCGACGAGGCCAATCGCCTCGACCGGCATTGTGCGTGCCACGACGAGCACGACGGCAACCCGCGAAATCTTCGCCGCCGCCTCCGACGCGGTGTAGGCACACACGTGTCGGACCAGCGTTCTGTTGTCTGTCAACGCCATTTTAGACCGCATCTCTTGTTGGTGCATGGCGTTGGTTTTACTGCGCCGATACCGGCGCGTGTTGCGAGCATAGGCACAGCAATCCGATGCAAAATCGTGATGCTCTATCCATTCGCATAGCTCTCCCAGCTATTGCCCTGAGAGAGCTATGCGAAATCCCTGCCGTTGTAATGCAGAATAGCCGTATAGATCCCTGCGAAGAAATCTAGTTTAGGTGCCAAGCATGATCCGTATTGTTACATGTAGAGTTCTATTGGCGGTGGCCTTCGCTGTCGCCGGATGCGCAGGCGGAACTCCAGAGAACCGCGAGTCGGTCGAGCAAGTTACAGCCTATCAAGCTCAGTACCGGAGCGATCTCGACCAAACGATCGACGATCGCAATGACAGGTCTGTTGCTCTCAACCTTGAGCGATGCGCCGCGCCAGCCGCCACCCGGCAAAACCCTGTCTTCCGACCACAGGTTGATTTGCTGTCGCGCAGCGATCTCTTGGATGTCGCGATCGGGGACGACAAAACCCTGTCCGGGTCAGCGGAAGTTGGACAGGACGGAACCCTGCGCCTGCCGCATCTCAGCGCGGTCCGCGCCCATGGTCGCACAATCGATGCGGTCGAGGATGCCATCCGCACGCAACTGGTGCGCGAGGGCTTTTACCGGGTGGCGCCTCGGGTTTCGGTCCGCCTTGCGGACAAGGCCGCGGCCAAGGTCCACGTGGCCGGCGCCGTGTTCGACCCCGGCAGCGTCACTGTTGGCGGGATTCGCGGCGACACCGTAGACAAAGCGCGGCAAGACGCGATCGGTGCCTCGGGCGAGGGGCGAACGCTTTCGCGTGCCCTGGCATCGGCGGGAGGCATCCGTCCCGACGCGGATCTAGCAAACGTTACCGTCTTGCGAGGGGGCCAACGCATCATCGTCGATGCCCGTCCCGCCGTATCGGGCCGTCGGTTCGACGATATGGTTCTGATTGCGGACGACCAGATCGACGTTCCAAGCCGCGGTTGCTTTCAGGAAGCGCTGATGGCACCGATGGCGTTGACGGCGCCCGGTGTGAAGGTCTTTCTGTCCAACCTAACAAAGCCTGCCGACGCGAATGCCCTGTCTGCAATCGGCAAGGAGGCCCGGGAGCTGCGCTACGGCACCCGCTTGATCCAGGCGGTGGTTGGGATGAACTGTGTCGGCGGCACGGCCGCAACGAACGCTGCCCGCTCGGTGGTGTTGTTCTCTCGGAACCCGTTGACGAAAGAGTCAATCGTGATTGAACGGCGCATCGAAGATCTGTTGCGCAGATCTGACCGCGACGAGCTTGATCCCTACATTCTGCCGGGCGACGCCATCGCCTGCTATGACAGCACAGTCACGAACATTGTCGATGTCGCGCGGTCTATCAGCTTGGTCATAGGGACCTCGCTCCCGTTCTTGGTCTTGTAGGGCGATGGTTGCGAGGAAGCGTCTCGCGGGCCTTGGCGCGCCTCGCGCCAGGGCCGCACACGCAAGGCGGCTTGCCAAGCCGAGATCTCCGAGCGCGTCGCCAAGACCAAGACCCTCTTGAACCATTCCGGTTGGCCGATTGCAGAGCACGCGGTCAGTCGTCGATCGTCCGATCAAGATCGTTGGCCTCGCCACATTGGGACAGGGGTCGACCACCGAAGCCCACACGGCAGACAAATCCCCGACGGATTGTGGACGGGTTGCAGATGCCCAGTGCTGAGCTGAGCGGCGCGTCGTGTTCTACTGCAAGCGCCCAACCTCGCCTGCAAGGCTGATCAGCCAGGTGGTGAAGGCGGCGACCTCGGGGCGTTGATCGGCGTCTTCTCGGGTGACGAGGTCAAAGCCGATATCGGTCTCGACAATCCCGCCGGCAAAGGGACAGACCAGCAGTCCGGCCTCCAGAGTATCGGCCATGGCCGGCCAGCCTGCTAGCATGACGCCCTGGCCCGAGGTCGCGGCCTGCACCGCCAGAGCGTAGTCGCTGAACCGCTTGCCCTTCGCGGCGTCGACACCCGCGACGCCCACATGATGCAGCCAGCCGTCCCAGGAAAACCAGCGCCGCGTTTCGCGCGCCCAATGCATCTGCTGCATATCCCAATGGATCAGCGGCACGCTGCCGAGCTGGCGCACGTCCTTCAGCTTTTCTCGCGCGGCCAGGGCTGGGCTGCAGGCGGGGAACACCAGATCTTCGAACAGACGAACCGCCCTCAGCCCGGGCGTGCGTGCGACCCCGTAACGAATCGCGACATCGACCTCGCCGCGATGGAGATCTTTGATGTGCTGCGACACGTCGACCAGCAAGTCGATATCGGGATACTGCGCCCAAAACTGGTCGAGCTTGGGGCTGAGCCAGGTGCTGGCGAGCGAAGATTCGACCGACAGGATGACCCGCTTGTGGGGGCGGTGCCGACGCATCTTTTGTACGGCCTCGGAGAAATGCCGCATGCCCAGGGAGAGATCCGCCATTCCCGCCGCGCCGTGGGGCGTGAGCTCGAGCCCCTGGCCCATTCGCCGCAGGAGCTGAGCCCCGAGGCTGGCCTCAAGCTTGGCCACCATGTGCTTCACGGCGCCAGGCGTCACGTTCAGCTCGTCAGCGGCGGCACGATAGCTGAGCAACCGGCTCGCGGCCTCAAAGGCGCGCAGGGCGTTCAGAGATGGCATCCAGTGGCTCATGACTTGAATTTTTCTCAACACTTGGTCGAGGTCAAATCACTTTGGACTGCGGCTCCGGCTTGGTAGCCAGGCCAGTGGCGTGTGGGGCGGAGATGACGAGGGGATCACATGAAACCGAGCTTGGAGACGGACAGCGATCTCGTGGCGTCGCGGCCAGGGGCGGCTGTCGGAGCGCTCAGCCGGCACCCTTTCCACGCCCATGAGCGCCCGATGGGGCCGCATTATTGCGTCTACAACCGGCGCTTTATGGTGGTGTGCTTTGACAGCAGATCCGTGGAGGATGGCTATTGGCTGCTTCGCCAAAGGGTCGGCCTGTTGCACACCGGAGAGCTGCCACTGGAGATCAAGGGACCCGATGCCGAGACCCTGCTGAATCGGCTGTTCACCCGCGATGTCAGCAAGCTCAAGACCGGCCGCTGCGGCTATGGCCTGGCCTGCTATGAGGACGGGGGCCTGCTGGTCGACGGCATCCTCATGCGGCTCGCGCCCGATCGGTTCTGGTATGTACAGGCGGATGGCGACTTCTACGGCTGGGCGCGTGCGCATGCCATCGGCATGGATGTGGAGATCAGCGATCCCGGGGTCTACGTGTCGCAAGTGCAGGGGCCGAACGCTCTGAAGCTCCTAGATGCGATGAGCGATGGCGGTCTGCCGGCTGGCTTTGGCTACTACGGCATCGCCACGGTTCGTCTGGGAGGGCAGAGCTTCGTCATCACCCGCACCGGCTTCACCAATGAGCTGGGGTGGGAGTTCTACACCGAGCCGCATCATGACGTCGACGCGCTCTGGGCGCTGTTCCAAACCCATGGCGCGCCGCTGGGGCTCGACATGGCGCCGGTCGATGCATTCAACATCCGCCGGATCGAGGCTGGGATCTTGAACGCGGGCTCGGATTTCAACCGCTACACCACGCCGTATGATGTCGGTCTCGGGCGCTTTGTCGACGAGGACACGGACTTCATCGGCAGACCGGCCCTGCGAGCGGCGCCCAAAGCCCGGCGCCTGTACGGGTTCAAATGCTTTGGCGGAGAGGTCGCGATCACGGGCGCGGTGGAACGGGACGGGGCGCGGGTTGGATCGGTGTGTGCCGAGGCTGTCTCCCCGCTCTTGGGCCAGAGCATCGGCTATGTGTTGCTCGACAGCCCCGAGATGAGCGCGGCGAGACCGGTTCAGATCGGCTGTCGAGACGGATCGCTGCAGGCAGCGGAGCTTCTGGTGCCGCCCTTCTATGATCGAACAGGCGCGATCCCCCGAGGCAAGCAGATCGACATCCCGGTTCGGCCGTAACCTCCGAAGCCTGAAAGGACTTTCAACATGCCACCCATTGTCTCTGCCGGACGTTTGCGACGATCGCCCTTTTACCAGTCGACGATAGCAGAGGGCGCAGAGTCGCTCCTGACCTATAATCGCATGCTGGTCCCGCGCGGGTATGGCGATCGCGAGGCCGAGTATTGGCGGCTGATCAATGGCGTTTCGATATGGGATGTGGCCGTGCAGCGCCAGGTGCAGCTCAAGGGCCCGGATGCGGCGCGGCTGGCGCAAGTGCTGTGCGTTCGGGATCTCTCGCGCCAGCAGATCGGCCAGGGCAAATATGTGGCGCTCTGCGATCACCACGGGGTGCTGATCAACGATCCCATCGCGCTCAAGATCGCCGAGGATTGCTATTGGCTCTCGATCGGCAATTCGGACATCTGGTTCTGGGCGCGCTGTGTCGCAGGCGAGCGCGGGCTGGATGTCGAGGTGAGCGAGCCGGATGTCTCGCCCCTCGCCATCCAGGGCCCAAAGGCCGAGGATGTGGTGGCCTCGCTGCTCGGCGATTGGGTGCGGGAGCTGCGTTATTTCTGGTTCAAAGATGCCGTGCTCGAGGGCATCCCGCTCAAGGTCGTGCGCGCCGGTTGGTCCAAGCAAGGCGGCTTCGAGCTCTTTCTGATGGATGGCACCAAGGGCGACCAGCTCTGGCAGTTGGTCAAGGAGGCCGGAGCGCCGTTCGGGATCGGCCCTGGCTACCCCAACCCGTCCGAGCGGACCGAGAGCGGGCTTTTGAACTATGGCACCGACACGGATGAGCGCACAAATCCATTCGAGGTGCGCCTCGGCAAGTTCATCGATCTCGATGTCCCGGACGATGTGATCGGTGTGCAGGCGCTTAGGCGGATCCAGGCCGAGGGCGTGCAGCGGCATCTGCTCGGGATCACGCTCGAGGCCGAAGAAGACCCCGAGGCCCAAGGGATCTGGCTCCCCATCGAGCGCCAAGGCACGCCAATCGGCCACATGACGCACAAGGCTTGGTCCTATCGGCTGAAGCGGATGATCGGCTATGCGCTCGTCTCGTCAGAGGCGCATCCCGGTGATGCGGTCCAGGTGCTGGATACGGACGCGCGCATCGAGGCTGCGTTGACGACGCTGCCGTTCCAGATGTGATCGCCGGCCTAGAGCATCCGATATGGCGCCCCGGGACCTCCTGCTCGCGATCCTGATCGCGCTGGCCTGGGGCTTCAGCTTTGTCGCGATCAAGATCGGGGTCACGCATGTGCCACCCCTCTTCTTCTCGGCGCTGCGGTTTGCGCTGGCGGCCGTCCCGCTGGTCTTCTTCCTGCCGCCCCCATCCGCGCCCTGGCGGATCGTGATTGGCATCGGCGCGGTGCTGGGGGTCGTCAAGTTCTCGCTGCTCTTTGTCGGCCTGCATATGGGCGCGCCCGCAGGGTTGGCCTCGCTGCTGCTGCAATCCCAGGCCTTCTTCACGCTCCTCTTGGCGGCGATCCTGTTGAACGAGGTGCCCTCGTCTCGGCAAATCCTCGGCATGGCCGTCGCTTTTGCAGGCATCGGCGTCGTCGGCTCGACGGTCGAGGGATCCGCGAGCCTGCACGGCGTCGTTCTGATCCTCCTGGCCGCGATGGCTTGGGCCGTCTCGAACATTCTGATGCGCCGCGCCGGGGATGTGCAGATGCTGAACCTCATGGTCTGGGCGTCGCTGGTCCCACCCCTGCCCGTCTTTGCGCTCTCGCTGTGGTTCGAAGGGCCGGGCGCCGGGCTCGCGGCGCTGTCGGCACTCCGTTGGGAAGGGGTGGCCGCCCTCGCCTATGTCACGGTGATCGGCACCATTCTGGGCTTTGCCGGGTGGGGCCACCTGATTGCGCGTTATGGCACCACCCGTGTCGCGCCCTTTGCCCTGTTGGTGCCCGTATTCGGCATGGGCTCCGCGGCCCTTGTGTTGGGCGAGGCCTTTGGCCCCGTTCGCCTTGCGGGCTCTGTGCTGGTGCTCGCTGGACTAGTGCTCACGATCTGGACCCGGCGGGGGGCTTGAGCCCTGTTTGTCAATCCGAGGGCACCGTGCCGCGCGGAGCGGCACGGTGCGTGGGGATCACTGGATCTCTTGAACTTGCATGACCAACGCATTCCAGTTGCGCTGATTTTCGATGTCATGCTCCAGCCCTTGGTCATCGGCAATGGTGAAGCGCTTGATCGCCGGTGTCTTGCTGGTGGCTTGGTAGAGCCAATAGGCCTCGGCCTTCAGCGCGTCGGCGATGGGCCGGTCGATGGATTCATAGACCATCTGCTTGCAGGCATTGATCGATTCTGCCGGGAACTGGGCGATGCGCTTGGCCAAGGCGTCGACATAGGCGCCAATCTCCTCGGGCTCCAGCGCCTTGTTGATGGTGCCCATGGCCTCGGCCTCGTCCGCATCGAAATCCCGCGCGCTGAGGATGATCTCCAGCGCCTTGCCCAGTCCGGTCTGTCGCGCCATGCGCGAGGCCCCGCCGCCGCAGGGCAGGATGCCCATACCGACCTCCATCTGCATGAATTTGAACTTTCCCCGGGCGCCAAAGCGCATATCGAGGGCCAGCGCGAGCTCGTGACCGCCCCCACGGGCAAAGCCTTCGAGCTTGGCAATGGTGGCCTGGGGCACCTTGCTGAGCCGCTCACAGACCGCCTGGAGATCCAGGAGTTCGGCCTCATCGCGCGACACGGCCTCGGTCGACATGTCCTTCAGCAGCTCGGTGTCGTAGTGGCAGACCCAGATCTCGGGATTGGCCGATTGAAAGACCACGACCTTGACATTGCGATCGCGCTCGAGCCGCATGGCCAGGCTGTTGAGATCGGCCAGCATCTCCTGGCCTTGGACGTTCACCGAGCCGAAATCGAAGGTGACCGTGGCAATGGCGTCTTTGACATCGACAGTAAACGTTTGAAAGTTCACGTACTTCATGGGTGGTCCTTTCCGGTGCGCCGACCAGGGGTCCTGCGCAAACGAGAGGTTTGAGAAAGGGCGCACAGACCGCGCCCGTCGCACCGGCAGAGGTATTTTATCCTGTATCCCAGCGTAATACAGGCTTTTCAACAATCAGAATTCGGAATTAGGAGTGAATTTCTAGCCGGCGTCAGCGCGGACCCGGCACGGTGTCCCTCTCTCGGATCTCGCGCGCCTCGGCCAGCAGCCAGTCGCGAAACGCGGCCACCTTTGGCGCCACAGCCGTCTGTGCGCTGAGCAGATAGTAGGAAAAGCTCAACCGTGTGCTGAGCTCGGGGCCGAAGGGACGGACGAGGCGGCCGGCGGCAAGGTGGTCCGAGACCAGCATATCGCCGACCAACGCCACCCCCTGGCCGTCCAGAGCCGCGTCGACCGCCATGCTCTCCATCGTAAACCGCGGCCCGCGGGCAGCGTCGACATCGCTTACGCCAGCGGCCAACAGCCACATGCGCCAGCTCGGCTCCGCGGCCTTCCAATCGATGTGCAGAAGCGTGTGGTGGCGCAGATCCGCAGGCCGCCGCAGGGCCCGGGAGCCTTGGACGAGCGCCGGGCTACACACCGGCGTGTTCACCTGGTCAAAAAGCTTGTCAACACACACGCCCTCATAGCCGCCGGGGCCATAGCGCAGGGCCAGATCGGCCTCACCACGAGCAACATCGACGCGGCGATCCGTACCGTCGAGCCGGATTTCAACCTCAGGATGCGCGAGGCGGAAGCGCTCGAGCCGCGGCACGAGCCAGAGGGCTCCGAAGGAGGGGCTGACGCTGAGGGTTAACAAGGTGCTGCCGGCGTGGGCGCGGATCTGCTCGACGGCCTCGGTGAGTTTGTCAAACCCAGCTCCGAGCAGAGGCAGCGCCGCCTGCCCGGCCTCGGTCAACCGCAGCGCTCGGGTGAGGCGGTGGAACAAGGGGGTGCCGAGCGCCTCCTCAAGCGCCTTGACGTGATGGCTGACAGCCGCCGCCGTCACGTTCAACTCGCCCGCCGCCTTGGTAAAGCTCAGATGCCGGCCCGCGGCCTCGAACGCCTTCAGCGCATTGAGCGGAGGGAGCGCTCTTGCCATCACTATACCCTATATTTTCTAAAGAATAGGCTGAGTTTTCTCCGTTTGTCTAGAAAGTCTTAAGCGCATACAAACGCACTGGAGCGACGGCAATTTTCTTTGCGTACAACGGGCGAGGGCAGGCATGCATCAAGATCCCACAAGCGATCCGAGCGCCCGCTGCACGTCCGAGAAACGCGCGCGCAGGCAATTCCAGCCGAGGTCGGACTACGTCATCGGTGTGCTGTTTCTGGTGACCGCGGCGACGACCTACAGCACGGCCGGCCTGTTCACCAAGGGCGTCTCGGCCGGGCCCTGGGAGGTCATCTTTTGGCGCGGCCTCTTCGCAGCGGCGCTCACCGCGGCATGGACAGCGCAACAGGGCCACATGCGCACGAACTTTTGCGAGATGGGACGGAGCGGCTGGGCCGTCGCGGTCATCGGCGCCCTTGGGACGGCCGCGTTCATCCCAGCTTTCAAGCTCACCAGCATCGCCAATGTCTCGCTGATCTATGCGGTGGCGCCCTTGATCGCGGCGCTGCTGGCTTGGATCGCGATCGGTGAGAGGGTCTCGTCGCGCACCTTGGTGGGCTCGCTGGCGGCGCTGCTGGGCGTCCTCGTGATCGTCTCGGGCTCGGTGGGTCAGATCAGCCTGGCGGGCGATCTGCTCGCGCTGGGCATGACAGGTGCTGTGGCGACGATCATGGTGCTCTACCGGCGTTATCCGAACACGCCAGGGGCGGGCCCCGCGGCCATGCAATCGGTGCTGTTGTTGCCGGTGGCCGGGGTCTTTGGGGCGCCGCTCGGCGTGGATTTGGTCGAGGTGCTGATCTTGGCGGCGTTTGGGCTGTTGTTCGCAGTGGCCTCGGTTGCCTTGGCCGAGGGGGCCAAGCGGGTGCCGGCCGGCCAGACGGCGTTGATCAGCGCGCTCGAGACCCCGCTCGCGCCCGCCCTCGCCTTCTTGATTTTCACGGAGGTCCCCGGCTTCGCGACGTTGGCCGGTGGCACCATCGTGCTGCTGGCGGTGCTGGCCTCGGTCCAAGGCGATGGGCGCCGGGGCTAGCCGCGCCTCAAGCGCCAGACAGAGCGGGGTGCCCAAAGCCAAGCGTTGCGGCGAGATCCCTTGGGCTCTGCCCGTCGGCATCGCATTGCCCGGGATCGCCGCCGTGGTCCAAGAGGCGTTGCAGCAGATCCGCATCCCGGCGCACCACCGCGTGGTGGAGCGCGGTGCGCCCATCGGGACCGGTGGCATTCGCATCCGCTCCATGGGCCAGCAGCAATTGCACCCGCGGCGTCACATGGCCACGCCGGGGCTCGCTGAGATGCACGAGAGCCGGCGCTCCGGTCGATCCCGGCTTGTCGAGCGGAATGCCCCGGGCAATCAGGGCCTCGAGGCCGGAGAGCGAGCGCGCGACCAGACAGGTGCTCGAATCGAAGGCATCGAGTTCGAGCCCGGCCTCCATCAGCGGATCGAGTGCTGTGGTGCGGTCGAGCAAGGCGATGAGAAAGATCAGCAGCGTCGAGGACGGCGCGACCTCAGCCCGTCGGGCGAGCAACGTCTCGAGCATGTCGGTGTGGCCGCCCGCCACCGCGAAGGCGATGGGCGGGATGTAATAGATGGCATCCTCCGGGTCGTCATCGGCGATCGCCCCGGGCGCGGCATCCAGTAGCGCCTCGACGCCGACCAGATCGCCGCGAAAGCAGAGGCGGAACAGATCGCTCCGGAGCCGATATCCCTCGAGCCGGGCGGCGATCTCGGGGCGCTTGTAGAACGACGCCGCGCTCAGAGCGTCAAGCTGCACATGGCTCTCGGTGTTGTAGCAGCCGGTCAGGGCCGGATCGGCGCCGCGACTCAGCAAAAGCTCCACCACCGCAGATTTGCCGGCGCGACAGGCCTCCCATAGCAGCGTGCGGCCATGAGGGCCGCGGCGGTTCACACTGTCCGGCGCACCGTCGAGATGCTGCTCGAGATCGACGAGGGCGCCGCGCTTGGCGAGCGTCAAAACCCGGCCAGGCTGTTGCTGCTTCCAGTGCCCGGCGGGCATCTGGTGGACACGCTCTCGAACCCAGCGTTGCGGTGTCGTGGCCATGTCAGTGCCCTCCGCGTGGCCGGCGTGCCGTGCCTGCATCCGCGTGTGGTTGAGTGTATCAGAGTTCGCCGCAAGGTGCCCTGCTCAAAGGCGCAAACGGCATTTCCGATAACATTGATCGGGATTGACAAAGCCGAGTGTTTCACTCAGATTAATCGAGCCCAGCCACCCGGCCTGCATCTTCGGGAAGCCTGGCCGACAACCTCGGATGGGACTGCTCCTATGGAACAACGTGACCGCGCGGTCGGCTGTACTGCACATTTGGCCGCACCGGCTCCGGAGATCTTCGGCGATCTCGCCAGGATCACCGCTGCTCTCCAGGCGATGGTTCCCGACCTCGAGGGGCTGTTGAACTGGATCGAAGGGAGGACCCGATGACCACAACCCCACTGCACACCGACCGGCCGCCGGTGCGTGAGTTTCCCCGGCACATCGCCGGCGAATTGATGGAGGGCGGCGACATCGCTCTGATCGAGCTGAACGACCAAGTCTACACGCTGCGGATCACCCGGCAGGGCAAGCTGATCCTCACCAAGTAAATTGGGCCGCAGTGATGTTGGACCCCCTTTGGCTATCTTGCGACGGATACCGCCGGGTCAGAGCCGGCGCCCGCACTCCGCGTTCACTTTAGGTGGGAGCGCAGGATCCAGGCGAACTTCTCGTGCACAAGGCCGCGCTCGATCGCAAGGTCCTGGGTCAGCGGATCGCCATTCTTCTCAGAGGCCTCCGCCAGAGCGCGCATGGTGCCAGCCAGCACAAGCTGGTCCGCGGCGAGACCCTCGATCATATTCTCTGCCGAGACAGTGCCGTCACACTCGACGATCTTGGAGCGCTCGAGCAGCACACTCAGCCGGCCTTCCGCATGGCCATCCAGCGCCTTGATGCGCTCGGCCAGTTCGTCCTGTGCCGGGAAGTGGTCTTCGTACATCTTCTGGAACAGGTCATGGAGCGGCCCAAACGCCATCCCCGTCACGTTCCAGTGATAGTTCTGGGCCTTCATGGTCTCGACGGCCGTCTCGGCCAGAGCCTGGGTGAGCCCCTCGACGATCGCCTCAAGGGCCGTTGCCTCGAGCTTGGTGGCAAGATCCTGCATCGCTGTCCTCAGTTCGCTATCCGGTTGGGCTGGCTGGCTGGCCGACAGGGTCTCCTGCCGGGCGGCTGGCTCGCTCTTATAATTAGAATAGTTCTAATCCGGGTGCGTCAAGGTTTTCCGCGCAGCGTTTTGCAAGATTTCGCATGGCCGGGCGCAAGCGGCGCTCGACCCGCGAGCAAAGGGCGAACGTTGCGCTGGCCTCATCGCCATTGCGCACTGATTCGATCAAGCGCAGCAGCCAGGCTTCGTCAAAGGTGGTGTCGCTCGCACCCGGCCGGTGGAAGACGACGCGCCGACCAAAGGCCATCGGCATCAGCTTGAGCAGAAGCGACAGCGTCTCGTCCTGAAACGGGCAGCCGGAACAGCGCTCGAGGTCCGTCAAACTCTCGCAGTCGATTCGCCGGTCCAGCTGTGCGCGAAACGCGCAATGGCGCGCCCGTTCGAGGCAAACCGACACAAACTCGGCTGGGTCTGGGGTCTCACGGTGGCAATGCGCAACACGGGTGTTGGTCATGAGCCTTTGGCCTTGCTTGCAAACGGCGCGCCCACCCTCGGGGGGAGCACCCTGTGGCGCGGTATCCGACTCAATTGATAAGCTATAGACGGTCATGTCAATGTGTCCGAGTGTCAGGTAGTTCCTCAGTTTGAAATCTGGATCACGGGTTTTGCCACATCATTGCTGCCGTACGGCAGCGGGCTTGATCCAGGCAGCCTTGATGGCGCACAGCCACTTCTTCACCTGACAGCAGCGAGAATATTCTGTCATGAGGTTCAAGTTAAATATCGGCTGATGGTGCCATAACCGGCTTCTACAGTCTGCGATCTGCCAAACGCTCCGGTGCAATTGATCGCGGGACACGTTTCCCGGCAAGTCTGGGAATGCGTTTTGCAAGTGCGCGCCCTAGATTGTCGGGTTGTACCGCCAATCAAGCATCTCAAGCCGGAAGCCAAACGTAAGCGCTGCGCGGGCGCCACGTTGTTGGTGATCGCTTTGTGAGGTTCAAACGATTTCTGTAGAGAGAGATCGTGAGATGAAACATCTCGAACAAAACGACCAACATTTGTTAGCCGAAGTGAGATCCATTGCCGATCGGATGTCCGTGCTCGAGGGTCCGACGGGTCGGCGGTCTTGGCTCGACAAGGAGAAGGCGCGGATCGTTCTCGAGAGCTTTGCCCCGGGGGCGCGCGTGGATGACGTTGCCCGGCGCCATCGCCTGACGCCGCAGCATCTCTCGACGTGGCG